>BOBG01000007.1 GCA_026002265.1 Spirochaetia bacterium
TTTTCTCCATGAGATGCGATTCCCAGTTCAGTACCCGGAGCAATAATATCATGTACTTTTACTGAAATACTTTCCATTCCACCATACAGATAAATATATCCGCCGGCTACCTCAACAATAACCACTTTACCGAATCCATGGTAATTATCCGCGGAAATAACGGTCCCGTACATAACATTTTTTACCGGCTCTGAGCGTTCAGCAGACAGCATAACACCGGAAACTTTTCCTTTAGTGTAAATGACATCTTTAGCAGAAACCGGCCATTTAAGCGGAACAGACTCAACTGTCTGGACGGGCCGGAATATTATTGATTGATCCGATGCGGAACCTTCTGTCTGCTCTGGAGGAGTCCCCGGAACTTTGATTCTGTCTCCGGTTTTTAATACATAAGAATCTGAAAAATTGTTAAGTTTCCGGATTGTTTGCTCGTCAGTTCCGTACCGGCGCCCCAGCCCGTAAAATGTTTCACCGGCAAGGACAAGATGTTCCCGCACGGCGTTCACGGCCGGAGCAGAAACCTGATCTTGTGCGGACTGTTCCGGCTGCGCCATAGCAGTTGCTGGAACGATGAGTTTATCCTCGACTTTCAACATATATGAATCCGGGATATTGTTAAGGTTCCGGAGTTTGCTCACGCTGATTCCATACTGGCGCGCGATTCCGTATAATGTTTGACCGGATAAGACAATATGAATTGAAGTTCCCGGAATGAAGAGCCGCTGGCCGCTCCGGAGCGACAGGGCGTTGGCGATGTTGTTACGTTTCATGAGATCATCGCTGGAGATGTCGAACCGGTAGGCTATTGTTGAAACGCTGTCGCCGTTTTGGACGAGGTATGTAGCTTCTTGCGCGAATAGGCGAATCGTGCAGAAGATCATCACAAAAATCAAAATATTAGATGTCTTCAAAACGAATCCCCTCTCCGGCCGGAATAAAAGAACGCACAGTCCGGCCGATGACTGCCGATTCCCATGCAGGCGGCAAACCAGGACGGAGGATTTTTTCGGTCCTGAGAATCGCAATAGCTTCCGGCGTGATAATTTCTCCTGGATTCAAATCCCGGACCGCATGAATCGAACGGTTCGTCCGCGTGTAATTGGCTTTTTCAGAAGGTGCAAGGCCTTTGACTCCATCGCCGAGAATCGCGGGATCGAGGTCTGTCCTATTGTTGTCATGGATCGTCCGCACCATCTGGGCAAATTCATCCGGCGGCAGGGCAATTTTGTCATCGAGACCTGGATCCTGCCGCGAGAGACAAAAATGTTTTTCAACGGCAACCGCACCCATTTTCACCGCAAGACATGGTACCCGGCATGGATCCGCACTATGATCGCTGACTCCGGTTGGAATTCCAAAAATTCCAGACAAATTGTGGAGAATCCGGAGATTATACTCGGTTTCCGGCGCAGGATACGCGGTGACGCAGTGGAAAAGACAGACCGGAACCGGCTCCAGCAGTTCAAGTGCAGACTCAATATCACCCAGTTTTGAAACGCCGCTCGAAAGAAAAACTGGTTTTTTATATGAGGCAATTTCCTTTAAAAGTGCAGTGTAATTTAATTCCGGCGAGGCAATTTTAACAGCGCAAGGATTTAACGCGTACAATTCCCGGGCGCTTTTCAGCCCAAAAGGAGTAGCCAAAAAAAGCATCCCCTTTGATTCCGTGCGTTCTTTCATCGCCACAAAGAAATCCGGATCCACTTCCAACCGTTTAAATTGATCATAAAGCCGAATATTACCGCCCGGTAATGCAACAATTCCAGTATTAGGATGCAATATCTCATCAGCGTACACGATTTGCACTTTGATGCATCCAGCGCCTGACTCTGCCGCAGCATCGATCAATTCAGCCGCTTTTACCGGATCCGAGGCGTGACCTGTGCCTAGTTCAGCTATGAGCAGGGGATCTTCCGGGGTGTATTCTTTTCCGGCCACAGTAAAACAGTTGTGCATTGTTGATCCTGTTTTGTAAGTGTATAAAACGAAGGCTACAACTGTCAACCGGGATTTTTCTGTAATCACCTGACTCTCAACCAAGAGGGGTATACCCCTTTTATGATCCCGTATTCTCTCTCAAAATGAGTTTGAGGTCTGTCCTGAATTAATTATATATGTTAAAAAGAGATATAAGAGGTCTGTCCTATCTTTTTATCTTTTTCTCTACAATACGAATCAAAACTACCACTTCACCCCATATTAATAATACCTCGTTACCGAGGAGGAGGTTTCATTTTGACGCATACTCGAAGAGGCAAAACTAACTTCGGCTGGACTTACCATGTCACTTCTGAAGTCAACCGCAGAGCATTCGAACTCGCTCCACAAGCAGACAAGGAATTGTTCCTCGCTGTCATTGCAGAGGCAAAAAACAAGAAACAGTTCAAGTTCGAACTCTGGAACTTTTGCATCATGGCTAATCATTTCCACTTCTTGATCACGCCGCACGATGGTCAAAGTCTTTCTGTCATAATCAAATGGATAAAGATGGTCTTCGCTATCCGCTGGAACAAAGCGCATAATCAGACCGGTCACTTTTGGGGGGACCGGTTTTATTCCCGGGTGATCAGTGATGAGCGGGACTTTTGGAGTGTGTATGATTACATTGACCGGAATCCGGTTGCGGCTGGGCTGGTGGCGAGTCCGGAAGAATGGTGCTATGGAGGTGCGTATCACCGTGAGCAAAGTATTACTGTGATTGTAACGCCGGTGAGTGCGGTGATCGTGGAAGTGCTTATGCGCGGAGGGAGGTATAGGTCTGACCTATATGCTCTCTGACGGCAGGTAAGGTCACCGGGGCGGCATTTTTGGGTGGAATGAACCCATGTGAAGCGCATGGGGGTCTCACGGATCAGTTTTCCGGTTGTATGCCGCGAGGAACGCAGGGGAGCTTTATCCTCAAAAACCTTTCAAAGAACACAAATTTCCGGTTTTAACGGATGAAACATCACCAAAAAGCAGTGCTAATTACAGGTACAAATGGCAAACCGGCTCGTATTCAGAGTTTTTGTATGAATCCCGGTAATATGCCATTCATTCACATGAATTTCTATTTTGGGTGTATCTTGAGGCAAAATTTTTTAGAATGGGGACAGACCTCGATTCGAATCAGCATCTATCCCCCAGTTAAAAATCAAGCTAGCAACCGGCCGAATAGAGGACAGACCTCATTCAGCCAGTTACCCCTACATTATTTTTTAGACTGTTTCACCTTGACTACATCTTGTACCGCCCGGATTAAAATAGCATCTTTCCGGATCGCTGCGATTGGAGCCGGCAGCCGGTAGGTCCAGTTTTGATCGGTAACCGTTCCCGGTACATTGATCTGTTCGGAATCCAGATCCTCGCTATACCATTTACTCGAAAGGTGGAGCAGGTCTTGAATTGGGAAAACCCGGAAAAGCGATGCCGCACCGGCCAGTTTGTGCAAAATCAACTTTGCAGTGCCCGGATTGTAAATTGACGGAAGCGAGGGCGCACCGACAAAAGTACTCAGAAGCTGCTGATCAGCTTCTTTATTCCACCAGCCTCGCAGCGGAGAACTATCGTGGACAGAAGAGGTTGCAACACTTAATTTCCGGTACTGACTCACCGGGATAAATGGCTCGCCGGGCTGATCCCATTCGCGTGTCCACCGAAGAACATGCAATCCGAGGATGTTCAATTTTTTGAGTACTGTGGGAACACATTCCGGAACCGCACCAAGATCCTCCGCGCAGGGAAGCATTTCAGATGATTCAGCAATCATGGTCAACAATTGTTCGCCCAGTTTTTTCCATGTTTTTTCTGATTTTTCTGCAAGCCGTGCCAAGAAATCGTCAAGAACCGCTTTTTCATCGCCGGAAAGCGATTGGTACGCGCGTGAATTCTGATGATACCATGTCGGGAAAAAAGCATCCGGCTCATATTCCACAAAAAGCCGGTTTCCCCATGCAGAAAGAAGATAACGTTTTGCATTCGGATGAATATCCAACGCTTCAATGTCTTTTTCACCCCGGATAGAATCCTTAAAAAGCCATAATTCCTCAGTACCAATACGGTTAAGAGCTTTCTCAAACGTTTGATTGGCTTCATGTTCCTGATCCTTAGTACCGGCAACTGCATCCCACACTTCCGCGGTCGGAATATGCGGCTGACTCATCCACCGGATCCGGCCGGCATTGAATCCCAATTTTTTCTCTAAATCCTTACGGTTAATCGATTCGTATGGTAAAAAACGGCCCAGAAGTGAACTTGTATTAGTCCGATCCGAAACCCACAGCCGGAAAAACCCAAGTACATGATCGATCCGGTAAGCTTGATAATATTTTTCAGCGGTTTTGAGCCGGGCTTTCCACCATGCATAGCCCTCAGCTTCGTGCGCTGCCCAGTTGTAGGCCGGAAAACCCCAATTTTGACCTGTGGGACTGTACATATCCGGCGGCGCACCGGCCGAAAGTTCCTGATGGAACAATTCCGGATGGGCCCATACATCCGCGGAATCTTCATTAATGAGAATCGGAATATCACCTTCCAGAATGATTCCCATTTTCTTGAGTTCATCGGCCGCTTGAGAAAATTGTGTGTCAAGCGCTTCCTGCATCCACACCCAAAAAAGATGCTCCTCGCGCAGCCACGGCGCGTTCCAGAGCACATCGATTTCCTCTTGTGTCACATGGCAATATTCCGGCCATTCCTTCCAACTGCGTTCCCCGTTAAAAGCCTTGAGCCGGCGGTACACCACATAGTCCTTGATCCACGGATTTTCGTTCATCCATTGCGCCAGATGACCATCCGGTTCCGCTGAAGCACGAATGTCTTCCTTATGCGCGTCGTACATTTTCCGGAGGAGTGTAAACTTCGCCCCCATAATTTCTTGGTACGGAAAGCGCTGCCGGTCTGCAAATTGTGTATTAAGCTCCGCAAGCTCCTGCGGAAAATCTTTAGACTCCGGCATATCTGAAAGCCGTAAGTACAAAGGATGTAGTGCAAAGACGCTCCGCGCATCATAGGGTGAACTTGCGTAACCAGTATCATTCACCGGAAGTAATTGCAGTACTTTGAGCTCGCAATCTACACATAAGTGCCCAAATTCCACGAGATCCGGAAATTCACCGACTCCAGAAACCAGCTCGCCCCGGAGCGCTCCGACCGGAATAACGGTTCCAACTAATCGTTCTGCTTTTGTCATATAGACTCCTCAAATTAAATTCTCTCTTGCGATTTTAAGGGCCACAAGCTATGATATATGCTAATCATTTAGAAAGGAAGTACCCGGTATGGATTTTGTTAAGGATATGCGGGCAAGGGCTGCCCGGTTGCAGAAAAAACTTGTGCTTGCAGAGGGAACGGAGCCGCGTACGGTCAAGGCAGCCCGGATTCTCGTGGATGAAAAGTTGGCTGCATCCGTAACGTTGGTCGGTGCAAAGGCAGAAGTCGAAGCAGTTGCGTCCAAGGAAGGAGTCAATCTGGAGGGGATTGTCGTAGTTGAGCCGGCTGCATCTCCTTTTTTGGAAAGTTACGCACAAATGTATTTTGACATCCTCCACAAAAAAGAGGAAGCAAAAAAAGCCAAAGGACAACCGGTCGACAGGCCCATCACGCTGGAAAAGGCAAAAGCCGAGATCACAGCCCAGTTACGTTGGGGTGCGATGATGGTGCATCGCGGTGATGCTGATGCGATGGTCGCCGGTGCGGAAAGTGCTACAGCCGATGTACTCCGGGCCGGACTCGCCATCGTGGGGACAGTTTCAAAAACAGCATCCTCTTGTTTTGTTGTACATACCACGGATCCGTCATGGGGTGCCGGCGGTTCCTTAATTTTTTCAGATTGTGCGGTGATTCCGGAACCGACCGAGGAACAATTGGCCGATATTGCCGTGAGCGCTGCCCAATCCTGCCGGGAATTGCTTGAAGCAGAACCGGTCGTTGCCTTGCTTTCCTTTTCCACAAAAGGATCTGCCGCGCATGAAGCAGTCACAAAAGTACAAAATGCGTGCACGATTCTCAAGGGAAAGAATCCGGATTTTGTGTTTGATGGTGAATTACAAGCCGATGCCGCATTGGTTCCTTCAGTCACTGACAAAAAAGCTCCCGGCAGTCCAATCCGGGGAAAGGTCAATGTTTTGGTCTTCCCGAACCTTGGAGCAGGAAACATTGGCTACAAATTGGTACAACGCCTCGGAAAAGCAGAAGCCTTCGGGCCTTTCCTCCAGGGCTTTGCCAAGCCGATCAGCGATCTCTCCCGCGGTGCATCAGTTGATGATATTGTAACGACTGCTGCTGTCACGCTGTCCCGGGCAAAATAATACTGTAGGGGTTGATTTTTTATCAATCCCTGTGTGGGAGTTGTAGTTCATGGGACATCCGGATACTTTTTTTAGAGAGATTCTGCCGGAGTGTAGTTGATTTTACTGGTACAGTGCCGGAACTGGGAGTGGATTAGGGACGGGGGTCTGTCCCCAGTTGCCGGTGCCACGGCAGCCGCTCCAGTACCCATTCCGGTGCCGGCTTTACTATCCGGGTAATCCCGGCCTGGTGATGATGCAGCCCACCCCACTTCCAATCCTCTGGATTCTCCACCATACCTGCTTTAACCGGATTCTGATCGATATAATTGTACACCGTTATGAAATCTTCATCATCCACAATTTCCCGTGAAAAAAACCGATCTCCCCACAAGTGACCCGTTTTTCCATACTTATGGTTCCACCGAATCGCAAGCACCATTTTAATCCATTTCATTATGATAGAAAGACTTTGACCAAACTCCGGTGTGATTAAAAAGTGAAAGTGATTATCCATGATGCAGAAGTTATGAAGCTCAAACTTATAGTGTTTCTTAGTTTTCGCCTCCTCAATAACTTTTACGAACATCTCCTTGTCTTCATCATTTTGCAAATCAAAGGCTTTCCGGTTAATTTCCGAGGCAACATGATATGTCTTACCCTTGCTAGTATCTCCTCGTTCTGGTCGCGCCATAGATTCCTCCCTTCGATCGCACTGTGCGATCAATAAGATCATGGGATGAAGTTGCAGTTTTGATTCAGTTTGCCGGAATTTTGGGGACAGACCTCCGTTATTGTTTACAACATATATAATTACTTGGGGACAGACCTCTGTCCACTTTTTATACAAATGTTAGCCGGTTTGATTATTCATATATTTCTTGTGTATTGATCCAGTCAGTATTATAATGACTCTCAGAGTTGAATAGGGAGGTTTTATGAAAAAGTTAAGTTGTTTAACTGGTGTATTACTCGTTAGCGTTTCTCTTTTTGCAGCCGGTACCGGTGAAAAGGAAACCGGGCCCGTAACCATTAGTGTTTGGACACATGAGGATCCAAACCGTACCCGTATCGAAGAGCGGTATATGCAGGAATTTATGGCTGCAAACCCAAACATCAAGATCGAGCGTACGACTCAATCTTCCACAAAAATGATTGAATTAGTGCAGACTGCGTTCGCTGCAAATCAGGGTCCGGATATTTTTAACCTTTCCATTGAAGATGAGTATGCGTATATTGCAAATGGCCGGGTTTCACCGGTTAATTATCAGGCGGCCGGTTATGCAAATAAAGCAGCTCTGATCGATGCCTACGCGGCCGGATTTTTGGATCCGGTAACCATTAATGGAAATATTTACGGACTTCCATTGGAATTAACAAATTGGTGTATTTACATTAACAAAAAAGTCTTCCGGTCCGCAGGGCTGGATCCGGAAAAAGATTACCCAAAAACCTGGGAAGAAATGGTGACCGTTTCTGAAAAATTGGTGATCCGGAACGGTAATATTATTGAGCGGCGCGGATTCGATTTCCGGTACCCCTATTACCTTGTGGCAATGGTACCTATGGTTGAACAACTTGGCGGCAAATTGGTCAGTGACGATGGAAAAACCGCAATTGTCGGAGATGCTGCATGGCTTAACTTCCTCCGGTATATGCGTGAGTGGGGTCCGAGCGGTAAAAACCTCGGTTCTCCTACCTATACTGCTGCCCGGTCGTTATTTAACCGGGATAATAACGATATTGCGATGGCAACCACGGGGCTTTATCAGCAGGGCAGAATCCGGGCGGATAATCCGGCTTTTTTTGAAAGTAATGAATGGATGGTAATTCCTTATCCGAAATTCCAAAATGCGGTAAAGGATGTAGCCGGTTGTTATTATGGCCATTACTATATGGTGAATGCACAAAGCTCTCCGGCTAAACAAGAAGCAGCATGGAAATTAATTGGTTATATGCTCAGTCATGCAGAGGAATATTTGAGCGAAGTGAGTTTAATTCAGCCGACAAAGGCGCTTTTTAATTCTCCAACCTATAAAAATATGCCGTATTCAAATGTTTTTACCAATGATATGGAGCGGGGACATATTGTGTACTTTGGGGCGCATAGTGCGGAATTACAAAATTTAATCCGGAGTGCGGTAGAATCGGTAATGCTTTCCGGTGTAACGCCGGAACGGGCATTGGCGACTCTCAAATCCGCAGCTCAAGAATTACTTGATGAAAGATAAATCGATTCGATCCCGGAATTTCCGAATTAACTTCCGGGATCGGGTACATTAAGTTCCGGAACAGAGGAGTTTTTATGAAACACTACGGAGGCATTGAAAAAAAGCAGGCGCGGTGGGGATTTATTTTTGTGGTGCCGGCTATTCTTTTCTTTTCAGTGTTTAGCTTTTACCCCATTTTAAATGCACTTTATACCAGTTTTTTTGATAAAAGAGTTCTTTCGTTAAATACGCCGCCTTTTGTCGGATTTGGTAATTATACGTATCTTTTTACGTCACAGACTTCCGGTTTTTGGAATTCACTCCGGGCGACTTTTGTATTTACCATTGGAACCTTTATTCCGCTGGCTGTGCTCAGTTTGATTTTTGCGGTATTTTTAACGCAGGTCGTGGGACGGAAAGCCCGGAATTTTTTTCAAATCGCTTTTTACACACCGGCTGTACTCTCTTCTGTTGTGGCCGCCGCAATTTGGATGCTGATTTTTGATCCGCGTGGTCTGGCGAATCAATGGATAAATAGCCTTTTTCATACGGCCGGTGTGGATCATAAATGGTTATCTGACAGTGTAATGGTTCAAATTTCCACTATGCTTGTTTATTTTTGGAAATATATTGGTTATTTTGTGATCCTTTTTATCACCGGACTTTCTTCGATTCCTCCTTCAATTTACGAAGCTGCAACGATTGACGGTGCCGGAAAATGGCAGGCTTTTTGGCGGATCACCTTACCTCTACTCCGGCCGACGGTGGTACTCGTTTCGATTATGGCAATGCTGCAATGTCTCAAAACATTTAGTACACAATATCTTTTCACGCAATCCGGTGCGCCGCAGGCTCCTATAAATGTAATCACTCTCAATATTTACCGGACAGGAATTACTAATCAGCGAATAGGCCGGGCGAGCGCTATGAGTTTGGTACTTTTTGTTATTATGCTTATTTTAACATGGTTGCAGTTTCGGGCTTCAAAAAGTGACGAAGTTGAATATTAAAAGGGAATTATATGAAAAAGAGTAAGGTTTCCGGAGTGGATATTATCGTGTGGGCGTTACTTGTGGTCATGTTAATTTTCACGGTGACTCCTCTTATCTTTATGTTTAGCGCATCGATGATGCAGAAAAACCAAATTCTGCGGATGCCGTATAGCTGGATTCCCCGCCCATTTTACCCACATAATTTTTACCAGGCGCTGCGAGGCAATGACGGTTCATGGATTTTTCCCCGGAATATGCTTAATTCCCTCATTGTTTCCAGCATCGTTGCCTGCACTACGGTGATTTTTGCATCTCTCACCGGCTATGGCCTTGCACAATTTCGGTTTAAGGGACGCACTCTCGTTTTTATGATGATTATGGCAACCATGATGATTCCCTTTGAGGCGATTATGATTCCCCTGTATATGGTTGCACGCGGACTAAACATTCAAAATACGTATGTTGGGCTGATTCTGCCTTTTGCGCTCAGTGCATTCGGGGTTTTTCAAATGCGCCAGTACCTCACGACTTTTCCGGTTGAATTTCTTGACGCTGCACGAGTTGACGGACTGTCCGAGGCGGGTATTTTTTGGAAAATTGTTTTCCCGAACTGTACGCCGGCCATTGCCACCCTCGCGATTCTTTCGTTCCGGGGACAGTGGGACAATCTACTCTGGCCGCTTCTCGTGATTCAAAGTGAAAAAATGAAGACGATTCCCCTCTATATTTCAAAATTTTCCGAAGAAAAAATGACCGATGAAGGCGCAATGATGGCAGTCGCAGCCATTGCCAGTATTCCTATGTTTATTTTATTTTTTTCTTTATCTCGTTATTTTATAAGCGGAGCTGCGGTGTACGATTCCCGGAAAGGCTAAAAAGTCCGGATATTTAAAGTGGAATATTATGAGAAAATATGTATTTTTTATACTGTGTGTGCTATTGACCGGATGCGCGTCAACCGGAAAAGTTCCGGAAGATATTCATTATACATTGCATAATGATATAGCTTACGGTCCGCATGAACGGAATAAAATTGATATTTCCATTCCGGATAATGCAGCCGGCAATTTAAATGTTATATTATTTATCCACGGCGGCATATGGATGTATGGTGATAAAAATGATTACCCTTTGTTTTTAGATAATTTTAGAGATCGATTCATTGTTGCATCAATGAATCACCGGTATATTGATGAAGATATTCACATGGCAGAAGTGATAGATGATGTATCCAGTGCTGTTTCTTTCATAAAAGAATTTTCTTCACAGTATGGTAGTGTAAATAAAGTAGTAATTATGGGACACTCATCCGGTGCACATCTTTCGCTGCTGTATGCGTATAAAAACTATAAAAATAGTCCTATTCCAATAGCATTTTGTGTCAGTTTAGCTGCCCCGACCGATCTGAGTGATGTGGCCTTTTTGTATAATTTCAAAAAAAGCCGTATGTTACCTTTATTTTACAAAGTCGGTGAAAATGCAACCGGTTACCGATTATCGGATAATGAGATCGGTGATAACGGCTACAACGAATCTATTAAAGAAGCTCTTATGTCAATTTCTCCACTCTATTTTGTTAATGCCGGTATTCCGCCGGTAATTATTGTGCATGATGTTGGTGATCCTCTTGTACCGTATTCTAATTCCGCGGCATTAAATAGCACATTACATATCTTGAATGTGGACCATGATTTTATTGCTTCATATACCGGTTTAGGTCATACTTTAAAAGCTAAAAGAGCTAAAAACAAGGCACTAATCTATGATTCTCAATTAGAATCAAAACTGTTGAGTAAATTCAATGAATATGTGGAAAAATATTGTAATTAAATAGCCCAACCGTACGATTGGGCTTTAGCTTTTAGTCTTCCCACAACCAGGTCGAAAGATAACGCTCGCCGGTATCCGGTAACACGACTACAATAGTTTTTCCGGCATTTTCCGGCCGTTTAGCAATGGTCAAGGCTGCTTCCAAAGCAGCGCCGGAGGAAATTCCCACGAGAATGCCTTCTTCTTTTGCCAGCCGCCGGGCAACTGCCCCAGCTTTTTCATGGTCTGACTGATACACTTCGTCAATAACAGCCGGATCATAGACTTTCGGCTGAAAGCCTGCACCGATTCCCTGAATCTTGTGGGGACCGGGTTTGCCGCCGGAGAGTACCGGAGATGCAACTGGTTCAACCGCAACGACTTTTACTGATGATTTTTTTGATTTGAGAAAACGCCCCGCACCGGTGACCGTACCGCCGGTACCGACTCCACCGACTAAAATGTCAACGTTACCTTCAGTATCACTCCAAATTTCCGGTCCGGTTGTTTTTTCATGAATGGCCGGATTTGCCGGATTGTTGAATTGTTGGGGGATAAAGGAATTAGGAATAGTTGCAGCCAATTCTTCAGCCTTTGCGATTGCACCTTTCATGCCCTTTGCCCCTTCAGTCAGCTCCAGCTCCGCACCCAGAGCCTTGAGGAGCTTCCTACGCTCAATACTCATAGTATCCGGCATCGTTAAAATAAGCCGGTAGCCTTTGACCGCTGCCACAAAAGCCAGCCCGATTCCGGTATTACCGCTGGTCGGTTCAACGAGTACCGTTCCGGGTTTTATATTCCCATCTTTTTCTCCGGCCTCAATTAACGCCAACGCAATCCGGTCCTTCACACTGGAAAGCGGGTTAAAACTCTCCAATTTTGCATACACAATGGCCTTGCTGTCATTGAGGTTATTAATTTTAACAATAGGGGTATTCCCAACCAGATCCGTAATTTTTTCTGCTCTCGCCATAGAGTCCTCCTGACTAATTCCTAGTAAACATAGCGAAATTATATACCACTCTGCCACTTCTGTCAAGTTCAAAAATAAAAGTGCTTCAAACCTCGTTATTCAACTCTTTCTCCGGATCCTCCTGAAAAAGTATGCCATTGAATAAGGCGAATTTTGGGGACAGACCTCCATATATCTTTATGTTACAATAAAATAAATGGGGTCAGACCTCGATCTGGTTTTCCGGTGGTTACTCACAGTCAGGAGGGGGGTGCCGGAAAACACGCCGCTCATTGAGCCTGCCGAAATGACGGCGGGTTTGGAGGCAGGGGGAGTACACCCCCTCATGATTCCGGATTCTTTCTTCAAAAATATGTCTCAAAATTCTGGAAAAACATGCTGCTAATGCGGATTTTGGGGACAGACCTCCGTATCTCTTTATATTACAATAAAATAAATGGGGTCAGACCTCGATCAGTATTTCAGGGAACAAAAAATTCGAAACCTACGTATACTGTTTCCGAAAGCTGTAGACAAGGCTTTCGCCATGATCCGCCGGATCCGCCCTTTCAGGGCTATGAGCTTGCCTACGAGCCGGTTGTGCATTAGACTTTCTCTATGACACAACAAGAAATAAAAGAACAAACTGGAAAAACCGCAGTAGAATCCCTTATAAAAACCGGGATGAAAATCGGACTGGGAACCGGTTCAACTGTAATTTATGTAATCCGGCATACCGGATATCTTCTCCGACAAGGGCTTATAAAGGATATTCGTGCCGTGACTACAAGTTTTCAATCACTTTTGGAGTGCGAATCGTGGGGGATTCCGGCTTTTTCATTGAATTCACCGGAGATACACGGTTCTCTGGATCTGACGATAGACGGTGCAGATGAAGTTGATAAACAGGGCCGGTGTGTCAAGGGCGGAGGCGGCGCTTTGCTTTTGGAAAAAATTGCAGCATACAATTCCGCTGCCTATGCGCTCGTGGTTGATGAATCAAAAATAGTCGAGCATTTGGGGCGCGGCTTTCCGGTTCCAGTGGAAGTGATTCCGGAAGCGCGGGTGCCGGTGACGCAGGCGCTTGAACGTTTGGGAATGGAGGTGAAACTCCGGGAAGCGGTCCGGAAGGCTGGACCTGTAATTACTGAACACGCAAATATGCTCCTCGATTGCCGTCTCAAGGAGAACATGGATCCGGCGGAGTTGGAACTGAATATCAACCTCATTCCGGGTGTGGTGGAAAACGGCTTCTTTACACGGATTCGGCCGGTTATTTTTGAGGGGCATCCGGACGGTAGCGTGGAGCAGATTCATGCCGCTGGATAAACACATCAATTTTTTTGAACTGGAAAAGGCCAGCGCCCGTCCCGGCTGTCCGCTTTGTACGATTGTGTCAGATCGTTGCGAGCGCTACCTTGACAATATGTTATTTGAGCATATTTCTGATCGGGCCTTCCGGAAAGCGCACCGGGCGGCCGGCGGCTTTTGTGCCTTTCATTCCCGGAACCTCGAATCATTCCGGGACGGTTTAGCCGTTGCGATTCTGGGGCGGGATATTCTGGAAGATCGGGTTGAATCCTTTACAAAACGGAAAATATTAAAAACAAAGGAACGCTGTCCTGTGTGTGTCGAGCAGGACCGGATTGAGCAAGAATACCTTGGTTTTTTGATAAAAGCAGAACCGGCAGCAGATGATGTGGCAAGACAGTTGCAGGACATCGTTGTAAAATCTTCCGGATTGTGTGCGCCGCATTACGGACAGCTCTTGGAAACAGCAAAGAAGATTCCCCGGTGGATACTTGAATTTCATGAAAAAAAATTTGCATCACTGCTGGAACGGACCAATCGTTTTATCGAATGTTCTGCCTACGGCCGTGAAAAGGATTTTGCGGAATTGAATCCGGCCGATCAGGTTGTATGGAAAGAGTTAGCTGCAAATCTCCGGGGTTCTTGACATGCATAACCATGTTTTGAAAGGAAAGAATATTGAGACAATGGAAAAAATACAATGCCTTAAGTTGACAGCTGCACTCAATGATGAGGGGCGCCGGCTCGACCGAATTCTCCGGAAAGCTCTACCGGATATGTCGCTTTCATGCCTGCACCGTCTCCTCCGCACCGGCCGGATCCGGGTCAACGATGGACCGGCTCAAGCTTCGCACCGGATTCATAGTGGAGATTCTATTAGTATTGATGCTGACATTCCGGTTCATGACAATATTACAAAACCTACACCGGAAATCCGTCACACTCTGGATATTTTGTATGAAGATGAAGGGCTGTTGATCCTTAATAAACCGGCCGGCGTTCCGGTGCATGGTCAGCGGAGTATGGAGCAGATGGTGCAATCTTACCTTGATGGCCGGATTGATACATCACTTTCGTTCCGTTCCGGTCCGCTTCATCGGCTCGATCAACCAACGAGCGGTGTGTTGGTATTTTCAAAGAGTCTGTCCGGAGCGCACTTTTTCAGCTCATTGCTCCAAAGCCGGCGTGTCAAAAAACGCTACCTTGCAATTGTTAATGGAATCATAACCGGTCCGGAACGTTGGGAGGACAGGCTTTTTCGCGATAGATCTGCCCGGAAAACGGCACCGGATGATGCAGGGAGTCAAGGGATCACCGAAATAACTCCGCTGCTGACTGTTCCCGGTTTTTCGTTTGTTAGGGCAGAGATACAGACCGGCCGGACCCATCAGATTCGGGCTCAAGCCGCGATTCATGGGCATCCATTGTCCGGTGATGGAAAATACGGCGGCTCTCATGGTATTTTTTTTCTCCATGCCTATTCGCTCGAAATACCTTTTCCGGCTGGTCCGCGTAGCTTTTATGCGCCGGTACCGGAGGATTTCCGCCGGCGTTTGCTAGAACTTTTTGGAGACACAATTACTGAGCTGCTGGCTCTTGATGGACATAGACTTCCAGAATCCGGTGCTGTTTAATTTTTGAAACGGTGATAGCAATATCTTTAAAAGTAAAGCGCTCGCCTTTTTCCGTAAGATGTCCGGCCTGCTCAATAATCCATCCGGCAATGCTGATGCGTTCAGAATTTTCCCGGTCCAACCCAAACAACGCAAGCATTTCCCCAAAACTAAAACTGCCGTTTATCCGGTAGGTGCGGTCATCAATCCGGGTAACATACTCGGTAATATCGTCATGTTCGTCCCATATTTCACCGACTAATTCTTCAACAATATCTTCCACAGTAACGATTCCGACTGTACCGCCGAATTCATCAATAATCACAGCAAGTTGGGATTGTTTCTTTTGAAGCAGTTTTAAAAGCGGGGCAATTTTCATGGATTCACTGATGCAGACGGCCGGTTTCATGGCATCTCGTACATCCTTTGTCCAGAAAAAATCTTTGAGCAATAGTACGCCGATGATCCGGTCGATGGAATTTTCGTAGACCGGAAGCCGTGAAAAGCCGGTTTCGCGGAATTTTTTTTCAATTAGTTCGACTGGGGCGTCTGCTGCGATTGCCTCCATGTCTATCCGGGGAGTGCAGATGGATCCGGCGTTTACCTCATCGAACGCGATTGTCCGCTGGATCATACGCTCTTCACGCTCGTTTATGCCCCCGTCCTGCCGGGCTTCTTTTACAAAGGTTAAAAGTTCGGCTTCTGTGATTGAACGGTCGCTTTTTACCCGGAAAATGCCTATAATTAATGTCCGCCACAATCCGGCTAAAAAGTTGAAGGGCCGGAAGATAAACATAAAAAAACGGACAATATAAGCGGAGTGTAAGGCGAATTGTTCTGGGGATTCTTTGGCAAGTGTTTTTGGTGTAATTTCTCCGATAATTAATATCAGAATAGTCATTACAACTGTTGCAGCTCCCGCGCCTGCGTCCCCAAAAAGGCTGATAAAAAGTACTGTACAAAGTGCGGAGGAGCCGATGTTTACGATGTTGTTGCCGATAAGAACTGTGGAGAGAAACCGGTCATAATGCTCAATGACTGCAAGCACAAGTATGGCTTTTTTGTTTCCCTGCGCGGCCATGTTCTTGATTTTTATACGGTTGAGCGAGGAAAAAGAGGTTTCCGATGCCGAGAAAAAAGCCGAAAAAACCAATAAAAAGCCCAGTGAAATAAATGATATTGTTGTGTTCATAGTACGGCCGGAAAACCGGCCGTTTTTTAGTTTATTCTAATTTGCTTTTTAGGACAAGGCTTTCACTTTAGCTTTGAGTGCAACAGTCCAGCCGGTTGTACTTTCGTTAGCACTTTGATACGCATTCACTGCCGCAGCATCCGGAACATAAATATCCGGCAATGGATTGACATTTTCAAATACCGCAGCTTTAAGGTTCGGCGGAGTTGCACCGAGTGTTAAAGTAGTAATTCCGGATCCTTTAAGTGCCCGGATTCCTAGAGAACTAATATGAGGTATTACCAGCGTTTTAAGTGCAGTACATCCATTAAAAATATGATTTCCAATTGCACTAACTTCTGGTATATAAACAGAACTCAATGCACTACATCCGTAAAATACTCCATCAGGCCCACTCTCGCTATTGTACTCTATTACCTGAACTACCGGAAAATACACTGATTTGAGTGCGGTGCATTTAGAAAATGCTTCGGATTTTATTGTGATAACATGAGATCCTTCTACTGATACCAAATTGTTGCATTCTTTGAAGCGGCCATTATTTATTAGAGTGACCGTATCCGGAAAAACAAGCGAAACAATATATTTCATATTCGGATCTGTACTTATAACTGCATTTCCGATATCTGCTCCGGTGCAGCCGGTTAAATCAAGTGCCACATACCGGTTTAAAACCCCATACAAATTTTGGAGTTCAGATTTTTTTGATACATCCACCCCGGTTATTTTCACTTTGTAGGGTTCTGCCGCGGTATTTTCCGGTTGTGCATTAAGATACGATGCCAGCGATGTGATACTGGAAAAGGTAGCAGATTCGACTGTTGTAATTTCCGGCAGCTTAAGTGACACAACTCTTTGTGTATCCGGTAGAATGAGCGGCGGGAATATATTCCGGGTACAGTCGCTCAAATCCAATGTAATATACCGGCTAAGCTCTCCAAAAATCTGCTGCAAAGTGCCGGTTGACAGATCAATTGCCGTCACTATAACAGGATATGGTGATTCAACGGTATTTTCCGGTTGGTCGTCAAGATAATTTTTTAACTCACCGGCAGTGTCTGCGGGATCAATTTCCTTTGGTACCGGAACTCCATCTGTATCAAAGGAATAAAGGGGAGCTGCCGTCGTTTGTCCTGGATAAATATGAATAATATCCCGTAGACCTGTATGAAGATACGCATTCTCAAGCCGAATTTCCATAAGATAATAGCCGGAATTTAATTCAATCGTACCAATTACAGTATCAAGGAGATTAATTTCTTCTGCCGGTACAAAAATCCCGGATTCCAAATACGATAGCGAAAGAGTTGCAGATTGCAGGTTTTTTGGAATAGCCACCTTGTAGGAAAAAGTACCGGTGCCTGTCATTACCGGTGCAAGTACAATATCTGCATAGACGTTTTTACCTGCATCGACTTTAATGTGGCTACTGCCTTCAGCTAAGGGTTCGCCTCCATCTGTTTCCTCATAAGCAGTTACAATAACGGTCCACGTTCCCGGTGCCACCGGAATATTCATTTCAATTCCATGAGTCACTGTTACCGGTTCCATTACAGCGGCATCTTCTTGTCTGACAAGATTCAATTCGTAACGGCTAAAGCTAAGATCCGGATACAATGTCCGTACGTTATTGTGTCTGATACGGATTGTGAGAATGCCGGTAGACGCTGTTTCCGTATTTTCGTAACTTAACGGGTTAGAACAGGAAATAAATAGTAGCACTGCAAAAAATGCCAAAATGTTTTTCATCTTATACTCCTTCAATAGTGATGGGAATTACTTTACTGCTATAAGGAATTCCATCTTTAAAACCAGTGATACAAAGCGTATGATCTTGTGTAATAAAGTTAGCTGCTGTAATAACGAAGGTTTCGCCAGCTGCTTCAATTCTTTTGCCGTCTATCCAACATTCGATCTGTGTGTAGCCGGGTGCATAAACCGTTACTGTCACTGTTTGAGGTTCACCTCTTTCCCGGAAAAACACAATTCCTGCTTCATCAATTCCGGTAAGCTCAATACTTTCTCCACCTGGCCACAGTACTCCAACGGCAACATCGGCAACGAGATCCGTATCTTCCGGTACGGAACATCCGAAAAACAGCAGTCCGGCAATAAGCACCATGCCATTCACTACACTCAATTTCATAAAAGCCTCCTCAAAATAAAGTACTTTAAATACGGAACAGAAGAGGCATTTTGATTCAGATTATGAGCAAATTTTTAAAAAATGTAGAATTTTTCTGGATCTATGGGAAAAGCGAAACCTTGAGAGATTTGTAAAATCCAAAGGAGCTAGTATCTCATTGTATCATAATACAATAATTGGGGGTCAGACCTCTATCGAAATTTTCCTTTTAAGCTGAATCCGCTACAAACTTATTCAGCGATCAAAGGTATCCTGACAGATTCATGGGTTGGAAAGACGGATTCGATTCAGGTAAACCGGCTGTTTCAGGATTAATCACAGATTTTTTAACCTCCCGTTGACGTTTTTGCTTGAAAGGCATAGTGTGAATAACAGTAGTATGAAACTGCTAAACACTTCTGGAAATCTCAACAGGAAATAGGAAAAATGAAAACACTGCATTTTGATTGTTTTGCCGGTATTGCCGGAGACATGGCGCTGGGGGCCTTTGTTGATCTTGGCATTGACCCGGATTCTTTGCGCGGCGAATTGGCTAAATTGGGCTTGGAAGGCTGGAATCTTGACTTTGTCCGTGATGAACGGTGCGGTATAAGTGGAACCCGCGCGGTTGTTGATATAGACGGCTCGCATGACCACGAAGCGCATGATGTGGAGGAACATGAGCATGATCCCCATGAACACGACCATCACGAAACGCATGAACACTATCATAGTCACGAACATGCTCACCATCACTGGAGTGATATACGTGCATTGATACAGAATGCGTCCTTGTCGTCAGGTGCAAAAGCTCGGGCTTTGGCGATTTTCGGGAAGATAGCCGAAGCGGAGGCACAGGTGCATAACAAGCCGGTTGAGGAAGTTGCCTTTCACGAAGTCGGTGCCCTTGACTCGATCATCGACATTGTAGGAACAGCGGTGTGCCTCGATATACTTAAACCGGATAGAATAACATCCTCCACTATTGAACTCGGCGGCGGCACGGTGAAGTGCGCTCATGGAATTTTACCGGTTCCCGCTCCTGCAACGCTGCTTTTGTGCAAGGGTTTGCCGGTAAAAACCGGTGGCTTTCAAAAGGAAATGACTACCCCCACGGGCGCGGGGATTCTTGCCGTGTGTGTTGACGAATTTATTGAAAGTGCGTCTTTTACTGAAATAAAAACAGGCTACGGCATCGGGACCCGTAAACTTGATAAGCCGAATGTACTGCGGGTTTCTCTCCGCGAAACTGCTTCGGAACAACGTACGGACGAGAGTGCTTTATGGGATAGTGAGACGTTGATACTCATTGAGACCAATATTGATGATATGACCGGTGAAGCGCTGGGCTTTTTGATGGAGCGGCTTTTTGCTGCGGGCGCTTTAGATGTAACATTTAGCCCATGCACGATGAAAAAGTCACGTCCGGCAGTAATTGTTTCCGCACTCTGTTCTCAAAAAATACTCGATGCAGTGCGGCTGGTGCTGTTTACACATTCAACCGCAATTGGTTTCCGTGAACAACAAGTAAACCGGCTCTCTTTGCGCCGAAAAATCGAAACAGAGCAGACAGTAGTGGGTACGGTACGGCAGAAAACTGTATTTTTAGGTGAAAAAGCACTACGTTCAAAGACAGAATTCGATGATAGGGCGCGGATTGCGCTTGAAAAAGACATCTCACTTGCCGAAGCAGAACGCTTAATCAATGAAAAGTGATATTCCTCAATATTTTTGGGATATGTTCTAACAATTTTGGGATATGTCCCCGATAACATGGGACACGTCCTCCCGACCGCAGGATATGTTCCTGATCTATTGGGACATGTCCCCGATGATTCAAAGCATGTCCTGACAGTCTCGGAACATTCCCTGAATGCATGAGGACAGATTCCGAATCAAGCATAGTGGCGGCTGAATATTGATCGGCGTATATCCGGCACTGATTAGCACTATTGACAAGAATAGTAAAACAATTTAAAATTTGAATATTAAACAAGGAGGTCAAAATGACTTGCGAAGAATTATATAGTAGTGGAATTGGAGCATATGAAGAAAAAGACTATGAGCAGGCTATAATCTATTTTACCCAAGCGATAGCGATTAGATCTGATTTTACCGATGCCTATTACCATCGCGCTCTTGCTTACGTTGAGTGTGGTATTGTTTCTGGTGCAAAAGGTCTAGATCATAATATGAAAGAGAAATATACTCTCGCTATAGCAGACCTGACTCAAGTGATTAAATTTAACCCCAATCATAGCGATGCCTATTACCGTCGCGGTTCTATGAACAAGGAATTAGGAAATGACGATGACGCTATAGCAGACTGGACTCAAGCCGTCCACCTTAATCCCGATTTTATAGAAACTTATTTATTCCGTTGTGATCTCTATTATGAAAAAGGGTATTATGAGCTCGCAAAAGAAGATTTTGCTCAAATGGTCCGTATTGATCCAGAATATGCCAATGTATATACCTCTCGTGGTGGTGACTATTACCAAGCAGGTAATTATGAGCAAGCCCTAGGTAATTATGAGCTTGTCCTAGGTTTTTATAGGCAAGCCTTTACCGAATTCACAAAGGCAATCTTCTTTAATCCTGATGATACAGAGGCTTATGTGGGACGCGCTCTTGTTTATGGTAAACAAGGAAAATATGATCGTTCCGTTGCGAATTGCGATGAAGCTTTGCGTTTAAATCCGGATCATCCTTTTGTTTCAGATATACGCCAAAAATCAATAGAGAATCTCTATTGTATACCTGCCTATGAATATTTTCAGAATCGTGCATATGATCGTGCCATTGAATATTATTCTGAAGCAATCAAGCTTGATCCTACTTTGTTCAAAGCTTATGTGGAGCGTGGTGGTAGCTTTGCTATGTTAGGTAAATTAAAAGACGCAACTGCAGATCTCGATGAGGCACTAAAGATAAAACCGAATGATAAAGATATAGAGCATCTCCGTCAAAAGCTGATCGGGGGCAAAAGCAAAGAGGATTCACTTATCAGAGATGATTTGAATCTTAGTGCGGAAGATTATTTTAACCGTGCTCTTGATTATATAAGTCAAGATAATATAGATATGGCTCTTGAAAACTTTAATAAAGCCATTAATGCTAGAGCAGATTTTGACAATGCTTATGCATATCGTGCAGGGATTTATATTGATTTAGGTAAGTTAGATGAAGCAATTGCTGATGCTAATGAATGTTTGCGTTTGAATCCCAAGAATTATCGTGGTTATACCAGCAGGGGAGAAGCATTTCAAATGAAAAATGAGACAGATCAGGCATTATCTGATTATAACCATGCAATATTGCTTGCTCCTAACGATCCATCTGCCTATGTTTTGAGAGGCCAATGGTATAAAAGTCAAGGAAACCCCAAATCTGCTATTAGAGAATATAATAAAGCTTTATCTTTATCCCCGTCTGATGCTTGGGCCTATTATAATCGTGGAATAGCATTTGAAATGCAAGGAAATTTTAACCAGGCTTATGCAGATTATACAAAAGCAATAACAATATTTCCTTCGAGGTACATGTTTTATTGTACCCGTGGGACATTGCTTCGCAATCATGATATGCTCACCGAAGCTATTGATGATTATTTTCGATCACTAGATATTAATCCCAACTTTATAGATGCTTTATTAGATAGAAGTGTAGCTTTTAGGTTAAAAGGTAAGTATCAACGGTCAATAGATGATTGTAATGAAGTTTTGCAACTTGAACCAAACAATATAGATGCTTTATTAAACCGTAGCGGGAGTTTAATGGCAATTCGGAAATATGATTTGGCATTCGATGATTGTAATAAAGTTTTGCAACTTGAACCAAACAATATCGGAGCATACAATAATCGTGCGATCATTTATGAAGAAATAGGCGAATATGATAAAGCGCGTGAAAATTATCAGTATGCATTAAGAATTGATCCTAATAACCAAAGGCTTCGTGCCAATTTAGATGATCTAAATAAAAAAATACAATAGACTGTTGACAGTCGGAATGATAGATGTATTCAGTAGCAAAAGTTTCCTCATCGATTATGTTTCCCGCAAAGTATGGCGTTCCCTTATCAATTAAGGGAACGTTTTTAATAAATTCGTGATATTAACTATCTGCTCGTGACATAAGTGTTGAGCGGCTTGACCCGGTATTCATTGACCGGCATCTTTTCCGTAGTTATATAACCGGGCGGAGCATCAATAAGCTGGGGCAACCGGTTCACAATTGTAGCACACGTCAATTCCACAGTCGGCGGCTGGTTGACGACAAGAGTAACTTCCGGTTCCCCGTAGATGGTCCATTCATTGGTATCAAATTCTTCCGGAGTATAGACTTTACCAATACATTCGGTTTCCAGTGTAATGCCTTCAGCCGTTTCAGTGGTGACAATTGCCGACATGCCGGTGACGCCTCCGGATTGTATCGTCATGTCAAGAGTTGAGGAATGGAGATCAACCGGAGTAATATGCGGGATACATTTTTGAACTTGCGAAATAACCGTCAGACCCAATTTGCTGCAAAGCCACCCATTTTGATTCCACATATACGAGGGAATGTACGCACCTTTTTCAACAAGCGCCTTGATTTCGTCAGACGAAAGCTTGTTGTAATTTCCGATCTGCTTTTCAAATTCCGCAACACTCAGCCCTGCACCGTGTCCCTCTGCGAGCGCAATGCCGTAATCTTCGACATTATAACTGCTGCTTCCCTTAATTTTGGTTATTTTATGGATAGAACCGGCCAGAGTGCTGATAAGAGTCCCCCAGTACATATCCGGATACCCGCACCCGCAGAGCGTGATGCCGCCTTTTTTTGCGTGAGCATCAAGTTCCGCAGTGAGATCCGGCGAAGAATTCCAAGGATAGAGCGCTTCTTCGCAGGTTGCAATCGCATTGACGCTATTTTCTGCACAAATCGTGAAAATTTCTTTTAATTCCGCAACAGTACTCCGGGTCGCAATGATGCAGACGTCCGGTTTTAGTTTTTTGAGAATCGCCGATGCATCCTTTGCATCAGAAATCTTGACACCCTGTGCCGGAGCTGCAACATCTTTACCGATCACTGCCGGATTCATATCAAATGCAGCCACCAGTTCCGCACCTTTTTCAATTGCATACCGGATAAGCCATTTGCTCATCTTTCCGCACCCATACTGAACAAAGCGAATCTTTTGTTCCATGTAAATCTCCTTTTAAAATACGGTCCACGAATAATACAAATATTCATTAATTCTTTACATGTTTATTAGTATACATTCGTGGGTACCCTTCCTAATCTTCTGTTTCCTGAACCCGGAATGCGGCCGCGGCTTTGATCACATCGTCTGCGATTCTGCCGGAAATCGGAGCATAATGGGCAAATTCCACACTGAAAGAGCCGGTACCACTGGTGATGGACCGCAGATCAATGGAATACCGGAGCAATTCTGACTGCGGTGCCTGCGCGCGGATCTCTTCGATGCCTCCGACCGAATTTTGCCCAAGAATCCGGCCGCGTTTGCCGGAAAGATCGCTCATGACATCTCCAAGGTATTTACCCTCAACAAAAACCGTCAGGTTTTGAATTGGTTCGAGGAGCACAGGATTTGCCTGACGCATAGCTTCCCGGAAGGCATTCCGCCCCGCAATTTTGAAGGACAATTCCGAAGAATCAACCGGATGGTATTTGCCGTCAGTGATTTTTACCTCGACATCAACGACCGGATAGCCGGCCATGACCCCGGCAGCCATTCCTTCGACGACACCTTTTTCAACACCCGGCATATAGTTTTTGGGAATAGCCCCGCCGAAAATCGCATTGACGAATTTATACTGCTCGCCCCGCGGCAACGGCGCAATTTCCAGCGCAACTTTTCCGTACTGCCCGTGTCCGCCGGATTGCTTTTTGTGGGTGTACTCAGCGCCCGCACCTTTTGTAATTGTCTCCCGGTAGGCAACTCTGGGAACGTGCGTTTCAACCTCAATTTTTTGCAAACTTTTTACCTTGTCAAGAATAATATTGACATGGAGTTCACCCATACCGGAAATAACCGTCTCCTTCGTTTCAGCGTTAAAAATATACCGGAAGGTTTTGTCTTCTTCAGTTGACCGAACCAGAAAATCTCCCAGTTTATCGTCATCTTTTTTTGCAACTGCATTGACTGCAATGGAATGAACCGGTTCCGGAAGCCGCAATGGTAAAAAGGAAAGAGAGGTGTCGCCGGCCGTGATCGTATTATTAGTGTTTAATGACGCAGATTTTGTCAAAATACCGATGTCGCCCGCGGCCAATTCCGTCACTTCTTCCAGCTTTTTTCCTTGACAGATATAGAGTTTAGAGATCCGCTCTTTTTTATTTTCAGAAACATTAAACACTTCAGAATCAGCCGAAAGTTTCCCTTGAATGATTTTAAGCCACGAAATTTTACCGGAAAATTGATCGTAAGCCGTTTTTATCACCAATGCTGCAAGGGCTTTATCCGGATTCACCGGAACATCCTGTTCGGCACCGTCAGCCGTTGATGCAACATCGTGAGCACTCTGCGGACCAGGACCAAGTTCAGAAATTGCATCAAGAAAAGGAATTAAACCGGAATTTTTGAGTGCAGCACCGACAAAAACCGGTACAATTTTATTTTCAGCCACTGCCACCCGCAAACCCTGTTGAAGATGCGATGAATCAATTTCACCAGTAACAAGGTACTCCTCCATCAACTCGTCAGAACCTTCGGCCGCGGCTTCTGAAACGCGATCTCTCGCACTTTTATAGGCTTCCTGATAACCGGATGGAAGATCGGACGGCTTTTCGATGCCAGTATCCGGAATCGTGTAGGATTTTTCGGAAAGAACATCCACGACTCCGGTATAATTCACAGCGTTTCCCATAGGAATAGTAAAGGGAACCGGGTCGATCTTCAATTTTTCCTTTATATCTGCAATCACAGTATCATAATTCGCACGCTCGTCATCGATCCGGGTGATAAAAATTCCCCGCGGTTTATTCCGGCTTTCAAGGTTCCGCCACAATTTTATCGTTTCGATCTGCACACCGGAACGTGCATCAACGACGAGAAGGGCAAATTCAGCAGCCCGGAAACTCAAAATCACATCTCCGGTAAAATCAGAGGAACCGGGAGTATCTAAAATATTTATTTTGATGCCATTGCGCTCGATGTGAGCTAGGGCAGTATGAATCGAAATCTTCCGTTCGACTTCTTCCGGACTCGAATCGCTGAGAGTTTTTCCGGATTCAACAGTCTCTGCCCTCGGAATAACTCCACCCGCGAAAAGCAAATGTTCATACAAAGTCGTCTTGCCGGTGCCTCCATGCCCGGCAATGGAAACATTTTTGATATGCTCAGTAGTATAGTTCATAAAAAAACCGGCATTGAATCCCATAGAGAAAAACGCCGACGGGCTTATCACCCGACCTCCTTGTAAATGATCGATTCATTGCATGGTATGGGTGAATTCCGGATGCTGTCAAGAAAAATGTCAAAAAACAGTCCACTGTTTTAATTTGTTCAATGGATAATCCGGTACCAGCGGCTATTTGATTAAGTGGAAGCCCCATCTGTTTGCAGTTGCGTGCAGTTTCCAGTTTTCCTTCCAGCCTTCCTTGCTTGATGCCTTTCTCGACAGCTACTTCCTCAGCTACCTCTAACACCTTTAACCTTGTCATAGCTAAAAACTTCTCCCATATTTTCTAAGGTCGGTGTTAAAATCTCTCTTTGATGAGGAGGACTGAACGTCAAAATAATCGTCTGAAAATCTATCCCATGCTGTTGCGACATATCTATTTGGTAACCGCAGAAACGGTATAGCTCTTTGCGGCTTATCTTCACTTCTTCCTCGATATGAACCCAAACCCTTTATCCGTTAAAAACGATAAATCGGCTATCTGTATTTCACGTTTTTCCGTTGATAATATCTCTATTATCGTTGCATCGTATATTTCCCCCTCGCCATGAAGGTCCGGAATATTTAGGTGTTAATTCTTTTATCATAATTCATGGAGTGCAATATCTGGTCCGGCAGGCCATTCAATACCCTTTCGTTTTTGGTCATTGACGCACCGGAGATATAATGATAGTCTATAATTAGTGTTATGTCAAATATTTTTTCACGAATATGTTACAATGTTATAAACTCATCAACCATGATTGAGCCAGCCTTTTGGTAAAAATCGTAGTATTGCACCGGGACACTCGTTTCTGGTGTTGCAGGGGAAAATTGTGGAAATAGATCCGGATACCATATCGCTCGATTCATACAATAAAATGGCGGAATATTATGCCCGCTTTGTTGACACAAAACCCTGGAATGCCTACTATGAACGGCCGGCGATGATTGATCTTTTACCGGATGTCTCCGGGAAAAAGGTACTGGATGCCGGGTGCGCCGGGGGCTGGTATTCCCAATGGCTGCTTGATCATGGAGCCTGTCCTTTTGCGGTTGATGTAAATAAAAACATGGTTGCAGTCACACAAAAAAGAACGCAGAATAAATGTTTTGCTGCACAGGCGGATTTAAATGTTCCCTTGGAAATAATACAAGATGATTCAATGGATATTATTATTACTTCGTTAGTGTTGCACTATATAAAAAATCTTTCGTTTGTTTTTTGCGAATTATATAAAAAATTAAAACCGGATGGAATTCTGATATTTTCAACGAACCATCCTTTTACAGACTTTTTATACCGTAACCAAAAAAATTATTTTGAATTAGCATTAATCAATGACGAATGGACCATGGATAAAGAACGTATTCCGGTGCAATACTACAGCCGGCCCCTTGGAGATATTCTTCAACCAGCCATTAATGCCGGTTTTTGCATAAAGAAAATAGTGGAGCCGGTGCCGACCGAAGAGTTCCGGAACGTTTTACCGGAAGAATATAAACACCTGCTGACGTGGCCGAATTTTCTCTGCGTCAAGGCAAAAAAGTTGTAACTATGGATTTTGATTGCATCGTCATCGGGGGAGGTCATGCCGGAATCGAAGCCTGCCTCGCTGTCAGCCGGTTGGGATTCCAGACCCTCCTCATCACCCAAAACCCGGATCGCATCGGGGCGCTTTCCTGCAATCCGGCTGTCGGCGGACTCTCCAAAGGGAATCTGGTCAGGGAAGTTGACGCACTCGGCGGACAAATGGCAGCACTCATCGATTCGACCGTGATTCAGTACCGGATTCTCAACCGGTCACGGGGGCCGGCCGTTCAAGCGCCGCGTGCTCAAGCCGATAAACAGCTCTATCAAGCCGCTGCCCGTTCAGCACTGGAGCATCAGCCGAATCTTTCAATAATGATGGATACGGTCGTTGATCTTCTCGTTTCCGGAACCGCGGCCGCCGGAGTCGTGACGGAACGGGGTCACCGGATAAGCGCCCGGACCGTGGTGCTGACAACCGGAACCTTTATGGAAGGGAAAATTTTCATCGGGGATTATGATTCTCCCCAGGGCCGACTTGGAGAAATGGCTGCTGTGGGACTCGGAACTGCATTACGTACAAAAGGTTTTCCCCTTGGCCGGCTCAAAACCGGTACGCCGGCCCGGATTGCCGGCGATTCCATTGATTTTTCAAAAATGGAACAGCAAGATACCGAGGAAGCGCTCCCTTTTTCGTTTGATGCGGATCCCGGCACGCCCCTGAACCGGCCCCTTGTTCCTTGTTGGATCACCTACACGACGCCGGAAACGCACCGTATTATCCGTGAAAATATCCACCGATCTCCTTTGTACACCGGGAAAATTGTCGGAGTCGGCCCCCGGTACTGTCCTTCGATAGAGGATAAGGTTATGCGTTTTCCGGATCGCGACCGGCACCACCTTTTTGTTGAACCGGAAGGACTTTCCACGACTGAAATGTATCTTAACGGTGCGTCTAGCAGCCTGCCGGAGGATGTGCAATGGGCTTTTATCCACAGCATACCGGGACTTGAATCTGCCCGGATCGTGCGCCCGGCTTATGCGGTTGAATACGATTATCTCGATCCGCTCGATCTCTATCCGACTCTTGAATCCAAGCGGCTCTCAGGACTCTTCAGTGCAGGACAAACGAATGGAAGTTCCGGTTACGAAGAAGCGGCTGCTCAGGGAATTGTGGCTGGAATCAATGCAGCGCAAAAAATGCGTGGAGAGGATCCGGTCATTCTGAACCGGTCTGAAGCTTATATTGGGGTTTTAATTGATGACCTTACAACACTTGGCACGAAGGAACCCTACCGAATGTTTACAAGCCGGGCTGAATACCGCCTTGCGCTCCGTCATGATACTGCGGATTCCCGGCTGACACCGAAAGGACGCACCCTTGGGCTGGTAGATGATGGGCGGTGGAACCGGTTTATGCACAAGACTCAAGTACTTGAGACGATCCGGGAATTACTCCATACTCGGAAAAACGATTCCGGCATGACTCTTGAGCGGGCATTGACTGATTCAAGCGCTCCGGTTGAGCTTAGGGATATTCTAGCGCTCAATATCTCCGAACTTAAACCCTTTCCGGTTGAATGGCTGGAACGGGCTATTCTCGATATCCGTTATTCCGGTTATATTGAAAAAGAAAGGCGTGCAGTTGCCCGGACCGAAAAGTTAGATGCAATAAAGTTGGATTCCCAGTATGATTACCGGAACCTTCATGGACTTTCCGCGGAGGCTGCGGAGAAATTGTCTCAGGTTCAGCCTCTCACCATCGGTCAAGCCGCCCGGATTCCGGGTGTACGGCAGGGCGATATTGCACTACTCATGGTGGCAGCCGTCCGGGATAGACAAAGGAAAAGCGATGCTGTTGATCTTCCTACTTCTTCTCTCAGTTAGCTTTGTATCATGCGGGTTGTTTGAACCGGACACCATTATCCTGTGGACTGATCAGCCGGAATTTGCCCTTTATGCACAGTCTTACAATAAATCGCAGAACCGGTACAAAGTCGAAGTTCAGTATTTTGATTCACCTGCTCAAAAATTATCTGGAGAGGATTTTACTCCCGATGTCGTGGTAGGCAAATGGCTAAAAAGCCTTTCAATCCGGAATTTTTTTAGACCCCTTGATGGAACCTTTAATCCGGAAGACTTTTATTCTCATCTCCTCGAACTTGGAAAAAGTGAAGAAAAATACTATCTGCTGCCAGTTTCATTTAATGTACCCGCTATTATGTTTTCTCGTAACAACGCATATCTCATGGAAAATCCGTGGACTACTACACTTGCTGAAATACAACGGCTGGGTAAAGCTTACAATATTGAGCAGAATGGTATTTATTCCCGGATGGGTTTCTCTCCGCAATGGGATGATTCGTTTCTTTTTGTAATGGCGACCATCTTCGGCGCTTCATTCCGGGAATCTGAACCCATTACGTGGAATGACGATGCACTTGATCAAGCCCTTAGTGCTGGCACTGCATGGATACACGAGTCTAATACGAATATCCAATCTGTCGATGATTTTATGTTTAAGTATTACACCAGTCTGCCGGCCGAACAACTCCGCTCCGGGCGCATTTTATTCAGCTATATAACGAGTGGCGATTTTTTCCGTCTGCCGCAGGAACGCCGCAATGAATTGGATTTCCGGTGGATAATGGGTGATAAGTCTATTCCCTTAAATGAAGAAACAGTCTACTTTGGTATGTGTAAAAAAAGTAAGGCAAAGAGGGGTGCAACTGCATTTGCTCAATGGTTTTTCCGGCGCGAAACCCAGAACCTTCTTATGGAAGAAACAACTCGTGTACGATTACATGATAACCACTTTGGTATAGCGAATGGCTTTTCCGGTATGCGTTCCGTCACAGAACAGGTTTTTCCCATTTTTTATCCCGGCCTGCTCGGTCATATTCCTCCGGAAGAGTTCCTTTCACCGCCAAATATATTACCGCATACATGGACTTCCCTCAAGTCACAAGCCATTCTTCCATATCTCCGCGAGCGTATTAAGTCTCCACAAAATCCGGATATACGACCTTTAGACCGGCGTATACACGATTGGTACCGTATAAACGGACAATAACTTACAGTGATATAAGTAAAGAGTATAATGAGGGGGTGTCTTCCCCCTGCCTCTATCTCGACAGGCTCAGGGAGCTTGCCGGTCATCGAGCCTGTCGAGATGCCGGCACCCCCCGTTCCATGTGTAAATCAGTGAAACACTGAAAAAATCAATAAATCAAATCCAAATATGAGTCTGTCAAGCACTCGTTCCAGCGTCTAGGCTGCACACTCCTGACGTATAGAATATACACCCGTTGTGTCCAATCTACACACCAACCAGTGTCTAACCTATATGCTTGATGGTGTTTCCTATGTTACGAATTTTTTTAATATCTTCTTTTATTATAAAGAGATGTTGGAGGTCTGACCCCATTTTTAAGTATAAAAAATTCAAGAGTTAAGAAAGAATAAAGAACGGCTGCCATGATTCCCCTTGACAAGTAGCCTATTTAATGGTGATCATGAACTAATGTTGCTAGCGATACCGCCACGGGGATTATCGTTGAAAGCTTTTTTTGAAAATCCCATTTTTATGTCCGCAGTATCTGGATGGTTTGTCGCTCAATTTATTAAAGCACTGATCGTCCTGTTAAGTTCCCGTAAGAAAAATTTCCGGGAAACGATTATTACACTTGCATGGCGCACCGGCGGAATGCCTTCCAGTCATGCATCTCTTGTTTCGTCAATGACTACCGCGATTGCTTTCCGCCAAGGTGTGGGTTCCGATCTTTTTATTATTTCTCTTTTTTTATCCCTTATCGTCATCCGGGATGCTATGGGAGTACGCCGGTCATCGGGGATTCAAGGACGGATCCTCAACAGTCTCGGCCGGAATGTTTCTGACCGGCTCAACATTGAATTTCATCCGGTTAAAGAAGTACAGGGACATACTCCCTTGGAAGTTGCGGTCGGAACTCTTTTGGGTATTTTTATCGCGGCGGCCTATATATTGTTATGAAAAAATGAATTATTCCGGATTTTATTGAGGTGAAAACATTGCAATGACAAAATTTTATTCATTTCCCCGCGGAGGAATACAATTTGAGGATCCGACTGCCCCTCCGCGTACTGGTAGCGTGATAGCTTTTTTGCCGAATTTTTCGGTGATTCCTTTGAATTATGATGCAGAACACCGGGTTTCATCTCTCGTTTCAGAAGGAGATGCAGTACGGGAAGCTTCGCTCATCAGCCGAGCCGAGGGACCGGGTTCCGCGAATATTTATGCACCGGTGCCGGGAACTGTGGTGCGTAGTGTGTCATGGAATGCTGGTGAATCGGGCATAACTGAAGCTTTTATCATTAGTATGAAGGGGAGTTTCGATCTGCTGGGTAAACCGGAGCGGGAATTTCCATGGGAAAACCTTGAGCCGGATGCATTAAAATCGCTCATTAGCGAGTACGGCGTTGTTGAAATGGAACTTACCGGTAAACCTCTGGCTGATGTGTTGAATGATTACGAGCCGGAATCGACACTGGTGATCCGGTGCGTGTTTGACGATCCGTGGCGGGCGGCAGACTATGTACTTTGCCATGAAAAAGTTAGTGCAGTGGCTGAGGGAGCCGTTATCACCTATCAGGCTGTGCAGGCCCAAAAAATCGTGTACGCTTGTTCTGCGCCTGAGTATGAACTGGGAGAAGCTCTTCTCGCTGAAACAAAAAAATTCGGCGTGCCGGCATTTCTTGCGCCGGTTGGGTCACGTTATCCGCAGTCCAACCCGCGGGAATTGACGCTTGCCTTGACCGAATACTCCAAAAAAGAGCAGGTTGCATTGAGGAATCTTCTCATCGAAAATCCGTCAACGATGGCTGCGGTGTGCGATGCGGTCAAATTCCGGCGGCCTATTCTGGACCGGTATGTTGCAGTGGGCGGATCCGCGATCCGGAAACCATCGGTGCTTCGAGTCCGGATTGGAACCCGGATCCGGGAACTTTTTGCTGAATGTGGCGGCTTTGTTGATGAACCGGAACGAATTGCAGTCGGCTCTCCCCTTCTCGGACAGTCTGTAGTGAATCTTGATGAACCGGTACTCAAACAGACTTCCGCGGTTTTTGCGCTCCTGAAACGGCAGATTGGGGGGAGTGCGGTTAAAAGCTGCATCAACTGCGGAGAATGTCGGAGCGTCTGTCCTGTGGGGCTGGATCCGGAACTGTTGTACAAACAAATAACCGGTAAAAAAAAGCAAAAGATCGACAGCCGGGTATTGGAATGTCATGGGTGCGCGTGCTGCGAGCTTGTGTGTCCGTCCCGGATTCCTTTGGCAACAGTGATCAAGGGGAAAAACCATGAAACCACAAATTAGCCTTGCCCGGCCATCTACCGGCCGGATGTGGTTTGTCAGCGCCTGCGCTCTGGCAACCATCATTCAATCTGCACTCAGCGATTCATTTTCTTCCCTTATCCTCGCGGGAACTGTGGCTCTTTCCGCGATTCTCATCGAATTTCTGTTCTATTTCCGGACAGAACGGTCCGGAAGGATTGCTGACGGAAGCGCCGTCGCTTCAGCTCTTGTGTTGACTCTCCTCCTGCCGAACCATTTGCCGCCGCTATATGGAATTGCCGGTGCGGTATTTGCCATCGCAGTCGTAAAAAACAGTTTCGGAGGTTTGGGGACAAATTGGCTCAACCCTGCACTCGGAGGCTGGCTTTTCATCCGGTTTTCGTGGCCGGATGCCTTCAACAGTATAACCCGAATTCCGGCAGAAACGACCCCTTTTGCGGCAGCCGCTCTCGATTTCCTTAACCGGACCATTTTTTCCCATGGCGGACCCGCATTGACAGAACAAGCGTTGGTGTTGCTCAACAATCCGGCGTCCGGAATCATCGTAGATCGGGGTATCCTGGCTTTTTTGGCTGGAAGCATTTTCTTGTTTGCAGCATGGAGCGGAAACCGTGCATGGATTCCGGCTATTTTTATCGGTGCAACACTACTACTTGTCGAATTTTTCGGGGGCGGCGACCTTTTTTCCGGACTTTTTTCCGGCGGAACCCTCGCGGCAGCTTTTTTACTCTGTGCAGATCCGTCCACCGGCGCAAAATATACCCAAAATGTACTGCTCTTGGCGTTGATAACAAGTTTTATCGCATTCTTTTTCCGGTATTATTGCGGGGAACTCTTCGGTGCTTTGTACGCGGTAGTACTCGTCAACACCGGAACATCTTTTGTCCGGAAATGGGAAAACCGGATGCTGTATGCGGCAAGTCCGGAAGGAACAAGAGTTGAAAATTAATGGGCATGAGCGACCAGATTCTCATTTTCCATGAGGGCCGGACCAATGGAATCATGTACCGAAGGGATATTTTAGCCGGAAAAGAGACGCAGGAACCAATTAATTACGGGGACAGACCTCCACATTTACTTATGTTATAACGTGATAATGGGGTCAGACCTCAATCTGGTTCCGGCTCGGTTTTGGTAGCTCACGCAGCCTTGCCTAACATGGTTCTATTCATTAGAATAGATCAAATATGAAAGGTGTTGAATTCCGGGGATTGACCCGGATTGAGGGGCCGGTGGTGATCACGGCCCGGAGTAAAAATGTTGGTTATAATGAAGTTGTTGCGGTGTATGATCGTGACGACAGCCGGCGTTTGGGGCGAGTGATCGATCTGAGTGAAAAATGGGCGGCAGTTCAGGTATTTGGTACAACGACCGGCCTTTCTGCATCTGATTCCCGGGTTGAATTCTTGGAACGTCCTATGGAATTGCGTGTCGGCATGGAATTGTTGGGACGTATTTTCAATGGTTTGGGACAGCCGGTTGACGGTATGGGTGAAATCTTTTCTTCGACCCGCCTCGATGTGAACGGGCTGCCGATCAACCCCTACGCCCGTGAGTATCCGCGGGATTTTATCCAAACCGGTATTTCCGCGATTGATGGCATGAATACGCTGATCCGGGGGCAAAAACTGCCCATATTTTCCGGAAACGGCCTCCCCCACAACCGTCTTGCGGCTCAGATCGTCCGGCAGGCAAAGATTCTCAATTCAGACGAATCGTTTGTCATAGTGTTTTGCGCTATGGGCGTTAAATACGATGTTGCCCGGTTTTTTCTCGATGATTTTGAGCGATCCGGCGTACTTTCTAATGTTGTAGTTTTTTTGTCGCTCGCGGATGCCCCCAGCTTGGAACGTCTCATCGCGCCCAAATGCGCTTTGACCGCTGCCGAATATCTTGCGTACGAAAAAGATATGCACGTCCTCGTGGTAATGACTGATATGACCAATTACTGCGAAGCCCTTCGTGAAGTGTCTTCAATCCGGGGTGAAGTGCCGAGCCGTAAAGGGTATCCGGGCTATCTCTACTCTGATCTGGCAAGTCTCTACGAGCGTGCCGGGAAAATCACTGGCTCTTCCGGGTCAATTACGCAGATTCCTATTCTCACGATGCCTAACGATGACATCAGTCACCCGATTCCGGATCTTTCCGGCTACATTACCGAAGGTCAGATTGTCCTTGACCGGGAATTATTTCAGCGTGGCGTGTACCCGCCGGTTGCAGGCCTTCCGAGCCTTTCGCGTTTGATGAAAGACGGCATCGGGCCCGGCATGACACGCGAAGATCACAAGGATCTTTCCAGTCAACTCTTTGCAGCTTATTCAAAAGTAAAACAAGTCCGGAACCTAGCTTCGATCATTGGTGAAGAGGAACTGTCTAGCAGTGATAAACAATACCTTAAATTCGGCGAAAAATTTGAGCAAATCTTCCTAGGGCAAGCAGAAACGGAAAACCGGGACATCGGACGGACTCTTGATCTCGGCTGGGAGGTGTTGGCCGAGATTCCCCGTGATGAATTATTGCGAATCAAAGAAGAATGGATCAAAAAATATCTCGATCCGATTGTGGGTCAGAAAAAAGAAGAACCTGACAGTATGTTTGATTTAATATAATCAATAGTCATAAGAATAAAAAGGTCCGCGAATTACATGGATTTATTACAAAGATCCGGTTTAATCCGCGGATAAATTTTTAACAAATAGTAATGGAGGTTAAATCATGCAATATAATCACCGGAAATCGGCTGTCAAGCTTCAGGTGTACGATGTAGATGGAAAACCTGCTGACGGAAAAACAGTACAGATCCGGCAGAACAGTCACCAATTTCTCTTTGGATGCGGCGGCTTCGATGCAGTAGCGGTGGCTGGCGGTGATTCTGATGGGCATCCGCTCGATACTGCGAAAAAAAAGTCTTTGCAGGAACGGCTGGATGCGATTTTCGGTTTTAATAATTATGCGACTCTGCCGTTTTATCTGGGACGTTACGAACCAGAGGAGGGCAAACCTGATGAAACCCGGCTTAAAGCTGCCGCGAAGTACTTTGTGGACCGGAATATCGCGGTCAAGGGGCATCCGCTCTGCTGGCATACGGTGTGCGCGCCATGGCTTATGCAGTATAGCAATACGGATATTTTTAAAAAAGTGATTGCCCGGATTGAGCGTGATGTTTCTTCGTTCAAAGGACTTATTGACCGGTGGGATGTGATTAACGAAGTGGTCATCATGCCGGTATTTGATAAATATGATAACGCCATTACCCGGATTTGTAAGGAACGCGGACGAGTCAGGCTTATCAAAGATGTCTTTAGTGCGGCGAAACATGCAAATCCTCATGCAACGCTTGTGCTTAATGATTTTAACACCGGAATCGATTATCAAATTTTGATAGACGGCTGTTTGCAGGCAGGGGCGCCGATAGATGTTATTGGGATTCAATCACATCAGCATCAGGGTTATTGGGGTAAAGAAAAATTATACGAAGTGCTTGAGCGATTTTCCCATTTTGGGCTTCCTCTGCATTTTACCGAAAATACCCTCATCTCCGGTGATCTAATGCCGGCGCATATCGTTGATTTGAACGACTGGCAGGTTCCGGAATGGCCCACTACGCCGGAAGGCGAGGAGCGGCAGATGCGGGAAACTGTTGAAATGTATGAAATTCTCTTTGCGGATCCGGCCGTGGAGGCGATCACCACATGGAATTCGAGTGATGATGCGTGGCTGCACGCTCCGGCTGGTTTTATGCGCCTTGATAACACTAAAAAGCCGGTGTATACTGCTTTGCAGCACAAGATTGAAAAAGAGTGGCATACTGAGATCGAAACACAGACTCATGCAGACGGTTCGCTCACACTTGAAGGATTCCGGGGATCGTACAGCATTTCCGCGAATGGTGCAGTCGGGACTTTTTATCTTGATGGAAAAAATCCCCAGCTAGAAGTAATGTTACGGTGACTTATTAGCTTCATGCAAAAATTTACTGAACATTTTTAATTGACCGGTTGTGGTACATGACACCATGACCGGTTTTTTTTATGGAAGGATCAAGACTCATCTGAATCTGATTTTAATACTCAGGCATTCAGATTTTCCACTTGAGTATTTTTTCTAGTGACTTGAGTATTCAGGTCATGCGCTTAGGAATATGAGTATATTCGCTTGGGGATTCCGGTTGTTCACTTGAGTATTCGATCTATACACTTGGAAATTCCGGTTATACAATCAGAAATTTGATTTATATACTTAAGAATTCCGGCTAGATTATTGAGCATGTATCAAAGGTGAATTTCTGAAATTTATATACAAAATAATACTCGTATCCTTGACAAAACAAAGTGAAACGTTTTAAGATGAAGTGTATTAGCATATTTCTTGAAGACATATACTTTTTAAGGAGAAGAAAAAATGAAAAACAACATTGGGTTCAAAGATTTCCTTCAGATTGCCATTGTCGTAAAGGATATTGAGAAGGCCGCACAGAAATGGGCAGAAATATTGAATGTTCCGGTACCGGAAATCAGAGTTGACACGCCGAGCTATAATCCTCAACTGACCTACCGGGGAAAGGAAGCATTTTACGGCTTGAAGCTGGCTGTGATCATGTCTGAGGAACGGGGAATCATGATTGAACTTCACGAACCACTTGAAGGTGAAAGCACTTTCCGGGAATTCATTGAAAAGCATGGTAACGGGGTACATCATCTGGGATTTATCGTAGGTGACCGGCGGGACGCAGTGGTGGAAGAATTTGAAGAAATGGGCTATCCGATTCGGACCTTGGGATACTATCCCGGCAGCAGTTGGACAATCCTTGATACTGAAGATGATCTTGGGGTCAACCTGAATATCAAGCCACGTGACTAAAGAGCCAATGCAAATGTAAAATTATAGTGCTTGTTCCGGATTCCAGTAATCCGGCAGGTGAAGAAATTAGTTCCCTTTGACAGGCTCTAGGCAGGAGGGGAAGTACACCCCCTCCTGATTCCGAAAAATATTGCAAAAGACTGAAAAAACATTGACAAAGGGAGAAATTTGTAAGTATAATTATTCCATATATTTTATATGGAGGAATTGTATGAAAAGCAAACGATG
>BOBG01000008.1 GCA_026002265.1 Spirochaetia bacterium
CAAAACCTAAGGTATGGTGCAGTATAATACATGCAGTCTTTTTTGTCCGGACTTTTTCAATTGATTCCGGATCCGGCACTGCTGAAAAGGAAGCAACATCACAGTACACAGCATTAAGGTGAGCATCCTCAAGGACTTGTCCATAATAGCGCGGTGATAATCCGGAAAGCACAACCTCAGCACCATCTTCCAAACGCAAGGACTTCAACGCGTACTGAAGTGCAAAGACAGGACTCCGGAACGCGATTCCACATTCAAAAGCAATTTTTTCTTTGGCAACCTGAATTAAAAGCCGTGACTGCTCACCCGGACCGATTTTTTCTTCGACAAGAGCGGTGAGAACGGCATCCATCTCCCTCCGTTTAATGGTTGGAGAATAGACGGAACCACTCATTTTTAGATCGCTGCTGCGAGCGGCGACTTCATATTGATATCCGCAAGTTTTTGCAGTTCTTTCGGATCAAATAAATCCCGGATATCAAGAATGATCAGGTAACCTTTTTCCTGCCGGACGACTCCGCGGATATATTCAGAACCGATTCCAGAAATCATCTGCGGCGGCGGCTGAACTTGTTCCCGCTCAATCGTAACAACCCGCGAAACCCGGTCGATAATAATTCCCAGCTTCATGCCATCAATATCGAGAATAACAAAGCCGGAGAGCAAATCATCATCTTCATCGGTACTTTCGACTTTAGAAAGATGAAAACGCTTATGCAGGTTTATAATTGGAATTATTTCACTTCTGAGGTTAAAAATACCTTCAACATACATTGGCGCATTAGGAATCGCCCGTATTTCCTGAACCCGGACAATCTCCTTGACATCCATGATGTTTACACCATAAAGCTCCTCACCGAGCTGAAAAGTCACCAACTGATTTTGATCCGCAATCCGCATACCGTGTTCTGTGCCTACCATACCTGCCCCACTAAAAAAAGCATAACACAAAAGCCGGTCTAACGCAAGAGGAAATTAGTGGCTGTGTTTTCTAAATTTCCACACAAATTTCCTGATTCCTTCGGCTTTCTCAAATAAGTGCTTCAATAACGGCCGGTACGCATAATCCCAACTACCGGCACGGTGAATAATGGTTCCGCCAAACCCAGTTTTAAAAAAATAGAGACCAGCCATCGGGTGATTCGGATCCGGATTCGGCGCTATTCCAAAAAGATCATAAACGGTGCAGCCGGCTGCCTTCGCATCCTGCATTGCCTGCCACTGGAGCGCGTGCGGCGCCATAACATTCCGGTTGAGATTGGAAGATGCGCCGTACAAATACGTTGCACTATGACCATGAAAAAGTGTGACAATAGCAGAAAGAGGCTGTCCCTGATATTCTGCTTCATAGAGACGCAGATCCGGTTTTTTTCCGGCATAATCAATAGTAAAAAGCCCCCGGTAATAATCAATGCCATGAACAGAAATACCGTCACGCTGAGCAGTTTCATGCAAAAGATCGTAAAAATGATCCACGCCGGATGCATCGGTGCGCCGGATTATGACTCCCTTTTTATGAGCTAACCCAATGTTATAACGCCACTTCGCTTTCATAAGCTGTAAAATCGATTCTTCATCCGGCTGCAAATCAATTAGTACCGTGTGCGCGGGCTGCACATCAGCTCCCGCATGAGAAAAAGGTTTTTCAAGATGCGGCGGCTCCGAATCAAATGTTGTGTACCACGGCGGATCAAACCGGATAAATGCAGTACTGGCCGGCAAAAAACTACGGAGTGCCTCGGCACATTCGCCAAGAGCAGTGCTGCGCTCAATGGATCCCACAGGAAAATGTTCCGGCAGTTCCGGACCGAAAGGTATATATGCAAAAGAAATACCGGGCGCTAATGACCGGTAGATGAGCAGTAACGGACCTTTTCCATAGTCCCCCCAATCGGTTAAAAATCCTTTTGCCTTCCAGCCGAAATGCGCCTTAAACGTACCCCAAAAACCGGATTGAAGAAAAGAATCGGCATTATCGCATGAGTTAAGATCAGTTAATGTAATATTTTGTAAAAATATAGCATTCTTCATGTTATTTTCTCTTCGATTTAGATATTGAATATATTGTCACTGTGTTGACATTTTCGGCTTCTGTACCTTACTATATAAAAAATGAAAATACAAAAACCACCGGTATTTACTGTACGCAAAATAGTTGTAACCGGAATATTAGGAGCTTTATCCATTGTACTGGGAATAACCGGAATAGGTTTTGTAACATGGTTTCCGGGTGCAAGTCTCACCGTAATGCATGTACCGGTTTTAATCGGCGCCATTCTCGAAGGCCCCCTTGTCGGTGCACTCATCGGTTTTCTTTTCGGACTGTTCAGTTTGATTCAAGCATCTCTCATCGCTGTGAATCCGGCCGATATAGCCTTTACTAACCCGCTTATCTCCGTTCTGCCACGGCTTTTCATTGGTCCGGCCGCATGGCTCATATACACTGGGATCCGAGGTAAAAATTTCCGGAGAATCCGGGAATCTATTGCCATTGTTCTCGGCTCTCTAGTTGGATCTATCGTAAACACTGGACTTGTTCTCGGTGCCCTTGGATTATTCCAGGTGATTCCGTGGCCCGCACTTGGCGTCATAGCCGTTACAAACGGACCTCTTGAAGCTGCTTTTGCCGCGGTACTCGTTCTCATTGTACTGTTAATCTGGAAAGGTATCCCTTTAAGGGGAAGTTCTCGTCTTACGCGCAAATAATGCCCAGAGGGGGACTTGAACCCCCAAGCCTCGCGGCACTAGTACCTGAAACTAGCGTGTCTGCCAATTCCACCATCTGGGCAATAACTTATGACGTATGTACCGTTTTATGCTTAAGATTTGCTTTACATATCTTGCAGATAGTAACTTTTTTCCCATCTATTTCCTGTTCGTACAAAACTTTTACGTTGTGCCGTTTGCAGACAGGACATTCTCCCCGCCCGTGTGCGGCGAGCTCCCTAATTCCTTTTCCTCTATGTGCTTTAGACATTTCCATCTTCCTTATTGAGCTGCTGCTTTTACAGGTTTTTTCTTTTTCTGATCTGCTTTTTTATCGGAATTTTCACCGGTATCAAGTTTATAATCAACCAGTTCAAGAATCACTATCTCCGCTGCATCCCCGTCACGCGGCCCAAGTTTAAGAATTCGGGTGTAGCCGCCCTTACGTTCCTTCATACGTACACCAATATCAGTAAATAATTTAGCTACAATAGCTTCATCAAAAAGACGGCTTGAAACAATACGCCGGTTATGTACCGAATCCACTTTTGCCCTTGTTATCAATTTTTCAGCACTACGGCGGATTTCCAGTGCCTTTACCTTAGTCGTTTTAATTCGCTCGTACCGGAATAAAGATGTCACCATATTTCGACAGAGAGCTTTCCGGTGTGCTGACATCCGTTCAAGGGGATTAAAACCTCTTCTATGTTTCATAATAATACAGTATTTACCTCATTACAGGCAAAATACCGCCTCCTTTACAAAATTTCCGCTCCGGAATATTCCGGTTATTCTTCCGGAATTATTCAGGAACCGGAAACTGATTCATCTTCAGGCTCTTTTTGTGTAATACCTACACCAGGAGTCCTAACAACATTCTTAAATGCACTGAGATCAGTTATTCCAAGATTCAAATTCCATTCTTTTAATTTTGTTTTAATCTCGTCAAGAGATTTTTTACCAAAATTACGAGTTTTTGCAATATCATCTTCTGTTTTACGCGTTAATTCACCAATTGTACGAATATTTGCGTTTCTCAAACAATTATAAGAACGTACTGATAATTCCATTTCTTCAACAGGTGTATTGAGTATCTGACGTACCTGCTCATTATCCTCGTTAAATGGTTCATCAAAACCTATATTCGTTTCGTCAAAATTGATAAAAACAGAAAAATAATCCTTCGCTATTTTTGCAGCTTCTCCCAAAGCATCTTGGGGACCAATAGTTCCATCTGTCCATATTTCAAGAACTAATTTATCGTAATCAGAACGTTGCCCAACACGCGTCGGCTCAACTGAATATTTCACCTTTTTTACCGGTGTAAAAATAGCATCAACAGGAATAGTACCAATTACCTCAATATATTTTTCATTCACTTCAGCCGGTACAAATCCTCTTCCCAATTCAACTTGAATCTCAAATTCAAGGTGAGCGCCATCCATAAGAGTCATAATATGCTGACCGTTACTCATTACTTCTAGTTGATTAATAGAAGCGAAATCATCACTGCATATTTCACGTTTATTTGACCACTCGTACCGGATCACACCTTGCTCTGCATCATTAAGTAACCGAAAACGAATCTGCTTGAGATTATTAATTACCTCAAGCGTATCCTCTACAACATCCGGTATTATTTCAAATTCATTTGAAATTACATGGGAATTACCCTCACTATTAAATGAAGTAACTCTAATTCCTGTAATGGCGTACCCTTGAATCGAAGAAAGAAGTACCCGCCGCAATGTATTACCTATTGTTGTAGCAAATCCCGTCTCAAAAGGTTCTGCGATAAATTTTCCATAATCTGGCTTTAATTCACCATATTCATACCTTATACCTTTTGGACATTTAAATCCTTTGAGAAGATTCGGACGGGTCATAATGTCTCCTTATTTGGAATACAACTCGACAATCATCTGCTCTTTAATGTCCAACAGATCCGTTATATCACTGCGACGCGGAATAGCAAGAAAACGTCCTTTCATAGCAGTGGGATCGAGTTTAAGCCATGGCAGTACCCCTGATCTCTCAAATTCCTTAAGTGCATTTTTGATAAGATCAAAATTCTTAGCTGATTCTACAATAGCAATTTCATCGTCCGGTTTTACAAGATAAGACGGTACATTTACCGTTTTTCCGTTGACTCTAATATGCCCATGAAGTACCAACTGCCGCGCTTGACTCCGGCTTACTGCAAAACACAACCGGTACACTACATTATCGAGTCTACGTTCAAGCAGTACAAACAAATTTTCACCGGTGACACCGGGCATACGGAGCGCTCTTTCAAAGAAAAGACTAAATTGCTTTTCCTGCATTCCATATATTCTCTTAAGTTTTTGTTTTTCCCGTAATTGTATACCATAATCAGACCGCTTTCCGGCACGTGCTTTCGGATCTTTTCCGGGTGGTGCAGTGCGAAGACGCCGCTTACCGGAGGATCCGGCCACTTTATCATTTTTATTGACCGGACATTTATCACTCTTACAACGCTGTCCCTTAAGCATCAATTTTTTTTGTTCTGCCCGGCACAAACGGCACACAGGTCCAGTATATCTCGCCATATATCCTCCTTCAAATCCGCCTTGTCTTCCGGGGTCTGCACCCATTGTGAGGAATAGGTGTAACATCATTAATGGACCGTACCTTGATACCAAGAGCACCTAGTTGACGAATCGCAGATTCTCGACCAATGCCAGGCCCTTTCACATACACATGAACTTCCCGAAGTCCAATCTGAAGGGCTTTTTGCGCCGCGGTTTCAGTTACTGTCTGTGCTGCAAACGGAGTTGACTTTTTAGCACCCCGGAATCCAAGTCCACCGGAACTCGCCCATGAGATTGCATTACCCATAATATCAGTTATAGTAACAATAGTATTGTTAAATGTAGCTTGGATATATACATTCCCCTCATATACAGATTTTTTTTCTTTCCGCTTCTGCTTTTTCGTGTTAGTAGCCACTTAAGCCTCCGACCTATTTCTTCTTTCCGGCAACAGTCTTTTTCTTGCCTTTTCTGGTACGCGCGTTGGTTCTTGTCCGCTGCCCTCTGAGTGGCAATCCTTTACGATGCCGTAATCCACGGTAACAGCCAATATCCATGAGCCTTTTAATATTTAAAGCAATTTCGGTACGTAATCGCCCTTCGACTTTGTAATCATTTTCAATACGCTGCCGCAGAATATTTAACTCTTCCTGAGACAAATCATTAATCAATTTATTTGAATCGATTTTTGAATCTGCACAGATCTTATTTGCACTCGCTCTGCCAATCCCGAAAATATACGTTAAAGCAATGTTTACATGTTTATTAGGGAGATCAACCCCCGCAATACGTGCCATAGTTACTCCTAACCTTGTCTCTGCTTATGCTTAGGATTTTGACAAACGATACGGACAATACCGCCTCGTTTAATTACCTTACATTTATCGCAGATCGGTTTAACACTTGTTCTAACCTTCACCTATATCCTCCAAATTAAAAACCTTGATTAAATCCATTGATTCACATATACAAATTCTATAAATTCCGTCCCTGCAAACGACCTTTTTTCGTTAAACCTTCATGGTGGTGCATTTTTAGAAGCCCTTCTACTTGACTCATGGTATCAAGATCAACACCAACAAGAATCAAAAGACTCGTTCCTCCCATTAAATAAGAAATAGAAGAGGGAAATTTGAATGCCCATTGAATAAAAGTAGGAATAACGGCAATAAGTGCTAAATATAGAGAACCAGGAAGTACTATCCGGTTAAGAATTTTCGTTAAATATTCTTCAATGCGTTCAGACCGAATTCCGGGTATGGATCCACCATTATCCCGGATATTTTTTGCAATTTCTATTGGATTTAAACTGACTTGAGTATAAAAATATGCAAAAAATATAATCAATAAAACGTAAAGAATATTGTATAATGGTCCTCGCGGAGTCAAAATCTGAGAAAGTGTTGCCAACCACGCAACATTGCCACCTATGGTTGAAGCAATTTGCAAAGGAAATGTAAGTATTGATGAGGCAAAGATAACCGGAATGACACCAGATGGATTGATTTTAAAAGGAATATAAGTATTCCCCATACCGGACATCCGCCGACCTACAACACGTTTAGCATAATTAACCGGAATTTTCCGCTGTCCCTGTTGCTCAAATACAACTAATGCAACAACTGCCACAAAAATAACTAGAACGACAACTACAAACACAAGGTTCAAATTACCTTGCCGGACTCGCCCAATAAGTTCCCATATTGCATCCGGAAGCCGTGCAACAATTCCCGCAAAAATCAATAATGATATACCATTTCCGATCCCGCGGCGTGTTATCTGCTCTCCCATCCACATAAGAAATAATGTTCCAACTGTAACAGTCAACATAGCAATCAGTGTAAATGGAACTATATTCATACTCAAAAGATTTTCAACACTTCGAGAAATATTTTGTGCATATTGAGTTACAGCAAAAGATTGAATAAGACAGACTACTACAGTTCCATACCGCTGATAGGTCTGAATCTTTTTTCTTCCACCGTCCTCTTGAGAAATTTTCTTTAGACTGGGAAATACAATGAGTAAAAGCTGCATAATAATCGACATCGAAATATACGGCATAATCCCAAGCATAAAGATCGAGAAATTTGAAAAAGCCCCACCTGCAAAAAAGTCAAGATAATCAACAATGGCATTCCCAGAATTTTGCTGAGAAAGAAAATATGCATTAAGTTCTCTGACATTAACTCCCGGTATCGGAAGTACTGTTCCAACGCGAAAAATGACCAACATCAGCACAGTAAAAAGAATGCGCTCACGAAGTTCTTTAATTCTAAAAATGCCAATTAACGGATTCGCCATGTGATCTATTCCTATTATCAGACATCAGACGGGATAGACCCGCCTGCTTTTTTCACTTTTTCTGCAACAGACGCAGACCAGCTTCCCACTTTTATTGTAAGCTTTTTGGACAATTCCCCGTTTCCTAATAGTTTTACCGGTGCAGAATTTTTAATCAGCCCTTTTGCCCGCAATGAATTTTCATCAACCGTTTCACCATTTTCATAATGGTTCTCTATATCCCTTAAATTAATAATCTGAATTTCTTTTTTAAAAGGATAATTAGAAAAGCCTCGGTGTGCAAGTCGCCGGTACAAGGGCATTTGTCCACCCTCAAAACCAACATACGTTTTTCCACCGGATCGCGCTTGTTGTCCTTTATTTCCTTTTCCGGCAGTAGTTCCCATACCGGAACCTTGCCCCCGACCAACGATGCGTTTTCGTTTATTTGCCCCTTTAGGAGCATGTAAATCAAAATCCCCCATAAAATTACAGCTCCTCTACACTGACAAGATGAGAAACAACCCGAATCATTCCGCGTATAACGGGATCATCATTCTGTTCAGCAGTTGAACCAATTTTACGCAAACCCAATGATCTGATCGTTATTCGTTGCTTTGGCAAAACACCAATGGTACTCCGTACCAGACGGACTTTAAGCTTTTTACTCATAGTTATTAACCCCACAACTCTTTAAGAGGTTTACCTCTACTTTTAGCTAAAGCCTTTGCATCCATCATGTTAGCAATACATTCAAAGGTTGCTTTAACCACATTATACTGACTAGAAGCGCCAATCGACTTACTCAAAACATCAGTGACACCAGCCGCTTCCATAATTGCCCGTACTGGACCGCCTGCAATAATTCCGGTCCCGGAACAAGCCGGCTTAAGTAACACTCTCGATGCCTTAAAAAGTCCTTGAATCTCATGCGGAATCGTTCCGTTTTTGGTCGGAAGTACAACAATATTCCGGCGTGCTTTTTCTTCGCTTTTACGGATAGCTTCAGAAACATCGTTAGCTTTCCCAAAACCATAACCGACACGGCCATTTTTATCTCCAACAACAGTCAATGCTGAAAAAGAAAAACGGCGTCCGCCCTTAACTACTTTGGCAGTTCTATTCAATTTCACCAGTTTTACAACCGGAAATTCTTTTTCTTGTCCTTTATCCCGATCTCTATCTCGTGAATGTTCCACATCGCCCCCTAAAATACGATCCCGGATTTCCGTACACTATCAGCAATAGCTTTAACAACACCATGATATAAATAACCATTCCGATCAAAAACAACTGACTTGATATTGTTTTCAAGGAGTCGCTTTCCCATAAGTTCACCTAATTTAGCGGCACCTTCCACAGTCGGTTTTATATCTCTCAATTCCTTTTCTAGGGTTGAAGCTGCGGCCACAGTGTGACCTACTATACGTCCTTTTGAATCACACTGGCTATCATCTATAACTTGTATAGACAAATTCCGATTACTCTTTGTAACCGTCATACGAGGCCGATCTACAGTGCCGGAAATAGTTTTCCGTATATGTGCTTTTCTTTTAAGTCTTTTCCGGTTTTTTTCAAGCATCTTCTGCAACATAGATAATCCTATTTAACGCCGGATTTACCGACTTTCCTTCTTATGATTTCTTCTTCGTACCGGATTCCCTTTCCTTTATAGGGTTCAGGTTCCCGGAACTTACGTATCTGAGCCGCAAATTCTCCCACACGCTGTTTATCAATACCGGTTATCGTTAATTTTCCGCCGGCTTCGACAGCAACCGAAAGATCTTCCGGCACTCCAACAAATATATCACTCGAATACCCTAAGCTCAATACCAACAACTTTCCCTGTATCTCAGCTTTATAACCGACTCCAGTAATAATCAAAGTCTTGGTAAAACCCTTTGATACCCCAGTAATCATATTATTCAATAAATTACGGTAAAGTCCATGGTAAGCTTTTGTCTGCTTATTTTCATTCGCTCTATTAACCGTAATACTACCATTTTCAGACACAAACGAAACTTCCGGACTGTATCGTACCGTTAATTTCCCTTTAGGACCTTCTACCGCCAGAATTTCATCCTGAAAATTGATAGCAACCCCTTGCGGTATTTTGATCGGAATCTTTCCTACACGTGACATAATTCCTCTTTTACCAGATGGTACAAATTATCTCTCCACCAGTCTTTTTTTCAGTGGCCTTTTTTCCAGTGGTAACACCAACTGATGTAGAAACAACTACAGTTCCATATCCATTGTATACCCGCGGCATATTTTTATAGCCCGTATACATTCTTCGACCCGGTTTTGAAATTCTTTCGAGTCCATGTATAACAGGTCTTGAATTATCATCATATTTAAGAAAAATCCTGATATAACTCGCCGCATCTTGATTAATTTTCTTAAAATTCCGGATATAGCCTTCAGTTTTTAGAATCTTAATCACCTCAAGTTTTACTTTAGAGGTGGGGATATCGACTTTTTCATGTTTCGCCATCCCGGCATTCCGTATTTTCGTTAGCATATCTGCAATAGGATCAGAAACAGCCATTTTCTCCCTCCCTACCAGCTCGATTTAGTCACGCCGGGAATAAGCCCTTCACTTGCAAGTTTACGGAAACAAAGACGACACATTCCATATTTTCGCAAATATCCTCGCGCTCGTCCACATATCCGGCACCGGTTCACCTTTCTGGTTTTATATTTAGGTGTCCGTTGCGCCTTTATAATCATTGCCTTTCTTGCCATTTTCTACTCCTCATTTCCTAAAGGGCATACCAAATTTAGATAGAAAAACTTTTGCTTCCGTATCAGTCCGCGCAGTTGTAACGATAGCGATATTCAACCCTGACACACGTTCAATTTTATCAAAATCAATTTCAGGAAAAATAATTTGTTCCTGTATTCCCAATGAATAATTACCATGCCCATCAAAAGCATTTTGATTAATACCCCGGAAATCTTTTACACGCGGTAATGCTACATTAACCAAACGATCAAGAAATTCATACATCATAGCACCACGCAGAGTAACTCGTACACCAATTTCCTGTCCTTCACGGATCTTAAAATTAGCAATACTTTTACGGGCTTTTGTTTTAACAGCTTTCTGCCCAGTAATGAGACTCAGATCATCAACGGCTGCATCTAACAATTTTTTATTTTGGAGTGCTTCACCTACACCCATACTAACAATAATTTTTTCCAATTTTGGAACTTGCATTGATGAAGTATAACCTAACTCCTTGAATAAATCCGGAGCTATTTGTTCACGGTATATCTTTTTAAGACGCGGTTCCTGATGAGCAACCGGACGTTCAATACTTTTTTTTCCGGAATTTTTTTGTTCGTTACTTGCCATTACAGAGCCTCTCCGCATTTTTTACAGATACGAATTTTCGAATCTCCATCTATTTTATAACCTATCCGGGTAGCACCACATTTTTTACAAATAATCATTAAATTCGAGCTGTGAATAGCAGCTTCTATTTCAATAATTCCACCTCTATCCTGTTGGCTACGCCGTTTTTTTGCTTTTTTTACAAGGTTAATACCTTCCACAATAATACGATCTTTGTCACGAACTATCTTAAGAATACGGCCTCGTTTTCCTTTATCTTTACCTGCAATAACTTGAACAGTATCGTCTTTTCGTAATTTAAACTTATGTTCTGTAATGGTTCCCATATCAAAACTCCTTACAATACCTCAGGGGCAAGAGATACAATTTTCATGTAATCTTTTTCACGTAATTCACGGGCAACCGGCCCGAAAACACGTTTCCCCTTTGGATTTAAATTCGCATCTATTATAACACAGGCATTATCATCAAACCGAATATAGGTTCCGTCAGGACGGCGATACTCTTTATGAACTCGGACAATGACTGCCTTTTCAACCGTCCCTTTTTTTATATTAGAATTCGGGAGGGCATCTTTTACTGCTACTACAATAATATCACCAATACTCGCATATCTCCGCTTAGAACCGCCCAGTACTTTTATACACTGAACAACTTTAGCACCAGAGTTATCAGCAACATTTAAAAATGTTTCTACCTGTACCACAACAATACTCCACCTATTTATCAAAATATACAGTTTTAAACAAGCACATACTGACTAATTTTCTAATGTGTCTGCTCCAAAATTTCTACTAATTTCCAACATTTTTCTTTACTGAGAGGACGAGATTCTACAATTCGTACCCGATCACCGATCTTTGCCTCGTTCTTTTCATCATGAGCCTTTACTCTTTTGATACGGGTAATATATTTCTTGTAAAAAGGATGTAATGTAGTTGTTTCTACTGCCACCACAATCGTTTTATCCATTTTATCACTTTTTACTCGACCTACAAATTCTTTTTTACCGCTTTTTTTAATTACCGGTTGATCTACCATTACTTAGCTCCTAGATGCTCTGTTTCATGCTGATGAATCAATGTATTCAGCCGAGCAATTTGACGACGCATAACACGCCCCTGAAGGGGATTATCTATATGTCCAATAATAATTTGAAAACGAAATTCCATATATTTCCGGTTTAAATCATTTCGTTTAACTTTTAATTCCGAAAGAGTTAAACTTTTAAATGAATTCTTCATCAAGATTCTCCTACTAATTCACACAAGAACATCAAAGTAATATTACGCACCCAATTCTGTATCAGTACGAATAACAATCTTTGTTTTGATCGGAAGTTTTGCACCTGCCAAGATCATAGCTTCTTCTGCGAGTGATCGCTCAATTCCACCCAACTCAAACAGTACCGTTCCCGGTTTTACCACAGCAACCCAATATTCCGGCGCTCCTTTTCCTTTACCCATACGGGTTTCCGCCGGTTTTTTGGAATACGGTTTATCCGGAAAAATCCGGATCCATAATTTACCGCCACGCTTTACATGCCGGTTCATGGCAATACGAGCTGCTTCAATTTGCCGGTTAGTAATCCATATCCGCTCAAGAGCAATTAATCCAAAATCGCCAAAAACTATAGTATTTCCTCTTGTAGCATTCCCCGGCATAGTGCCACGTTGTACTTTTCGATGTTTTACACGTTTGGGACTTAACATATTTACTCCTTTACAGGGGGATGCTCACGACGCTGTTTACGAACCAAAAGCCCTGCATCTTCTTTCTGTTCATTACCGTATTTCATACCATTAAATACCCAGACTTTTACTCCAATAGAACCAAATGTTGTATGAGATTCTGCAAATCCATAATCAATATCTGCTCGCAAAGTATGCAACGGAATACGTCCTTCTTTCGCTTCTTCCGTACGAGACATTTCAGCACCACCGAGACGCCCTGACAAACGTACTTTTACGCCTTGTGCATTACCTTTTTTCATAGCATTAGTAATTGCTTGCTTCATAGCCCGCCTAAAAGAGGAACGTTCCTTGAGTTGTTTTGCGATATTTTGAGCAATAATTTGTGCATTACTATCAGCGTTTCTAACTTCTTTAATTTTTATTTGAATTTTTTTTGAAACGTATTTTTGTAATTCAGCACCTATCTTTTCAATATTCGCGCCTTTTTGTCCAATAATAACACCCGGACGAGCACTATGAATAGTAATAGTAATACGTTGGGGATGGCGAATAATTTCTAATTCAGCAATATCCGCACCTTTAGTTCCCGGTAATTCCATAATAAGTTTACGGAGACGTATATCTTCATGAAGAGTATCAACATATTCTTTTGGATCTACATACCAGTGGGATCCCCACACTTTATTGATACCAATACGAAGTCCTACCGGATTAACTTTCTGCCCCATATTATTCTCCCGCCTTTCCTTTCTCATCTAATACCACAGTGATATGACACATCCTTTTAAGCAACATATCTGCCCGACCTCTGGCACGAAACCATACTCGTTTCATCCGTGGACCTTCATCAACCAAGATTTCTTTTATATAAAGCATATCTTCTGCTAAATGTTTATTTTGATTCAAGGCATTAGAAGCACTTGATTTCATCGTTTTTTCAAGAAGACGCGCACCTTTATGGGGTATGCTATCCAATAAAGCTACAGCATCCGGATATGATTTTTGCCGTATCAAATCCGCTACTGGCCGAACTTTATACGGTGAAGCAATAAAATATTTAGAAACTGCTCTATAGCCTTTTTTTGTTTTCATTACCGATCCACCTACAAAAAATTACTTGGATGCCTTCTTATCTGAACCTGCATGCCCCCGGAAAATACGGGTTGGAACAAATTCTCCAAGTTTATGACCGACAAGATTTTCGGTAATATACACCGGAATCCATGTCTTACCATTGTGAACTGAAATAGTCATACCCACCATTTCAGGGATAATCGTAGAACACCGAGAATAGGTTTTTATCACTTTCCTATCCCCTGTTTTCGCTATTTCTGAGACTCTTTTGTAGAGACTCTTTTCTATAAAAGGACCTTTTTTAACGGACCGTGACAATATGACCTCCTATTTTTTAGGGCGACTTACAATAAAACGTGACGAAGATTTATGTTTATCACGAGTTTTATACCCTTTTGTTGGCTGTCCCCATGGAGTAACCGGGTTAATACCCTTATTTTTTCCTTCACCTCCACCATGAGGATGATCCACCGGATTCATTGCCATACCGCGTACTGTTGGACGTACTCCCAACCAGCGTTTACGCCCTGCTTTACCAAATTGAATGTTCATATGATCTTCATTACCCACCGTACCGATAGTGGCATGGCATTTTTTGAAAACCATACGCATCTCGCCGGAAGGAAGTTTCACTGTAACATAGTCGCCTTCTTTGGCAACAATAAGTACACTTGAACCGGCCGACCGAGCCATCTGTCCACCCTTACCAAGGGTCAACTCAACATTGTGAACCGTAAATCCTAATGGGATATTTCCCAAAGGCAAAGCATTTCCTACTTCAATGGGGGCATTCTGTCCACTCAAAATAGTTGCTCCAAGCGCTAAACTCTTTGGAGCTAGAATATATCGTTTATCGCCATCTTTATAATGAATCAACGCTATGTTAGAACTCCGGTTAGGGTCATATTCAATTGCCACAACTTTTCCCGGAACATCTATTTTATCCCGTTTAAAATCTATTGTACGATAAAGCCGTTTGCACCCGCCACCTTTATGACGAACACTAATGCGTCCATGCGAATCACGGCCGGCTTTTTCAGGTCTTCCTGATGTAAGACCTTTTTCCGGTCTCTTTTTCGAAAGTGCAGAATTATCTAACCCAATCAACTGCCTCATTCCCGCAGTGATCGGTTTATATGTCTTGATTCCCATAATTATACCTTTATACACCCTCAAAAAGAGGTATCTTTTCGTTTTTAGGTAGACAAATTATAGCTTTTTTCCATGTGGAAGTATAGCCCGGCCGGGACCGTTGCCGCTTTGGTTTTCCACCAATTACCATAACATTACAAGAAATCGGATGTACATTAAAAAGCTTACGAACCGCTTCTTTTATCTGAATTTTTGTAGCAGCTGGATCAACCTTAAAAACATATTTGGCTTCTTCCCGCATAAGATTAGTCTTTTCGGAAAGTATCGGCTCAATCAAAACTTTCTCTAAAATAATATCACCCGGTTTCATTGTTCAACCTTTGCTGTTGGATCTTTATCACCATAAAATGTATTAAGCTGTCGAGCAGCAGTTTCTAGTACAATAAGATTCCGACTATAAAATAAATCATGCGCCCTTAAACGGTTATAAGAAAGAAAACTAAGCCATGGAATATTTCCACCTGCTCTTTTTGTCATCTGATCATTATCTTTTAGAAGAATGACTGTTCTTTTATTATTAGTAATATTGGCAAGAATCTTAATAATATCCTTAGTTTTTCCAGAATTCACCGAAAAATCTTCAACTATTTTAAGCGTATTATTTTTTGCTTTTAAACTCAAAATATTTTTAATGGCAGCCCGTTTTACTTTTTTAGGAATAGAATAGGAAAAAGATCGCGGCTTTGGACCAAAAATGGTACCACCACCAACTAATATCGGTGATTTTTTATCACCTCTTCGTGCACGTCCAGTACCTTTTTGTTTATAGGGTTTAGTATTGGAACCGTGAACTTCTCCCCGATCCTTCGTACTTGCAGTTCCTAATCTATTGTTAGCAAGTTCATTGTTTATAGCATACCAAATAATACTTTCATTCGGTGCAACCCCGAAAACAGAATCATCCAATTCTATATTACGCAGTTCTTTACCATCAGTGGAATAAACTGTCATATTCATAATTTTACCACAATTTCTTTTTCTCAAGTAATGAGAGGAAACAGTGCCCCCTTTAAGGAATTCAAATTCTTACTATTTTTTTACTGCGGTCCTAACAAAAATTAGTCCTTTATTTATTCCAGGCACAGCCCCACGGACCATAATACAATGTCGTTCTGTATCGATTTGAATTACTTTCAAATTAAGTACTGTCACAGATTCGCGACCCATACGCCCCGGCATCTTTACATTTTTGAATGTACGTCCTGGATATGTTGATTGTCCTGTAGAACCCGGCTCGCGGTGAAATTTTGAGCCATGTGTATAGCGTCCACCACCAAAATTCCACCGTTTCACTACACCTTGAAAACCTTTGCCTTTTGAAATACCAGTTACATCAAGGTAACGGCATCCCTCAAATATTTCTACTCCAAAAGAATCACCAACCGGAATATCTTTTTCTAAATTCCGGATTTCTTTGAGATACTTCTTCGGAGCAATGTTCTCTGGAAATTGGCCCTGATACGGCTTAGTTATTCTACTTTTTTTCTGATCATCTAAACCAATAAGAGTAACAGTCTGACCATCGGCCTCTCGTTTTGCAAGAACAACGTTCGGCTCAGCCTGAATTACCGTTACCGGTACGAGATTTCCTGCCCCATCAAATATTTGAGTCATTCCAATTTTTTTAGCCATCAGAGCCAACATAATAACCTCAACAAACAAGCCCACTGTAGGGCGATTATAAAGCGTTATTGCTTTATCTCTACATCAACACCCGCAGGGAGTTCCAACTTCATCAATGCATCCATTACTTCAGGCGAAGGACTGATTATATCAACTAAACGTTTATGTGTCCGCATCTCGAATTGCTCACGAGATTTCTTATTTACATGGGGAGAACGAAGAACCGTCACTTTGTTGATACAAGTCGGAAGTGGAATCGGACCTGTCACCAACGCCCCTGCTTTTTGCACTGTTTGAACGATAGATTTCGCGCTTTGATCGATCAATTCCACATCGAAACCACGTAACCGGACACGAATTCGCTCTTTCGCCATCAAAAAATCCTCCGCCTTACAAAAACTTTATTCAATAATTTCAATAACCTGTCCGGATGCAACCGTTTTTCCGCCCTCACGAATAGCAAACTTAAGTCCTTTTTCCATAGCAATGGGATGGATCAAATCCCCCATAATCTCGGTGTTATCACCAGGCATAACCATTTCCTTGCCTTCCGGAAGGGTAACGGTTCCAGTAATATCAGTAGTCCGGAAATAAAATTGGGGCCGGTAACCTTTAAAGAAAGGACTATGACGTCCACCTTCTTCCTTGGAAAGACAATAAATCTGTCCCTTGAATTTATTATAGGGTTTAATGGAACCGGGTTTTGCAAGAACCTGTCCACGTTCAACTTCTTTCTTTTCAATACCCCTGAGCAAAGTGCCGACATTATCGCCTGCCTGAGCGGAATCAAGGAGTTTATTAAACATCTCGATACCAGTGACAACAGTTTTCCGTGTCGGCTTAATACCAACAATCTCAATTTCTTCGTTGAGTTTGAGAATACCTCGTTCCACCTTTCCGGTAACAACCGTTCCACGTCCCTGAATGGTGAATACATCTTCAATCGGCATAAGGAAAGGTTTAGCTTCGTCACGGATCGGATCCGGGAAATAACTATCCATTGCATCAAGAAGCTCTTGAATACACTTAGAATTGTCCGTCTCTTCACCCTTGTTAAGATCTTCCATTGCCTTGAATGCTGATCCCTTGATAATAGGAATCTCACCACCGGGGAAACCATTAGCAGTAAGCACATCTCGGATTTCTTCTTCAACTAACTCAAGAAGTTCCGGATCATCAACCAGATCAACCTTATTAAGGAAGACAATAATATTAGGGACACCAACCTGACGAGCAAGAATGATATGCTCTCTTGTCTGGGGCATAACAGAATCTGGTGCGGACACAACCAACACAGCCCCATCCATCTGGGCAGCACCGGTGATCATATTCTTAATATAGTCAGCATGCCCAGGACAGTCGATATGAGCATAGTGTCGTTTTTCAGACTGATACTCCAAATGCCGGGTATTGATAGTAATACCCCGCGCTTTTTCCTCCGGAGCATTATCAATATCATCAAATTTCATTATCTTGTCGCCATACTTCTTTCCGCAGTACATTGTAATAGCTGCTGAAAGAGTCGTCTTTCCATGGTCAACGTGCCCAATTGTTCCCACGTTCATATGAATTTTGTTTCGATTAAACTTGTCCTTAGCCATTGCACCACCTCCTTATATTCCTCGTGCCAGGTCAACCGTACCCGCGCGATCTTTTTCAAAAGAAAAACCAGAATCATTCCGGAATTTAATTATTACCATCGGTAATGGGTAAACGCTTTATTAGCTTCTGCCATCCGGTGAGTATCATCCCGTTTTTTGTACGCAGTCCCAGTATTATTGTACGCATCCATCAATTCTGCTGCAAGCCGATCTTCCATTCCATGTCCGGACCGCGCCCGAGCAGCCGCTATGATCCAACGCATACCCAAAGCTTCGCGGCGCGCTTCTCGTATTTCAACCGGAACTTGATAGGTAGCCCCACCAACCCGCCGGGATTTTACTTCAACATTAGGTTTAACATTCTCTAAAGCTTTGAGAAAAACTTCAAGAGGCTCTTTCCCCGTCTTCGAACCTAATGAAAGTAATGCTTCATGTACAATGTGCAGAGTAACTGAACGCTTCCCTTCCCACATCATACGATTGACAAATTTAGACACCACAGAACTATGGTACACAGGATCTGGTACAATACCCCGATCTATAGTTTTTTTCTTTCTTCCCATATCAAATATTCCTATGCTCTGGGCCGTTTGGCACCATATTTTGATCGACTCCGTTTGCGGCCGTCCACACCGATAGTATCTTTTGCCCCACGAATAATGTGGTACCGGACGCCGGGAAGGTCCTTGACACGGCCACCGCGCACTAAAACGACCGAGTGTTCCTGCAAATTGTGTCCAATACCCGGTATATACGCGGTCACCTCTGTCCCATGAGACAGACGGACACGGGCAACTTTCCGTAACGCGGAATTAGGCTTTTTTGGGGTGACAGTCATAACACGAGTACAAACTCCCCGTTTTTGAGGACATGACTGAAGCGCGGGCGACTTTGTTTTGGAAGTAACCTGTTTCCGTCCAAAACGAACTAATTGATTTATAGTAGGCATAAGTACAATTTTACTACTAAAATAGGTACTATGACAAGGGCTCCGATTACAATTTCCGGAAAACCTATCATCTTTTTTAGCAGGATCCTCCTTTTTTGAATTGTTCCACAAGCTATTAACCCATGATAACAAAGCATCACCCTCATGATGCATACTAAATGAGAGTTTAGTATACTCAAGAAAAAAAAAAAGATCAAGCGAATTATGAAAAAATTTAATTTTTTGAAAAAAAAATGATCCTTGTACATTTTGAATGTCTGTGTTAGAGTAGAAGTGTGGAATGGCTACAATATGTTACAGTATTTTATAATGTGATCCGTCCGGTTCTGGATATAGGAATCCTTGCTTTTCTACTTTATAAAGCCTACGAACTTCTGGTGAAGACGCAGTCAGCCCAAATGATTAAGATAGGGATATTTGTCATTCTTGTCTACGGCACGGCTAAGCTTTTCAGACTGACTACGCTTGAGTGGATTTTGAATCTTATTATTTCCCAGATCTTAGTGATTGTGGCAGTTGTATTCCAGCCGGAACTACGCCGGATCATTGTCCGGCTTGGACAGAGCGAATTTTTTCGTCCGGATAAAAAACCACGGCTGGGAAATTTGGAGGCTGTAGTCACTGCCGCAGAGATTTTGTCCCGCCGCAGACCGAAACCACGGGGAATGTTAATAGTATTTCCGCAACATACGAATATAAAGAATATTATTGATACTGGTACCCGAATTAATGGAGATATTTCTTCGAGTTTAATTGTTGCAATATTTGAATTTGACACCCCGCTTCATGATGGGGCAATGATTATCCAAAACGGCAAAATCATCGCTGCCGGCTGTTTTTTACCGCTTTCTGAACAGCAAGATATTAAAAAAAGCTTTGGAACCCGACACCGGGCGAGTTTGGGTATGTCAGAGCAATCGGATGCGGTGGTTCTTGTTGTCTCTGAAGAAACCGGTGCGATGTCCATCGCATTTGATGGTAAATTGTATTATGATCTTTCTACAAAAGAACTAACGCAAAAATTACGAGGACTCATCGATCGAAATGCACGTACCGGAAATATCCAAAATCCAGAATCAGAAAAATAAAAAATCTATTTAAATTCGGTACAAAGTCCGGTTCATCACATCAACAAGGTTGAAGTGACCGAGGTCTGTCCCCAAAGTAATCATATATGTTAAAAAGAGATACTGGAGGTCTGCCCCCAAAATTTAAAAAAAATTCCGGCAAACTGAATCAAAACTGTCGTTTCGAACCGTACCTTAATTGATCGCAATGTACTGCCGGCGATCGAGGAGGAATTATGGCGCGACCAGAACGAGGAGATACCAGTAAGGGATCAACCTACCATGTGGCATCGGAAATTAATCGGAAAGCATTTGATTTACAGGATAATGAAGACAAAGAGATGTTCTTAAAAGTCATTGAAGATGCAAAAGCTAAGAAAAACTATAAGTTCGAGCTTCATAATTTTTGCATCATGGATAATCATTTCCATTTTTTAATCACACCAGAGTTAGGCCAAAGTCTATCTGTGCTAATGAAATGGATCAAAATGGTTCTTGCGATTCGGTGGAATCATAAGTACGGAAAAACCGGACATCTGTGGGGAGATCGATTTTTCTCGCGGGAAATTATAGACGATGAAGATTTTATAACAGTTTATAATTATATTGACCAGAATCCGGTAAAAGCTGGCATTGTCGAGAATCCGGAGGACTGGTCGTGGGGTGGATTGCACCACCACCAAGCCGGGATTACCCGGATTATAAAACCCGCGCCGGAGTGGGTACTGGAGCGGCTGCCGTGGCACCGGCTACTGGGGACAGACCCCCGTCCCTAAATTCCGGCGAAATTTGTATTTTCACAACAAAATCCAGTGAATTTCTCTAAAAACGAGAGATCAGTAGATTCAAAAATCATTCTTCCGGTGTTGCACCGGAAAGAACATAGGGGTTGTATTGTTTTCAGATCCGTACAGGGGGGTAGTGGAAGACCGCATAGCGGTCTGAAACTAGGGGGGCGCGCGTGGAAATAGGGAAAAAGAGCCGCCCGTCCAGAATCACTAACCGGCTGCCGCCCCCCTCCTAAAATGTATTTTTCTTTATGTCACCGTGGATTGCAACAAGAAGGATGTTAAATGAGCTGTCAAAAACTGCTAGATCTGCATCGTAGCCGGGCATGATCGCACCTTTCCGGGAATAATGCATAATTTGCGCGGGGTTGGAGGTGGCGGTCCGGACAGCATCTTCGAGACTGAAGCCGAAAGTGACAAGATTCCGGATCCCTGTAATCATAGTGAGTGCGGATCCGGCGATAATATCGTCTGTGGTCCGGTGAAAAACGCCATCGCGGAAACAGACTCCTTCACCATTTGCGAAAAATGGACCGTGCTTTTGTTCAGTTGGTTTGAGGCTGTCTGTCACAAGGACGATTTTTTCAATGGACTTATCCCGTGCGAGCAGTTTGAATAGATCCGGATGCACATGCCAGCCGTCCGCAATAATTTCACAAGAAAATTCCGGATGTGTTAAAATCGCTCCGACCGCATTTGGATTCCGGTGGTCGAGTTTACTCATAGCGTTAAAAAGGTGCGTTGAATGGAGGATTCCGGCCTGCATTCCCTCAAGCATATTTTCATACTGTGCATTGGTATGGCCGGCTTGGAGGATAATCCCTTTTTTAATGCAGTAAAGGGCAAGTTCCCTCATTCCTTTGAGTTCCGGCGCCACGGTCATGTTGATAATGCGTCCGCTCGATGCATTCCAAAGCTTTTCCATAAAAGAAATATCAACTGGACTCAGCGTTTCAGGCTTCATTACCCCTAGCCGGTCAGGCGAAATAAATGGGCCTTCTAAATGAAGTCCCATAATCTGAGCGCCGGTTTCCTTGCCGATAGCTGAACTTAGAGAGCGGATTGTGTTGAGCATAAGAGGTGCTTCAGCCGGATACAATGTGGGATTAAAGGCAGTTACACCATACTGAGAAAGGATTTGTGATATTTCAAGAAGAGATTCCGGCGAAGAATCCTCCGTACCATATCCGCCAAAACCATGAATATGGGTGTCAATAAAACCAGGTGCAATGTACGCACCATCGACATCAATAATTTTAACAGAAGAATCAAAATGCTTTTGCTCAAAACGTTTCTGGGAAAATACATCTGCGATTAGACCATCTTCAATTAAAACAGCACAATGCTCCATTGTTGCAACACCGGTCATCACCGATCCATTACGTAGACAAATACTTCCCATATTTTGCTCTTTCCGGATTATCCGGATTTTTTAATGTGACAAAAAAACCGGAGGCGGAAGATCCACACTCCGGCTTTATTTAACTATTCTTGCAGAATCACTTCTGCTTCTTCAGCCTGTCTATTACTTTCTTCTCGTTTCTGCCGAGCTTCTTCCATCGACTGATCTGCCCGTGCCTTTTTAATCAAGGTTTGAGTGCGGGCTTCGACAAAGAGCGGCTGGGATTCCAAATACAAATCGTTAGCTTGGTCATAACGTCCTACAGCTTCTGCCGCTTGTGCCTGTTTATACAGATCCTCGGCTTGGTTAAACAAAGCCTCAGCTTGCTGATAAATTTCGTCCGCGCTATTGAAGTCATCTCGCACCGCTACATTAGCTTTTGCTTCAAGAGCTTCCTCACGAGCAGCCGTAGCTTTTGCCCGGCTATCGAGTGTCCGACTCCGGACAGTGTCATTAATGTTCTGTTCTGCCCGTTGTGCAAGATCGTTGTACTGATCCGCGGCCTTGTTGTACCAGTCTATTGCAGTCCGTACTTCATCCGGAGTAGTGCGTGCAGTCGGCTGATTCCGGTAATTCTGTTCAGCGCTTGCCCATTCAGTGGGTAAAGAGGTTGCGGCACCGGCGTTTGTAGCTGCAGTCCGGGCATCCTCTGCCTTTTTGATTGCTGCACTAAGATCATTTTGCAGATTCTGTTTCGCCTGCGCTACCCGTTGGGTGAGAGCATTGTAGGTATCTGTTGCTTTATTGTACCACTCAGTTGCGGACTGGACCTCAGCCGGAGTTCCTCTGGCAGTCGGTTGATTCGAATAATTTTGCTCTGCATTTGCCCATTCATCCGGAAGATAAGCCGGAACTTCCGCGTTAAGTGCCGCGGTACGAGCATCTGCTGTCCGTTGTTTTGCTGTATCCAAAGCAGCTTGCGCTTTTTGGAATTCTGCTGCTGCCCGCGTGGCGAGGTCATCGTAAGTATCAGCGGTTTTATTGTACCACTCAATTGCAGTTTGAATCTGGGCAAGCGTGGTAGTGTTCCTCGGCTGATTTCTGGTGTAATTGTTTTCCGCAGTCCTCCACTCATTGGAGAAATAAATTTCAGCTCCGGCATCAGCTGCCGCGGTCCGGGAATCGGCCGCCCGCTGTTTAGCCGCATCTAAATCCGCCAGTGCATTCTGGGTATCCTGTGCTGCTTGTGTGGCCCGTGCAGCGAGGTTGTCATAGGTATCTGCTGTCTTGGTATACCACTCAATTGCAGTTTTAATCTGATCGGGAGTGGTAGTATTCCGTGGTTGATTCCTAGTGTAATCGTTCTCAGCAGCTCTCCACTCATTCGGAAGATAAGTCGCTGCACCAGCCGCAGTTGCCGCTGCCCGTGAAGCTTGCAAGCGTTTTACTGCTTCATCCAAAGCAGCCAGATCCTGTGCATTAGGCGTACTGGGTTCAGTAGTTCCAGTTCCCGGTTGCTGTCCACCGGTTCCAGTAGTTCCAGTTCCCGGTTGCTGTCCGCCGGGTTCAGTAGTTCCAGTTCCCGGTTGCTGTCCGCCGGTTCCCGTAGTTCCAGTTCCCGGTTGCTGTCCGCCGGGTTCAGTAGTTCCAGTTCCCGGTTGCTGTCCGCCGGTTCCCGTAGTTCCAGTTCCCGGTTGCTGTCCGCCGGGTCCCGTAGTTCCAGTTCCCGGTTGCTGTCCGCCGGGTTCAGTAGTTCCAGTTCCCGGTTGCTGTCCGCCGGTTCCCGTAGTTCCAGTTCCCGGTTGCTGTCCGCCGGGTTCAGTAGTTCCAGTTCCCGGTTGCTGTCCGCCGGGTTCAGTAGTTCCAGTTCCCGGTTGCTGTCCGCCGGTTCCCGTAGTTTCAGTGCCAGGAGTTCCGGGTTGCTCAACGGCAGCTTTTTCTGCCAATGCACGAGCTTTCTCGGCGAGGTCATCGTAAGTATCCGCTACCCTGTTGTACCAATCTGTCGCAGTTTGAATTTGGGCAAGTGTGGTAGTGTTCCTCGGCTGATTTCTGGTGTAATTGTTTTCCGCAGTTCTCCACTCATTCGGAAGGTAAGTGGCAGCATCGGCATCGGTCGCAGCAGCTCGGGAATCCTCTGCCCGCTGTTTTGCCGCATCCAAAGCAGCTTGTGCATTTTGGAGATCTTGTGCTGCTTGTGCAGCCCGTTTGGCGAGGTCATCGTAAGTGTTCGCCGCTTGATTGTACCAATCTATCGCAGTTTGAATCTGGGCAGGAGTGGTAGTGTTCCTCGGCTGATTTCTGGTGTAATTGTTTTCCGCAGTCCTCCACTCATTCGGAAGGTAAGTGGCAGCGTTGGCATTAGTTGCCGCTGCCCGGGCATCCTCTGCCCGCTGTTTAGCCGCGTCCAAGTCCACCTGTGCATTTTGAACATCCTGCGCTGCTTGTGCAGCTCGTTTAGCGAGGTCATCGTAAGTGTTCGCCGCTTGATTGTACCAATCTATCGCAGTCTGAACTTCATCTTGAGTTCCGCGTGCAGTTGGTTGATTCCGGTAGTTGTTTTCCGCAGTCCTCCACTCATCCGGAAGATAGGTCGCAGCGTTAGCATTAGTTGCTGCAGTCCGGGCATCTGTCGCGCGTTTTACTGCTTCATCCAAAGCAGCCAGATCCTGTGTATTAGGAGTACTGGGTTCAGTAGTTCCAGTTCCTGGTTGTTGCCCACCGGTTCCGGGAGTTTCAGTGCCTGGAGTTCCGGTTCCTGGTTGTTGTCCGCCGGTTCCGGGTTCAGTAGTTCCTGTTTCCGGTTGTTGTCCGCCGGCTCCGGGAGTTTCAGTGCCAGGAGTTCCGGGTTGCTCAACGGCAGCTTTTTCTGCCAATGCACGAGCTTTCTCGGCGAGGTCATCGTAAGTATCCGCTACCCTGTTGTACCAATCTGTCGCAGTTTGGACCTGATCGGGAGTAGTGGTATTTTGCGGCTGATTTCTGGTGTAATTATTTTCCGCACTCCTCCATTCATCCGGAAGATAGGTCGCAGCGTCGGCATCGGTCGCAGCAGCTCGGGAACTCTCTGCTCGCTGTTTAGCTGCATCCAAATTCGCAAGATCCTCTGCACTGGGAGCTGTACCGGTTGTTGATCCGTCTGGGTTGGTTGTAGTGGTCGATCCATCAGGATTAGTTGTTGTGGTCGATCCATCAGGGTTAGTTACAGTAGTTGATCCGTCTGGGTTGGTTACAGTGGTCGATCCATCAGGATTGGTTACAGTGGTCGATCCGTCTGGATTAGTTGTAGTTGTCGATCCATCTGGATTAGTCGTTGTAGTCGATCCGTCTGGATTGGTTGTAGTGGTCGATCCATCCGGATTAGTTGTTGTAGTCGATCCATCTGGATTGGTTGTAGTTGTTGATCCATCTGGATTAGTCGTTGTGGTCGATCCGTCTGGGTTGGTTGTAGTTGTTGATCCATCTGGATTGGTTACAGTGGTTGATCCGTCCAGATTGGTTGTAGTTGTCGATCCATCAGGATTGGTTGTAGTTGTCGATCCGTCCGGATTGGTTGTTGTGGTTGATCCATCAGGATTAGTTACAGTGGTTGATCCGTCTGGATTGGTTGTAGTGGTCGATCCATCTGGATTGGTTACAGTGGTCGATCCGTCCGGGTTGGTTACAGTGGTCGATCCGTCCGGGTTGGTTACAGTGGTCGATCCATCTGGATTGGTTGTAGTGGTTGATCCGTCCGTATTGGTTGTAGTGGTCGATCCGTCCGGATTGGTTGTTGTGGTTGATCCGTCCGGATTGGTTACAGTGGTTGATCCATCTGGATTAGTTGTAGTGGTCGATCCGTCTGGGTTGGTTACAGTAGTCGATCCGTCCGGATTGGTTGTAGTTGTCGATCCATCTGGATTGGTTGTAGTGGTCGATCCGTCTGGGTTGGTTACAGTAGTCGATCCGTCTGGGTTGGTTACAGTAGTCGATCCATCAGGATTGGTTACAGTGGTTGACCCGTCAGGGTTAGTTGTAGTGGTTGATCCATCCGGGTTGGTTACAGTAGTCGATCCATCAGGATTGGTTGTAGTTGTCGATCCATCTGGATTGGTTACAGTAGTCGATCCATCAGGATTGGTTGTAGTGGTCGATCCATCTGGATTGGTTACAGTTATTGATCCGTCCGGATTGGTTGTAGTGGTCGATCCATCTGGATTGGTTACAGTTATTGATCCGTCCGGGTTGGTTACAGTGGTTGATCCGTCCGGATTAGTTGTAGTGGTCGATCCGTCTGGATTGGTTACAGTGGTCGATCCGTCTGGGTTGGTTGTTGTGGTTGATCCATCTGGATTGGTTACAGTAGTCGATCCATCTGGATTAGTCGTAGTAGTCGATCCATCTGGGTTGGTTACAGTAGTTGATCCATCTGGATTGGTTGTTGTTGTCGATCCGTCAGGGTTGGCTACAGTGGTCGATCCATCGGGATTAGTTACAATACGTTTCTCTAGGTCATTATACTGATCTGCGAGGCGGTTGTACCAATCAGTCGCGTTCCGGATTTCGTCCGGGGTTTTCGCGGTGGGTTGATTCTGGTAATTTTGCTCCGCCCGCGCCCATTCATCTGGCAGATAGTTCGGCGCTCCCGCATTGCGAGCCGCGGTCCGGGCATCTTCCGCCTTTTTGATTGCGGCATCGAGTCCAGCTTGCGCTTGCTGAGATCCGGACGCGGAACGCCGAGCGAGATCATTGTACTGATCTGCGGTCTGATTGTACCATTCTATGGCTTTCTGAATGTCATCCGCGTTATCCGTAGCTTCAGGACGATTGTTCCGGTAATTTTGCTCCGCCCGCGTCCATTCATCAGGCAGATAACTCGGCGCCCCTGCATTGCGAGCCGCGGTCCGGGCATCCTCGGCACGATTAGCCGCAGCAGATAATCTCCGGTGTGCAAGCGCTAACGCTAACGCATCGTCAATTGCAATCGCTCTTTCCTGGGTGTCTTTTTCCCACGAATTCTGGGCCATATCTCTATACCGGTCCGCAATGGCATTGTACCATGCTGTTTCGGATTGCACTTCTTCCGGAGTTGTCCGCGGACCCGGACCTTTATTCTGATATTCCCGCTCGATAGCTGCCCATTCATCCGGCAACCGGGCAGCGGCATTCGAATCGGCTGCTGCTTTTCGCGAAGCTTGGGCACGGTTGATCGCGGCATCAAGTTCAGCACGTAATGCAGCCATACGAGGATCCGATAGAATTTCCGGTTCCTTCGTTTTATCCGGTACAGGTTCCGGTTCCCCTCTAATATCCTCTGAAACATCTGGGTTATCCGGTACTGGTGCAACCGTACCAACTGCTCGGGTAAGATCATCATAACGATCAGCCATACGGTTATACCATGAAGCTGCATTTCTCAGATCCTGTGATGTTTCGCGTGCAAGCGGCCGGTTGGATTGGTACGTTTGTTCGACGCTATTCCATTCGCCCGGCATTTTTCCCGGTGCCCCTGCGTCGAGAGCCTGTTGACGCGCTGTCTCCGCCCTATTGATCGCTGCATTCAGCGAGTTCAAATCGGTTTGAGTAGGGGAGACCGACTTACAAGAAAAAAGCGAGATAAGAACTATTATCCCCGACAAAGCACATAGTATACGCTTATACTCCATCTTTTTAGCCGCGGGCACATTCGCCGGCGGTCCTCCTTCTCTTTAATATCCTTGCTCTGAGGAGTTCACTTTGATATTGAAGGATTGAAAACAATCCTGCTTAATGCTACTATATTTTATGTTGGCACTTTTTTCAAGACCTATAAAATAAAACTTGGGAAAAATTTCAAAGCATTATTGACTGTTTTCTTAGTCTGTAGTAATTTCTGCTTTTGAGGGACTCAATTTTGAAGCAAGCCGGCGCCACAACAGAATACTTTAGCAACTTACATAGGTGCGAAGTACGATGAGTAACGAAATTAAACTAGAAAAATGTGTTTCTATCTATACTGATGGAAGTTGTTCTCAGAATCCGGGCCCCGGTGGGTGGGCTTTTCTTATCCGGGATGACAGCGGCATAATATTCCAAAAAAGCGGCGGAGAAATTTATACAACCAATAACCGTATGGAATTGACCGCGGCAGTTAAGGCACTGAGTGCCTTTTTCCGGCTCAATCCCCGGCCGGAGGAAGCATTGGTGTTTACCGATTCTCAGTATGTCAAACAAGGAATCACTGAGTGGATCCAAAATTGGAAGTACAACAAGTGGCGGACGAGTGACAAGACACCGGTAAAAAACCGGGATTTATGGGAACGCTTGGATAAACTTGCGAAAAAATCTTCTATTACTTGGGAATGGGTGAAGGGGCATAACGGAAACGAGTATAACGAACTATGCGACACCATGGCCCGGAATGCAACCGCTGCCATGAAAACAGCATATCCGGCTCCAACAAGCTGATTCCGGCTCTCAAGACGAGGACATACCACTACATCCGGCTGTCCTCGTCAGTACGTTACTTCTCGACAATCGCGATTATGTCAGACATTTTGAGAATAAGGTATTCATCTCCGTCAATTTTTAGTTGTGTTCCGGCATATTTGTCATGCATGACTTTTTCACCAACTTTTACCGTAATTTTTTCTTTTTCGGTACCGGGTCCGACTTCCGTCACTACACCGATCTGGGTTTTTTCCTGAGCTGTATCCGGAATGATGATACCGCTGGCCGTTTTTGCCTCGCTTTTTTCCAGTTTAACAATGACCCTATCAGCCAATGGCTTTACTTTCATACAAATCCTGCCTTATAAAACTTAATAAACCTACTCACTGTTGCAGAGTACCAATTTGATGTTTACTTACTGCTTCCTTCCCCTTGTGAGGTTTTTCTATACCAGTTTCACTAACGGTACTAAACCATAAGCGCTTGTATATCCACAGTCTTTCCGCCAACGGCGGACTTCGGGCGACTCGCCCCTGTGATATTTAGCGGTATTCCAAAATTTGGACACCGATAAACCCGATGATCCTATCTACCATCTTCGTAATGCCGCTTGATATGTGAGGAAAACTCTCGGCTGTACATGATTGCAGCCGTCATTGCTACAACTTTTTCCATCACACGTAACTTTTTTAGGTAAATAGAGATATATGTGAATAGACAATCAATACCTACTCTAAACCTCCAAAAATATTCTGAGTATATATAGTGGAATATACGAAAAAAACCCGGATTCTGTCAAGAAAATTTGAAAGTTGAAAAGGATTGATACCCGGTAGACGTAAAAACCGGAAATTTGCTATGCTCACAGCATCCGGATCTTCTATGAAAGCATTTTTTATTGATCTTTTGAATCGATTCCTCGCTGCGGTGCCGGTTGAACGGAATATCGCGCTTACGATTCTCGTTACGTTTGCTGCGCTTATCGTGATCATTGTTGTTATCGGGCTACTGCAGCCAAAAAAACCAAAGGCAAAAGCTAAAAGGCGTTCCCGGTACATTTCCACTAAGGTTAAACAAATAGTATGGGAACGTGACCATGGAAAATGTGTGATCTGCGGCTCCCGGGTCGATCTTGAATATGATCATGAAATTCCCTGGTCAAAGGGCGGAAGCAACAGTGAAAACAATATCCGGCTACTCTGTAGAAAGTGCAACCGGGCAAAATCTGCTAAAATCGAGTGATTCACAAAGAAAATCGTAATTTTATCAGAAGCGCCTCCTTAGGGGTAAATCAATACTCTAGGCAAATTCTTCATTTTTCATTAGTCTTAACTTCATGAAAGTGTGGTTGAAATTCTTGGCCGGAGCTGTTCTTGGTGTGATACTGGCGAGATTTTTACCAATGGGGAATCCGGGTATTGCTGATCTGTTGAGCGGGCTGGAAACGCTGGCGATCCGGATCGGCCGGTGGATTGTGATTCCCCTGCTCGTTTTTTCCCTCACTATGTCTCTCTATGAATTACGCGAAGAGGGCAGATTCATCGCACTTATGGGACGCAGCATTCTCCTCCTCGTTGGTGTGGACCTTTTTGTGATCGCTATCGGAATTGTCGTTACTATGATTTTTCCTATGGAACGGATTCCGATCATCATTCAGGAGCAGTCGCCCTACGCGGTTCCCGATACTATACGTGATGTGGCTGTCCAGTTTCCGCACAATATGTTTGCGATTCTGGTCGGCGACGCTACGTTTTTGCTCCCGGTGTGTATTTTCTCGTTTTTTCTTGGAATTGGCCTTTCAATCGAACGTACAAACGCAAAAGCAGTGATCACGTTGATCGATTCTCTGTCCCGGATTTTTTATGCCATCGCCGGGCTTTTTTCAGAAATTGTGGGAATCTTGATCATCATCTTTGCAGCGTCATGGACATTCCGGTTCTATACGGTCACCCAACTGACCATCTTCCGGAATCTGATGCTTTCACTGGCGATTCTCGGCGGAATCCTCGGTTTGGTGGTCTTTCCCCTCTGCCTCTACCTCACCCGGAGCCGGGTACACCCATGGAAAGTATTGTACGGGACTTTTGCCTGCGCGCTGGCAGGTTTTTTCTCCGGAGACATCAACATGACTCTTCCGGTTATGTTCCGGCACAGCAAGGAGAGCTTGGGTATCCGCCGGTGTTCCAATACCGTTACCTTAACGTTATTTGCCATGTTCGGCCGCGCGGGAAGCGCACTCGTTGCGATGATGGCATTCATGGTGATCGTAAAATCGTACTCCAGTTTGGAACTGCCGCAGACTCAACTCCTCGCAATCGCTCTCCGGACCATTCTCGTGTCTTTTTCCCTGGCACTGCACCCGGGGGACGGTGCTTATGTAGCGCTGACAAGCCTCTGCCAGCAGTACGGCCGGGGTTACGAGGGAACCTACCTTGTCATGAAACCCATGGCCTTTTACCTCGTGGCTGTGGGAACCTGTTTGGATATTCTGATTGCGGTATTTGCGAGCTACGCTATCGCAAAAAAAAGCGCGCTACAAGAAAACCGGAAGATCAGCCAATTCATTTGATTCCGGCTAAAGCTTCTTCAGCCAATGAAGCCACAGATTCCGGACTCTTGTGAGACGCATTAAGCGTCTGAACCGCAATGTTCCGGATGGCACGTCCCTGCTCCGGGCTTATTTTCAATAACGATGCAATAGAATCCGGATCCGCTGCCGCCAATGCTGCCAAGGATCGGTATGTTTTCATGAGAAGTGCGGAACGTTTTTTGCCAATACCGGAAACCGATTCCAAAACAGTGAAGGCAAGGGCTTTTTCACGCAGTTTTTGATTAAAACCATTGGCTTTCCGGTGCGTCTCGTCACGGACTGCCTGCAATACTTTAAGGGCTTCGGAGCGTTCCGTCAGTCGGATCGGCTGTGAAGAACCGTGAAGCCACAACTCCTCATGCTGCTTTGCAAGACCAACGACCGGAATAGCCGCACCCAATTCGTGCAGAACACCGGCCGCAGCATTAACCTGACCCCGGCCCCCGTCAACGAGAATGAGATCCGGCAATTCCTTTGACTCATTCAAAAGCCGAGTGTACCGGCGCCGGATTACCTCCCGCATTGCCGCATAATCGTCACTCGTTCCAACCACCGACCGCAGCTTGAAAAGCCGGTACTCCTTTTTATCTGGGAAGCCATCCTTAAAGGAAACGAGGGATGCAACCGGATCCGTACCGCCTAGATGAGCAATATCGAATCCCTCGATCCGAGCTGGAAGCGTAGCGAGATTCAAGATGTGCCGGAGTTCCTCAAGTGCAGGAGCCAGACCCCGGGATCGGATTCTGACGCGAAGATCTTCTAGAGCATTCTGCCGGACAAGACCGAGAATCGCTCTATGGTGTTTGTCGGCTGGAATGGAAATTGCAGGAGATGTAGCGTATTGTTCACGGAACCACCTGATCATGTGTTCGATGGCCGGAACCCAACCGGTAGTGTTGTCTTCAATTCCAGAGGGCGCCGGGGGGGTGACGGAAAAGCCGTAGGCTTTGTAGGCAGGGGGGCGCGCGTCAGATGCAACAGCGTACTCGCCATCTTTTTGAATCTCACCGGAAGTGCCGCCCCCCTTTTGATTCTCTTCATATTCCGGATCAAGATAGATCACGGCCGGAATATCCCGTCCTGTACCATAATAAGCCATAATAAAGGTTTCAAGCGAATCCGGGAAATCGGCTGCTGAACACGTTTGGAAGGAATCCCGACTGACCAAGGCGCCGTTCCGGAGGGAAAACACGCTGAATGCCGCAAAAATGCCGTCAGCCGCCCATGAAATGTAATCCCGGCTCGTGGGATCGCTATCAAGAACAGCATTTTCTGCCGGAACAGCCTCGAGAGCCCGGATGAGATCGCGCAGCATCGCAGCTTCCTCAAAATGCAGGTTCGAGGCAGCGGTGTGCATTTGCTTTCTCAATGTGAACGTAATGGTTTCCGGATCTCCGCACAAAATCTCCCGGATTGGGTTGAGGAGAGTTTTGTACTCGGATTCGCTAATCCGTCCGCAACAAGGCGCACGACACCGGCCGATGTGGTAGTAAAAACAGGGAGTAGGGCGTTTTCTGAGCGTTGAACACTTACGGAGGGAACTTTTCGCAAACACTGCAAGCATAGCCTCAGCGCCATGGGGAAATGGGCCGAAACAGTCTGCATAATCTGGACTCTTCCGGCTGATTTTAAGCACACGAGGAAAAGGTTCACGGGTTATGACGATGAAAGGGTAGCCGGAACCATCTTTGAGTGCGATGTTGTACCGGGGACGGTGCTGTTTAATCAAGGTATTCTCAAGGAGAAGGGCTTCGTACTCGGTTCCGGTGATAATAGTTTCAATAGAGGCCGCATGGTCGATAAGAGCTGCGGTTTTAAGGTCTTTCGCCCCTGAAAAATAACTGGAGAGACGGTTCCGGAGGACTTTTGCCTTCCCGATGTAAATAATGTGGTTTTCACTGTCCCGCCACAAATAGACACCCGGTAAAATGGGTGCATTGTGAGCAAAGGCTTTTAGTTCTTCATACATAAACTAGAATATGGTAGCATGAAACGTAAAGAATGGCAAGCAGGAAGTCAACACCAGAAGGTTTCCACATACTTTTTACTAACCATTCATCACGTATAATCTAATCGGCTTCTATCCATATAAAAGGTTGTTGAGTGCTTCTTATCTGATAATCAGCATTGATCAAACACCTTGATCACACTGATCAATCTATTTGATCAATGCAATCAAAAGGATCGATCTCGCTGATCTATGATCAGGTATCACGGTTTTTCCGGTTCCGGCTGGCAACGGGTTGACTGATCGAGGTCTGACCCCAACGATCTCGTTTATATATAATGAGATCCGAGGTCTGTCCCGGAATCAGCTTTTCAGAGGAATCTTCAGGGTGATCATGGTTTTTCCGGTTCCGGCTGGCAACGGATTGACCGATCGAGGTCTGACCCCAACGATCTCGTTTATATATAATGAGATCCGAGGTCTGTCCCCGGAATCAGCTTTTCAGAGGAATCTTCAGGGTGATCATGGTTTTTCCGGTTCCGGCTGGCAACGGGTTGACCGATCGAGATCTGACCCCAACGATCTCGTTTATACACAATGAGATCCGAGGTCTGTCCCCGTGAATCTTCCCGGAATCAGTTTTTCAGAGGAATCTTCAGGGTGATCATAGTTTTTCCGGTTCCGGCTGGTAATGGGTTGACTGATCGAGGTCTGACCCCAACGATCTCGTTTATACACAATGAGATCCGAGGTCTGTCCCCGGAATCAGCTTTTCAGAGGAATCTTCAGGGTGATCATGGCTTTTCCGGTTCCGGCTGGCAATGGATTGACCGATCGAGGTCTGACCCCAACGATCTCGTTTATACACAATGAGATCCGAGGTCTGTCCCCGTGAATCGCCGGATTTTACCAGCGAATCCGGTGCAAATTTCAGCCATGTGATATTTTTGATTTTTGGCAGAACTGTACTGGGAAATTTTTTTACAGGAGGTGGGTAATTTTTTCACAAGGATTTTAAAATCCTAGGGATTCTCCTATTAAAATGATTTTTATCCTGCCCGGAATTTTACCGGATTATTGTTTCGACAATGTATGAACAAATACAGTTGTCAGTTTTGCAGTCAGAAATAAGCTTCGAATTTTCTACTCTGTAAATTCTTGATGACCTGCGCCGCACACAGTGCATATTGCTTTTCAATAGCAGACATTTTTTCCCCTGTTTATTCTATTCAAAAAAATTATTCTGTCAATTATAAAAAAATATTAGCATTTGGCACATATTTTGCTATATAAAAGGTGATGGCGGAAATCGCTGAAATTAGTTTTTGAGGAGTTTTTATGAAACGTTTTGCAGTAGGAATGGTATTTGTGTTGGTATTTGCCGGAATGGTGGAAGCGCAAACGACAACACCCCGGCCCACACCGGAAAAAGTTACGATAAACGGTACGCTCACGTTTGCCCGCGGTTCTGTAGCGATTCAAAATAATGAAGTTACATACCTTATTTCCGGTATAAGTCAGCTCATCGGCTTTGTGGACGGACTCAAGGCAGGAGCCCAAGTGAAATTGGAAGGCTACGCCGCATCGACTCCGGATGCTACCGTTATGTTTTTCCGGACCACGAAATTGACATTTAACAGTACAGATTATGATCTGTCGCCAGCTTTTCCTGTAAGGTCTTTTGGAATGTCCGGTACAGCGCCGAGCAGGAGCCGTACTCACTAGCAACGATAGTAGATCCGAGGTCTGTCCCCCTGAATGAATCAGCTTTCCAGAGGAATCTTCAGGGGTGATTACCCAGTAGTTTCAGCGATCAACCCGGGCTTCGGCCCAGAATTATCACGTAGTGCCCAAAGGAATCCGGATATGTGCGGATCCATAAGGAATTTTGTTAAGAGGTGATAGCCATGGATTTCCATGGCTATTTTTTTTTGGAAATGTCCCCAGAAAAATAGTTTATGTAAATCAGTTAAGCCATACGATAAGATCGTACAATCCATGTGCCAGTGCTATTCCGTGCAATGACCGGAACTTAAGAGAAATTAATGACAAAATTAATGAAGCGGCTGCCGCATAAAGCATACCGGATATCCCTTCGTACCAATGACATAAAGAGAAAAGTACCGTAGCAATTAACATCCGGTACACAATAGAACACGGACTATGATTCCGGAGTAAATAGATCCGGAAAAATCCTTCTTCAGCATAACCGGTTAATAAACACGACAATATTGCAACAAAAACCGGAATAATTCCCTTCGGACCTTTTATCATTTGAAAATCTTGAACAAAGAATCCAACACAAAATCCCGTCAAAAATAATAATACAAGCGCTAATCCGCAGGCCGGAATATCATTGAAATGCGGTTTTAACATATCCGGCGCGATTATTTTTAACCGGAATAATAAATAGATTATAAGAATCCCGTACAGCACAACCCGGCTTAATTCTTGTTGTACAGAAAAAATAATTATTCCGGCCGGTTCCGTATACAAATCCGGCGCAAAAAATACAACATACAAAAAGAGAGACTCAAGTACAGCAGTCAATGAAGTTCTTCCTCGTTCTGTTTTTGGTTCCAGATTCTTCTTCAATTCTCTCAAGATTCGGAAAAGCATGGTACTAAACTATGCCGCTCATGGCACAGCCGGATTCAGACAAGCGCGGCTAATTTTTCCCGGATAAAAGCGCTTTTTTCCGACAATCCAAGATTTCCAGTCGTCAATACCAGTACATTTGGATTTTTTGGATCCAATTTTATCAAACCTTTTGATCGTTTTAATACCTGTACCACACGATCAATATTGATATTTGCAAGTTTTCCAAGCTCGACCCTGACCATACCAGATTTTTCCCGGAGCGAAAGCGCCGAAAGTTCCCGGCAGAGAATCCGTATTTCTGCAAGCGCCAGCAGCGAAGAAATTTCAGCCGGAATCGGCCCAAAACGATCCGTTACTTCATGTTTCAGCCGGTCCAACTCCTCCTTTTCCCTGACTCCAGCAATTTTTTTGTATAATTCCATCTTTTCCTGCGGCGAATCAACATAGAAATCCGGAATAAAACCAGTGTATTCCAATTCTAAAAGCGGTTCCGGCTCCGGTTCATATTTTTCATTTTCAAGATTCCGGATTGCTTCATCTAACAACCGGACATAGAGATCGTAGCCCACAGCGTAGACTTCCCCTGACTGATCCTTTCCCAATAAATTCCCGGCGCCCCGAATTTCCAAATCTTTCATAGCAATTTTGAAGCCGGAGCCAAGTTCCGTAAAATCAGAAATTGCCTCCAAACGTTTCATAGCAAGTTCAGTAATATCCTTTGCATCCGGATAAAAAAGATAAGCGTAGGCAACCCGGTCAGAACGCCCGACTCGGCCGCGGAGTTGGTAAAGCTGAGAAACTCCATACATATCAGCCCTATCAATGATAATGGTATTAACATTTGCCATGTCGATTCCATTTTCAATAATTGTTGTAGAGACAAGTACATGGAACGCACCATGAAAAAAACGGTGCATTACTTCCTCGAGTTTTTCGCCTGGCATTTGTCCATGGGCAGTGTCGATAAGTACTTCCGGTACAAGGTGTTCAAGCCGGATTCGTGTTTCATTTAATGTTTCAATACGGTTGTGCAGGAAAAAAACCTGTCCGCCGCGTGCAACTTCATGGCGGATTGCCTCTGCAATTTGATACGGATCATATTCCCCTACAACAGTTTCAATAGGGTGACGGTTATTCGGCGGCGTATTCAATAGGCTCATGTCCCGGATTTTAAGGAGACTCATGTGCAGTGTTCTAGGAATCGGTGTTGCACTCAGCGTTATACAGTCAACATTGGTTCAGAGGGTAATGCACCGAAATTAGACGCATTGGGTTCAAAATCATGGGAAGCCCGGAAAAATCATGCACGGAAAAAGGCTGAGGAATTGGCAAGCCGGTTAATTGTTTTATACTCGAAACGAAAGACAGCGCAAGGCTTTGCATTTCCGGCTGATACTGAATGGCAGGAATTATTCGAGGCGAATTTTCCTTTTGAGGAGACGCCGGATCAACTGCGATGTGTGGAGGAAATTAAAGCTGATATGGAGAGTCCGCAGCCAATGGACCGTCTTATTTGCGGAGATGTGGGCTACGGGAAAACTGAAGTTGCGCTCCGGGCAGCTTTTAAAGCCGTTATGGCCGGCAAACAAGTCGTATTTCTCGTACCAACGACCATTTTAGCACAGCAGCATTTTGAAACATTTCAAGAGCGGTTCAAGCATTTTCCGGTAAAAATTGCCTTGCTTTCCCGGTTTGTTGAACGGAAACTACTCAAAAAAACTCTTGAGGATATTAAATCCGGGGCAATCGATCTCGTTGTCGGCACGCACCGGATCATTCAAAAAGATGTTGTGTTCAAAAATTTGGGGCTGATGATTATTGATGAAGAGCAACGAT
>BOBG01000009.1 GCA_026002265.1 Spirochaetia bacterium
GCCGATGAAATCCGTAAACTAGCGGAAAGCAGCTCCGAGCAGTCAAAGACCATCAGCACTGTACTCAAAAAGATCAAAACTTCCATTGACAAGATCACCATGTCCACCGATTCGGTATTGAACAAGTTCGAAGCCATCGACAGTGGCGTAAAGATCGTATCAGAACAGGAGGAGAACATCCGTAACGCCATGGAGGAGCAGGGCCAGGGGAGCCAGCAAATCCTCGAATCCATCGGCCAGCTGAGCGAAGTGACGCGGATGGTCAAGAGCGGCTCCGGGGAAATGCTTGAAGGTAGCCGCCAGGTTATCACTGAAGGAAAAAGTCTTGAGATGGCGACAGCGGAGATCACCAACGGCATGAACGAGATGGCGACCGGCGCGGATCAGATCAACCTTGCGGTGAACGAAGTTAATAACCTAAGCGGACGCAACAGGGAGAATATCGATATCCTGGTGCGGGAAGTTTCGCGGTTTAAAGTTGAGTGATCCTACTGTACCAATCGGCAATCTGTGGTGTTGTCAGCAACCTGATCTGTGTCATGCGTTTCCAGCAACTGCAAAAACGTCATATACAGCCGGAACATTATACGAAATTTGAAATCCCCACATTTTCTTGAATAAAGGCAACAAAAAACCTGAAGCCAAGAACCCACTCACTGGTTCGGGGGAGATCCGTGTCGCCGCTAAGTAATAAAACGTCTTTTTCCATAAAAATGCCAACTATTTTTCAAAAAAACTTGAAACCACTTGACCTGGAGTTAACTCCAGAGTGTAGATTTGTTATAGCTAATTTTTAAGGAGAGTGCCTATGAAACGAAAATTGCTTTTTGGGGGAATGCCGGCCGTACTGCTGGCGTTCATCGTTTTGGGTTGTGCAAGTACTGAAACGCTGGCTATTAAGGAACAGGGCGCTTTTTCGGCTGGCGGCACCGTTATCAGCACCGAAGGCAATTTTGACCCGCATATACCGTTTTTTCAGCCCCAAGGCGGTCAGACACGGCACGGCGACCATGCGGACGTGTTCTATCAGATTCCAGTGAACGCAAAACCCTATTCAATGGTGTTTTTGCACGGCGCAGGACAGTCAAGGCGTACATGGCAGACAACATCTGACGGACGGGAGGGTTTTCAAAATATTTTCCTCAAAAAAGGCTATAGCGTATATCTCGTTGACCAGCCGCGCCGTGGAGACGCAGGGCAGAGTACCGTTTCCGCTGTGATTGACGCAACGCCCGATGACCAGGTATGGTTTACCCAATTTCGCATTGGACCGTGGCCCGACTTTTATGAAGGTGTACAGTTCCCTCGTGATGAAAAATCGCTTGACCAGTTTTTCCGCCAAATGACACCAAACACAGGTGATTTTGACGAAGAACTAATCTCTGATGGAATAGCAGCCGTATTTGACAAAGCGGGTCCCGGTATTCTGTTTACCCATTCACAGGGCGGCGGCCCCGGCTGGCAAACGGCGATAAAAAACGAAAAGGTAAAAGCGGTTGTCGCGCTTGAGCCTGCGGGATTTCCGTTGCCCCAGGAAGAAAACAGCGAAAATCCGCAAAGCATTTCTATGGACGATTTTGTGAAGTTGACTAAAATCCCCATTATCATTTATTTTGGCGATAATATCCCCGCGAATGAAACAGATATCTTCGCGCAGAATTTCTGGCGAATGGTATTGAACGCGGCGAAAGAATGGGCGGAAACAGTAAACCGCTATGGTGGTGATGTTACCGTTGTGTATCTGCCTGAAATCGGCATTACCGGAAACACGCACTTTATCATGTCAGATTTGAATAATCAGGTTGTTGCGGAGCATATCGCACATTGGCTGAACGAAAAGGGATTGAAATAAGGAGGAATGAACATGAAAGTAGTATTGGTAAATGGCAGCCCGCGCAAAGAAGGCTGCACGTATACGGGCCTTTGCATTATCAAGGATCAATTGGCAAAAAACGAGGTGGATGCGGAAATCTACCAAGTTGGAAACAAACCTGTCGCAGGTTGTATCGCCTGCCTGAGTTGCAGGAAAACAGGGAAATGCGTTTTTAATGACGATGCCGTTAATATAGTTGCCGAGGAATTCCGGAAAGCGGACGGTATAATCCTTGGTTCCGCCGTACACTTTGCATCCGCAACAGGGGCCGCGACATCATTCTTTGACCGCCTGTTCTACAGCATTGGTCTTGAGTCGATAAAATTGAAATTCGGCGCAAGTATTGTCAGTTGCAGGAGAGGTGGTGCAAGCGCGACATTTGACCAGTTAAACAAGTATTTTACCATAGCACAAATGCCTATTGTTTCATCCTGTTACTGGAATCAAATACACGGTTATACACCGGAAGATGTTTACAAAGACGAGGAGGGAGTCAGAACCTTGCGGATTTTGGCAAATAATATGGCGTATCTGATTAAGTGTAAAAAGGCCGCCAATATTGCGGAACCGGAAGTACCCCCAAGGGTGATGACCAATTTTATCCGTTAGGAGGAAAACCTATGTTATACAAACCGTTTCAGAATATAAATCTTTCATGCCTCGGTATGGGGGCTATGCGTTTACCGAAAACAGGCGAAGGTGAAAAAATCGATGAGCAGCGAGCGCGTGAAATTATCGAATACGCATATAGCAACGGTCTAAACTATTTTGATACCGCCTATCGTTATCATGCGGGCGAATCAGAAACATTTATGGGCAAGGCGCTTAAAGACAAAAAGCGTGATAGTTTTTATCTTGCCACGAAATTCCCCGGCCATATGATGGAAAAAACGGACGATGGGAAATTAAAATTTACCGGACTTTTGGCAAGTCATCCGCCGGTCGCTGCTGTCTCGGATATTTTTGACCGGCAGCTGGAAAAATGCGGCGTTGATTATTTTGATTTCTACCTTTTGCATAATGTTTGTGAAACCGCATGGGACTTTTATACCGATGAGGAAATCGGCTGTATACGCTATTTGCTTGAACAAAAGCGGAAAGGACGCATCCATCACCTTGGGTTTTCCGCACACGCCCGCGCTGAAACGATTGAAAAATTTCTTGACAAGTATGACTGTTTTGAGTTTGTCCAAATCCAGCTCAACTACCTGGATTGGACGCTGCAAAACGCCAGCAAGAAATATGAAGTTATAAAGAAACACGGACTGCCTGTCGTGGTGATGGAACCGTGCCGAGGTGCTAAGCTTGCATCTATCAATGAAAACCTTAACGCACTGTTAAAGGAAAAACGCCCCGATGCTTCCATTGCGTCATGGGCATTCCGGTTTCTGCAATCATTACCCGGTGTACAGGTAGTATTAAGCGGCATGACAACGCTAGAACAGCTAAAAGACAATATCAAAACTTTTTCAACGAATGATCCAACGAGTGAAGCTGAAAAAGAGCTGCTCTTTACAATAGCCGGAAAGCTGGCGGATACGGTCCCCTGTACTGCGTGCCGGTACTGCTGCGAAGATTGCCCTCAGTCCCTTGATATTCCAAAGCTCATTTCGTTGTATAACGAGTATACCTATGGCAAAACGGCAAATCTTGCCTTTACCACGTTGCCCTTTACAATAGGCGCAATGAAGCCGGAAGAATTACCTTCGGCTTGTATCGCCTGCGGTTCATGCGCGAAAGTGTGTCCCCAGAGCATCGACATCCCTGCGGTTTTAGAAAAGTTTGCAGAAGTGCTTAAAAGCAAGACGGCGTGATAGAGGCGGTTTACGATGACGATTGCGGAAGTCGGCAAAAAATATGAACTGTCTATTGATACGCTGCGATATTATGAACGGATAGGGCTGTTACCGCCGGTGAAGCGCGGCAGAGGCGGTTTTCGTGAGTATGATGAAGAGGCGTGTAATTGGGTTTACTTCATAAAATGTATGCGTAATGCCGGTATTACCGTGGAAGCATTAACAGAATATGTGGCATTGTTTCAACAGGGCGCATCCACCATTCCGGCGCGGAAAGCCCTGCTCGTTGAACAACGTGAGCTGCTTGCCAAACGTTCACAGGAGATAGTAGAAACGCTCGCTCGTCTGGACAAAAAAATAGACGGTTACGAGGAACGGCTTTTGAAGTATGAACAGGATAACCTTGTATAGGAGTAAGTATGAACAAAATTCTGATCTTTGCATTAACATTCTTTTGCATGGAGGGATTTATGGAACTCAATGCACAGTCGGGCGGCACGAAAAAAATGCTTGTCGCATATTTTTCGGAGAGCGGGAACACCCGTGTTGTCGCGCAGGTTATTCAGGGCGCGGTAGGCGCGGATATTTTTGAAATTAAAACCGTCCAAACCTATCCCAAAGAATATAATCCGCTTATTACTTTAGCACAGCGGGAACAACGGGAAAACGCCCGTCCAGCGCTTTCAACAAGCGTCAGTAATATGGACTCCTACGATATTATTTTTGTAGGCTATCCGAATTGGTGGGGAACTATGCCGATGGCGCTTTTCACTTTTTTGGAACAGTATAATTTCGCGGGAAAAATAGTCATTCCGTTTTGCACCCATAACGGAAGCCGTCTGGGAAGCAGCGTCAACGACCTAAAAAAACTGATCCCAAAAGCTACCGTTCTGGAAGGACTGGCGATCCGGGGCGGACGTAGCGGCAGTTTTGAACTCGGCAGCCAAAGAGAGCGCGACACCGTTCAAAGAGAAGCCAGCGCTTGGCTTCGCCGGCTTGGAATGGTGAATTAGTGGGAACGAAACTCATTGCAAGAATCATCATAGATATTGCAATAACGCTCCTTCTGTTATGCGCTTACGCTTACCGCATAACAGGGGACGCCGCTCACGAATGGATAGGCGTTTGTGTGTTTGTGTTGTGTATCGCGCACAATGTCATCAACCGCACATGGTATAAAACTATTCTCAAAGGCACATACACGTCGCGCCGTGCCGTAATGACAGCCTGCAATGCCGCGCTTGTATTCACTTTTGCCATCGTTTTACTAACCGGCTTGCTGCAGTCCCGCGTCGTGTTAGTGTTTCTGCATTTGCCCGGCGGAATGTTGTTACGGCAGATACACACGACCGCGGCCTATTGGGGCTTGCCGTTAATCGGCGTTCACCTTGGGCTTCATTGGGGACTGTTTGTAAAGGGGATGCACAAGAAGGCATGCATAAACGGCGAAAGTCGCGCTCGCGCACTAACGGCAAAGCTAACGGCGTTTCTGTTTGCTGCTTTTGGTGTGTGGGCGTCTTTCGACCGGGATATGTTCGCAAAATTATTTTTAGGGTTTTCCTTTGACTATTGGGATGAGAGCCGCCCCGTGATTTTGTTTTTTGCCGCTCTGCTTTCGATTATGGCGGTTTACGTTTTTGTAACGTATTACACGTTACAAATAGCGGAACGGCAAAAGCGGAAGGAGCCAAAAGCCGTTTAAGGCTACAGCCGCCTTATAGGGATAAACTAAGAAAGCTGGCGGCGAGCTCATTTTAAGCGAATATGCCTTTCCCAAAACTGAATGGCGTATTCTATCCAGCCTTCGGCGTCAGTACCCACGCCAAGCCCAAAGCCGTGTCCGGCCCTGCTGTATCTGCGGTATTCAACATCTACTCCGGCACTCCTCAAGTTTTCAACACGCCGATCAACGGTTGATACATTTGCTATTCCATCGTTTACGGCTGACGTAATGAATGTTGGCGGAAAATCACTTGAATAACTTGATTGTCCAGTATATGCAATTATTGCTGCTGCCGGTTTTGGCAGGCTTCCTCCGCCATAAGTGGAAACACCGTTCAAGGCAATATTGCCAGCCATACGCGCACCAGCGGAACCACCCCATAGCGAATAATCGTTTGTACCGATACCAAGCTCCATCGCATTTTTGAAAATATACGCTATTGCCGCGGCCAAGTCTTCGGTGGCGTATTGCTCACTGCCGATACGATACCGTATGACAAAAGCGTTAAGTCCTTTTTTGCTTATCTCCGCCGCGAAGGGAAATCCTTCATGCAGGGAGCCGACATAGGAAAAGCCGCCGCCCGGACATACAATGGCAAACGGCGCATCCTGTGATCCTCTGAAAAAGAAAAGTCCGGTATGCTTTTTAGCGGGATCATTCCGTTTTTGCTGTTCAGTGTAGAAGTCGTAGAATATCGTTTTTCCATTGGCGGCATCATCAATCATGCGGTTAAGTGCGCTCACCACTATATCAGGGCGCACATGACCATGATACGGCATAAGGCTTCCGACATTAGAAAGCGGAGTGTCGTAATAATTTGAGTTATCATCCTTCGGCAATAACAGTTCACCAAAACCTTTGAACGCGCTGTGATTCACGATGTCACGGATATAATCAGCGGTTGACAGGTGGCTATAGTTATTTTGACTATCAATAGTCCCGCTTCCGTCTTTACTGTAGGCGCGGTTTGTAACAAAGGCAAATAAAACTAACGATAGTCCGATATTGGTGAACATATTCATTTTTCCCCTTTCTGACGAGGGCTTCCGTTTACCACAATTCTTCCGTCCATTATTTACCATAAATTTTATACGGATTAAGGTACTATACAAAGCCCTGCGTTATTGTTTTTATCAAGAAACCCCGGATTCGCACAGAGGCGAAAATCTGGGGCTTGGCCTGTTTAGGTGCGGTTGTAGCTTTTCAACAAGCCTTTTACATCGTAGCCGGCATCGGTTATCGCCGCCTCAACGTTTTTGAGCGGGGACTTTGCCGGGTCGAACATGAAAGATACTGTGTTTCCTTTCAAGTCTACTTCTACGTTTTTCACGCCGAGGAGATCCCCCGCCGCCTTGGTTATCGTTTTTACACAATGGTCGCAGGATATACCTTCAACCCGTAAAATTGCCTTTTCCATTTTTTCTCCTCCGTCCTTACAGCAAGTTAATGGGCTTCAATATTTTGTCCACCTCTACGGGCTTTCCGTTTGCGTCATCAACCGTTACCTTGGCAAAAGCCCAACCCTCAATCCTGTCCGGGTCAACTCCTGCCGCAATAAACGGTTCAGGGTTAAGAACAAAAACCATATCCTTGTCATTGGTACTCATATCTTTAGCCCATTCAAACAGGTTGCCGTCCCCCAGGTTCACGCCGTAGTGATCAAGGGCGCCATGATAGCCGATACTATTTCTTTTAAGTTTTACGATCTGTTCATAAGAAGCAAGGGGCGTAACTTCGCCTGAATATTTCAGGGTTTCTTCCCCGAGTTTTGTGCCTACCATGATCATACCTTCATAGAAGGCAAAATTTTCGGAGAGTTTATCGGGATCAAGCCCGGCCGCGAGAAAGGGAGCGGCGTCCAATTCAAGCATCACGTCATGTAGGGGGCTTTCGGCGTAGTTTTTGCTCCAGATAAATCGTGCGGTATTATCTGGAGCGGCCAGCGACCAGCCGCCGTTCATTTCATCAGGACTTACCTGCCGTGCGGTTTGCTGTAACAGTTTGTCAAAAGAATTGATAGAGTCTTTACCTACCACATCAAGCGAAGAAATACCTCCACCTTTATCGCAGGAAACCGCTACCATTACCAGTAAGGTGAAAAGAGTCGCTGCCATAAAAACACTTGTCTTTTTCATTTCCATCGTTCTCCTATAAATTTTTTTCATCATTTTCCACCGGCCTTAAACCGCTTGAGACGCAGGGCATTGGTTAATACCGACACCGAAGAAAGGCTCATGGCGGCGGCGGCAAATATCGGATTGAGAAGCGGCCCGCCGAACAGATACAAAATACCTGCCGCAATGGGAATACCCACCACGTTATACCCAAAAGCCCAAAAGAGATTTTGCTTGATGTTGCGGATCGTCTTTTTGCTCAAATTGATGGCCGTGGGAACATCCATTAAATCGGAGCGCATTAACACGATGTCGGCACTTTCCATTGCCACGTCAGTTCCGCTTCCGATGGCGATGCCGATGTCCGCCTGTGCCAGTGCCGGAGCATCATTGATACCGTCTCCTACCATTGCCACTTTGCGGCCTTCGTCCTGTAACTTTTTCACTTCGGCGGATTTGTCCTGGGGCAGCACTTCCGAAAGCACCCGGTCAATGCCTACCTGTTTGGCGATAGCCGCGGCGGTTTTTTTGTTGTCTCCGGTAATCATGGCGACTTCAATCCCCATTTTGTGGAGGCTTTCAATAGCGGCTTTGCTCGATGGTTTTACCACATCAGCCACTGCCACAATGCCTGCAATCTTCCCATCCAGTGCGGCATACATGGGCGTTTTCCCTTCACCGGCCAGCCGGTCTGAATCAACTTCCAGTTCTGCAAGAGAGATACCGCGCTCGTCCATGAGTTTACGGTTCCCAATGAGTAGGGAGTAGGGGATAGGGAATGGGGTATGGGATATGGGGTGTAGGGTGTGGGGATTAGGGTGTGGGGTGTGAGGAACGGGGTGTAGGGTGTGGGGATTAGGGTGTGGGGTGTGAGGAACGGGGTGTGGGGTGTAGGATGTGGGGTATGAGGAGTAGGGAGTAGGGTGTGGAGTGTGGGGTATAGAAATTTTTGCCTCAATGCCCAGTCCGGTGAGGGATTTGAATTCTTCTGTAGGGAGGAACGCAAGACCGCGCTGTTCCGCCTCTTGTACGATAGCCGAAGCAAGGGGATGCTCAGAACCTTTTTCGGCAGAAGCAACAATTTGAAGGAAGAGGTTTTCTGTTTCCCGCAGGGGGGGCGTTGCGGGGGGCACTCCTCCCGCAGAGGGGGTAGCGGAAGACCGCAATGCGGGCTGGAGCGAGGGGGAGACTTCCCCCAACACAATATCCGTAACCTTGGGCTTCCCTTCGGTGATGGTTCCGGTCTTGTCAAACACAATGATTTGTATCTTGTGCGCAGTTTCCAGAGCCTCGCCGCCTTTGATCAAAATGCCGTTTTCCGCACCCTTTCCGGTTCCCACCATGATCGCCGTGGGTGTTGCAAGGCCCAGGGCGCAGGGGCAGGCGATAACCAGTACGGAGATAAAAATGGTGAGGGAGAATTCGAGAACCGATTTTCCAGCGGGCAATGTTACAAGCCCTGCGGAGGCAGTTATGAACCACGCAATGCCGGCGACGAGCGCAATGAGGCAGACAATAGGCACGAAGTAACCGGAAACGATGTCGGCTAACTGGGCGATGGGGGCTTTGGAACCCTGGGCATCTTCCACCAGCTTGATGATTTGCGCCAGAGCCGTATCGCTGCCGATTTTTTCAGCTTTGAACTGAATAACACCGTTGCTGTTAATCGTGGCGGCGAACACCTTGTCCCCGGCTTTTTTATCCACCGGCATACTTTCCCCGGTAAGCATGGACTCGTCAATGGCGGTACGCCCTTCGGTAACCACGCCGTCCACAGGGATTTTTGCGCCGGGCTTTACCACAATAATATCGCCGGGGATCACTTCATCAATGGGGATTTCCTTCTCAACACCATTTTCAATAATGATAGCCGTCTTGGGGGCAAGTCCCATGAGTTTTTTGATAGCTTCACTGGTGCGTCCCTTGGATACCGCCTCAAGAGATTTACCTAGCAGAATGAGGGCGATAATAACCCCGGCGGTTTCAAAGTATAGGGCATCTACCGCCCGGAAATTGCCCTGGGCGATTTGCCATATATTGTAGAGACTGTACAGCACTGCCGCCGATGTGCCGATGGCGATAAGGCTGTCCATATTGGGGCTGCGGTGCAAAAGATTTTTGAAGCCAACTGTATAGAAGCGATAGCCAACCGCCACAATGGGAATAACCAGCACAAGTTCCGCCAGCCCGTAGAGCAGCGGAAAATTCATCGGGGCCAGGGCCTTGGGGAAAGGAAGGCTGAACAACTTGATCATGGGAACCATTGCGATATACAGAAGCGGCGCGGCGAATGAGACCGCCACGATGAACTTTCTCCAGAGGGTTTTTATTTCCCGCTCTTTCCGCAGCTTGTCCTCATCAACAGCCCCTTCTTTAGAAAAGTCGAGGGCTGTGTAACCCGCTTTTACGATTGCCTCCTTGATTGCCGAAATCCGCAGGGCCTGGGGATTGTAGACCACGGTGGCCTTTTCCGTGGCAAGGTTTACCGAAGCGGTTTCTATCCCTTCCAGCTTTTTAACGGCCTTTTCAACCCGCTGGGCGCAGGCGGCGCAGGTCATCCCGCCGATGGGGATTGTTACCGTGGAACCTTTAGGCCTGTCCAAAACCTGATACCCAACTTTCGTCACCGCTTCCTTGATACTCGTCAAGGTTTGGGTGTCGGCATATTCTACAAACAATTTTTCGCTGGCAAGATTTACGGTTGCAGTCGTAACCCCTTCCAGTTTCTTCACCGTTTTTTCTATCCGGCCCGCGCAAGCCGCACAGGTCATGCCGCCAATGCTTAAGGTTTCGGTTTGCATGTTACACTCCTTCATTAATTCGTGGAAAAAATCACTTTGCGATTTTTTCCAATGCGGCTAGCTTCGCAGAAACTAACCGCGCCTCCACCTTGCAAAGATGGATTTTGCTTCTTTCAAATAGTCTTTTGAAATGGTAATGGTATTAGCCGTTACCGTTTTATTTTGCGGGAAAATTGGCACCGGGTTACAACCGCCGCTTCGTACTTCTATCTGGCTCATACGGAAGCGGTTGCCGCAGTTCTGGCAGACAAGCACCGTCCCCTGCTGTTTGTAGAAGCCCCGGCCCGATCCGTAACAGACCTGACAGGTGTTAAAGGCCGTCCGGATTGTGCCGTCCGGGGCCTTTACCGCTAACACTTCAAGCCGGGTTCCTTCAATATCCACCGGATAGAAGATAGCGTTTTCCGTAACTTCGGAAATCTGGATAACCAGATCACGGTCGGCGATGGCGGGTTTTACGATGTTTTGTCCTGCCGTTTGTCCGAAAAGGGCGGAACCCATTATCAACAAGGCCGCCGTTAAAACCAATACTTTGTTTTTATTAAAACAATTTCTCATTTTTTGCCTCCACAGCATTTATTTTCTGCGGTTAATTACTAAACCGCTTGTTTCCAAAATGTTTAGCTCTTTTCCTTGTTCCGGCCCTGCAAAAGCAGAACCACGCCAATCAAAATCACCGGAACGATACAATGCCAATGGCTCAATAAAAAGTCCATACTATAACCCTCCTTCAAATCAAATAATACTGTGCGATTGTGTCAGCATTATGTTTTTTCATAACGCACAGATTTTTTTTACGCTTCAGCCCCTCCGCAACAACCACCAGCCTGGGCCACCGCTTCAAAATAAGCGTCAGGGTATATCATAGTTTCAAAATTTCCCACTTCCGCCTTGATTGCCTCTATGTCTATGTTGTTCAAGTCTTCTACCACTTTCACATAACCGTAAAACACATTGTCGCCAGTGGAAAAATCAAAATCATCTGTAGGCAAAAGCTGGATAACGTTGTCTCCTTGTTCTATCTCCAGTTCCGCGTAATAAGCCGGAAATATCAAGCTGCTGTTGCCTGGATCAAGGGAATTGTTGTTGATGGTCCATACGGTAGGAATGCCCTGCTGTAACACGATGATCGCCGGGTCTATACCTTCATCATGGAGGTTGATTGTTATGGTCTGATAACCTTCATCTCTAATTTCAGCTAACGACACTTTGTCTGTGGGTATGGCTACCCCTGCCGGTGTTGGATTTAGGCTAGGTTCTCCTATATCAGCTATACTCTGCCCTTCTTCGACTACGGTGATGGAACTGCGGATCATGCCCATCCAACAGGAGTAGGAAAATTTGCCGGTTTTCGTGGGGGTGAACTCAACAAGGTTTTCTCCGGGGCTAAAGCTATGTTCAATGCCATATTCCCGAACAATCATACGATTGTTACAACCGTTAATGCTGCCCTGGGGGGCGTTGATCGTCCACTTGACCGGAATACCTGCCTGTACCGTGATTGCAGGATAGCGCCCCCCGCTCAAAGTAGAATTGACAATTTGAACGCCATTTTCAATTACCGGTGCAAAGGCCCCATCTCCGCCTGTTTTTGAGGCGATGGGATTTATCGCGGCGACAGCCTTATCCACAAAATCGAAACTAAATCCCGAAAGCCCCCAGCCATAGGTGAACATAGTCATGCCCATTACCGTTACGAGAATTGCACCAACCTTCATCACCCGGTGGCTAAATTTTTTACTTAATACCGACCCCAAAGCTCCGATGCCGAACATGAGAGGAACCGTCCCCATGCTAAAAAGGAACATAGAGATACCTCCGGCTATTGGGCTTCCGGTGGAAAGGGCGTAAAGCTGCATAGCTTGTAAGGGGCCGCAGGGCATTAGCCCATTGAGGAGGCCGATGATCAGGGGGTTTTTGTTTCCGGCCTTTTGCTCGTCGATCTTTTTTGCGAAGATTTTTGGCATACTCAGATTGAAGCGGCGAAGGAAGGTTCCCACAGCGCCTTGAAAAATACCCAGCATATTGATACCCATGATGACCATGAATACCCCGGCAGCTAACTGGACTATTCCCTGAAAGCGCCCCGATATGGTAATTACCGATCCTAATGCTCCAACGATGATTCCCACGGTGGTATAAGAAATTACCCGCCCGGCGTTGTAAAGGACAGAGGGAAAGAGGACTGCCGGATTAAACAGGGGTTTGGGGGTGGAACCCCCAGGAGAGGGGGTAGCGGAAACCCGCAGGGTTGGAGCGAGGGGGAGGCTTCCCCCTCCTAAAGTCTGAGAAAGGTTAATCCCTCCACACATGGCAATGCAGTGAACAGATGTGATAAGTCCGATAACAAACAGCATACCGTAACCCATACCGGCCTCAGCAAGCGGGAAAGCAGAGCTGATGGTACTAATCCCAAGACCCCGCAGCAGCACATAGAGGGAAAGTATTATGACCAATGTCCCGATGATCTCCGTTACCGGGGCTACGGCGTCCGGTACCGGTTCTTTCAGAACCGTATAGTCCAGTGTTTCAACCGCGGCTTTAATCTCGTTAAAGGTAACAACCGAAGGATTCCAGGTAACAGTGGCCGTTCCGGTGCTGTAATTGACTGTTGCGTCCTCCACCCCTACGGTGCTTTTCAGTTTTTTTTCAATCCGGTTCTGGCAGTTGACACAAGTCATTCCGCCAATATGGATTGTTTCAGTTTTCATAGCATACATCTCCCATAAAAAATAAGTGGAGTTTTCCGCAGGAAAACTCCGAGGGCAAAAATACGAAGTAGTTCTGCTTGTTTTCCGCCTTAACTATAACCGGTAATTGTGTCAGAATTATGTCGATTGAAAAAAATTATGGTTTTTTTGAATTTTTCTCTAAAAAACCGATGTCTTTTATAAGATCCCTTGCCGTAACCGCCCCCTGGTGATATAATAGGCTATCTTTTCCTAAAACAAGGAGCCGTTATGAAAGGCAATAAACATACGGAACCTATTCCCGAACAGGTTATAACCCAGGTACACACCCAGCTTAGCGCTATTTTGGACCAGTTACGGGATTACGTAACTCCCCTTACGCCGCAGGAACGCCACTCCCTGCTCAAAATGGGGGACAAAAGCCTTGCCTTTGTGAAAAAAGCCCACGATTACGCCGTGGACAACCCCAATCTGGTGCCCAGTTTTCTGGATATGGCCGACTTTGAGAAGGACTGGCAGGATGCCCACGGTCTCTGGAATATTCTCAATTTGGGGAAACAACTGGTGGAACTGCTGGACGATACCGTTATGTCTGCCGGAAGTGAAGCGTATCACGCCGCCCTTGCCGTTTACCATAACACCCAGGCAGCGGCAAAACAGGACGTTCCTGGGGCGAAGGCGGTCTACGAAGACCTGAAAACCCGCTTCCCCGGCGGGAAACGGCGGAACGGTTCCGGTGAAACGGATACCGGCACGGAAACAGAATAAGCCGCCGGACATGCTCAAAGCGTCTTAATAGAGGCTTTTTAGGTGTCATCAGATACTCGGAGAGTCTCAAGACATACTCGGAGTATCTCCGGACATTCCCGGAGAGCCTCGGGAGACTCTTTTTGAGTGTTTGCGGACGTTCTGAGAGTCTCAAGGCACGCTCGGAGAACATCGGGAGACTCCCGGAGAGTGTCGGAGGACTTTCTTTGAGTGTTCTGACACTCCCGGAGAGTATCGGAAGACGCTCAAAAGGTGTCGAAGGACGCTTCGAAGGTGCTATCAGACACTCGAAGCATATAAAAAGAGCCTTGGTGTATAAGAAAGTATACATTAAGGGCCAAAAAATATGGCAAAGAAGGAGACTGACCAATGGCTAACTACAGCGGCATACAAAAAGAAGAAACCCTCAAAAGTCTTGTCCATCAGGACTACTTTCCCAAATATGGCTATGAGCCAAATATAGATAACATTGATTTTGTAATCACCGATAGTAAAGCCCGAGGCGACTTTTTCAGCGATGGCCCCGGCAGTTCACGCCATTATTTATGGGCAGAAGCTAAAAAGGGAACCCATGATGTTTTTGATATGTTTACCCAGCTCATTCTTACTTGTAAAAAGACCTACGAAAAAGGTGAACATTTAGCGCCGCCATGGCTTGGTGTTTTTGACGAAGGGCGGATAAGTTTTGTCGCAACCCATGATATGCTTCCCATTTTTACCGTTACCGATTTTAACTGGAACATAGCGCCCAGCAATCACGAAACAGAGGATTTTCAAAAAGCAAAGGAGAAGGTAAAAAACCTAATCGGTGCAAAAATAGTTATCTATAACTTTGGTGCCGATGACAAGGACATTAAGGAATTTATCAAAACCCACTTCACCACAGACGGCGCCGCTTCCATCAAAAGCCCCATCACCAAAGATAATTTTGTACAAATTTTTATCAAATGGGTAAAAGAAGTAAAACCATTTATCAATATATCAAAAACGGAATGGACGGAGTTCAAACAAAAGGGCATCCTTGATTGCGATTTTTACCGTGCTGATGTCATGAGTTTAGATGGAAATACCATAACAGAAAAATTAAAAATTATGTATCCGTTTACCGCGTTGTCCCCACCTGTCTGTTACCGGGCACGCACTGGCGGGTAGCATTACCTCAAATGGACCGAGGTAGACTGAAGGATATTTTTTCTCTTACCTCCTTTTCCATATCTTGGTCAGCTAGTCAAGCGACTTCGTGTCGCACTCCTACAGCCTTGTTATGTGCCGTAACCCCCATTTACAATTATTCTTTTGGCGTAATAAATTTTTTAGAAAACAACTCTATAAGAGATTGCACTGATAATTTATTTAGAATATTATCAATGTTTTTTAACGCTCCATTCTCTGTGATTATTGAAGGAGAGACTACTATAGTCCAAACTGAGAAGAGTAAAAAAATGAAGGCAACAATTATTGCAATGAACCAATGAATGCCTAAATTTAATTCTCGGAGAAAAATTACTATTCCCAAAAGAAAAACAGAAATCACACCCATTATTATAAGTGCTTTTACAATACCAACTGGCTGTTTTGCCTTTTCTTTACCATTAGACTCTTTATTCATCATATTTCCCGCTGTTTTATCAAACATAGTCATAATGTCGTATTTATCACTTATCTTAATAATTATCTCATCAATGTTTTCACACTTATGTAAATATTCCCGTATCTCATAACAAAGTGTTATTATATCACTATTTCCTTTCCAATATAATAATTTATGTTCATTCGCAATTGCGATTTTTTGACTAACTCCTAACCCCAAAAGGATTCGCTCAAGCCTCTGAACGTTATATATTTTTTCAGTTCTGTTGATGGGATAATTACTAAATCCCTCATCCGATGGTATAATAATATTAGATCTAGCTAATGTACTCAAATATGACTCGGACATTTTTCTTTGGAAATTCAAAGATTTCCTTATTGGGCTTGGTAATTGGCTTTTTTCCATATCATTAACTACCAACGGCCATAAAAAAGCATTTTGCGCAGAGTCTACTATTTGTTTTTTGAATGAAACCAACTCTCTAGTTTGTAGACCAAATTTATTAAGATAATCTAAACATTCTACGAGGCTTTGACCACCAATATTTTTTATATTTCTTGGTTGAAAAGCAATATCAATGTTTAATACTGATGGTTCCGGTTTGAAATATGCCTTAAACCGATCAATGTTTTTAACAAGCTTATTACTTTCTTGTTCAGATGCAATTAGTGTCTTCAAATCCGGTTGATTTGTTAATAGTTGTATATAACGCTTTTCTAGGAATTCTCTAAATTCAGATGTTAATCGTTTAATAAATTCACTAGATTCAAATAGAATAGATGGTGTAATTACTATGCAATCATCCATCGACATGATAAACAAAAAATATTTTAATTCTAGAATAGTTCTATCTAAAATGGCATTTGTTAGACCATCATTGAAGGTAAAACTTGTAATTTCAATGTCAGGTAAATGAAATAGTATATTCATATCATCCTTTGTGCCCTTAATTGACCACAAGCAATATTTGATACCTCATCATTTTCGATTACGGAAAGTCGAATCTTGATATTATGGCAAGTTTTTTCAATTATCTTTTTAAATTTATTTCTTGAATCTTCTGATGCTTCCACTAGCGCAACGCTGTCATTAACTTTTATTAATTTTGTACATCTTAATTCTACCTCACGTGTCAACTTTTTATCAATAGATACTATATTATCAATTGATTGTTTTCTTGTATTATGTTTGCACATTACATAATTAAATACAATGTTTTTATTTATTAAATTACCAGTATTAATTAAATCAATTATTTCATCAATATTCAGTAATTTTTTATAACTTTTTCCGAATATTTTTTCCCTTTCATTATCTGATGAACCATGTAAAGAAATATATAAGGAATCAAATAGCATTGCATTTAGATAAAAACACTTATCCCTAATTAGAACAGAAGTTATATATATTTTTTGAAACTTTGATTTCATTTCTTTTAGAAAATGACGAATTACAAGATAATTATTTAGAACTTCACCATGTCCTGATAAACTCAAAATACATTTTTCTGGTTGTAAGGCTAATTCTTTTACAAGGATGTCAAGAATCCCGAACAACTCATCAAGTGTTAGATTACGTATAAATCTTGGTTTTGTATATGTCGTTGCACAATGTAAACAACCTATATAGCAACCAGCTTGTGTTGATAGACAAATATGAGTATTGCCCTTATGATTAAATACTGCGATTTCTATAAAGATATTATCAGATAATGAAAAAATAATTTTTTTATTATCGTTGCCAATTATTTCATTAATAGTCACATTCGCCAACTTAGCCTTGTTTTCTTTTTTCTTATTTGACTTATAAAAATATTCTTCCAATCCCGGGAGTACATCGCCATCCATGAGTAGCGTATCCGCATATCTGTTTTTTAATTTTAAATATATCCTATTCACAATATCTATATTCGTTAAATTGCATTGCTCACTAGCCAAAATAAAAGAAAATAGTGACATCATAAAAACATCACCAAATTCTTCTATTATATTTTCAGCGTTTTGTAAAGTAATTGCTTGTTCTAGTTCGCATATTTCTTTTGACAAATAATCAATAGAATTTTCAAAATTTAAATTTGCTCCCCATTCGCTTTCATATCGTATGCGTTTGATAAACTCAAATAATCTCAAATATTCATCCATTGCTGCGGAGGCCTTCATTACTTGTTTTACCAGAAATCCTCTGCTCACTTTTATTTTTAGTACGTCTTCAAAAAAATCCCGCAACGCACTATATGATACGTGACATCGGCCTTTCATATATGCGACCAGTGCTATCAGTGCATTTGAAAATAAACCGCTGCGTGCCTCGGGCGGAACAGGCGCCGTGTGATATGATTGGCAATTTTCACACCAATAGACATTACAGGCATACTCATTTACATAAAACGGTTTCGGAGCTATTTCTATTTGCTGGACCTTTTTGGGCGGCTTATTGGTTAATTCTAATTCCCCGCCGCAGCATGGGCATTTTTCTAATGTTTGTGTAAACGCGTTATCAATTTCCCCGGCTGAAAAAGGCAGGCGCTCATGTTTCTTATGCCCTTTCTGTCCCCCGATTTTTCCCCGTGTACCATTTTTTGTTTCTTTGGTTTTATTAACCTTGGGATTTATTATATCTGATGATGGCGGCTTTGATGAATCGCTTGAATCCTTTTTTAGATGCGCCACTTCAGACTCCAGTTCTTTTATGCGCTCATCCTGTTCTTTGATGTGTGCCTGAAGCTTACGTATATATGTCTCCAGTTCATTTATGATGTCTAAGTATTTTTGATTTCCCCAAATCATTTCATTATTTTACCATGTTTCCTTTCATATGTCAATCATTATCGTTAGTTTTGCGTAATTTTCCGTGAACGGTTACAAAATTATTTTGAAGAATGATAATTATAAATTTCAGGTGGTTTTTGGTGGTCGTTTATTTTCCTCTGATATTGGTTTTACCGATGACGGAACAGCATATAAACGATTTTGGAATAAATACGGACGTCCTCCGGCTCAAATATACCAGCAGTATATTATTGATCGCCGGGACTTGCTGGTGCCGCAGAACATTCGCGAAGTCAAAGGCTCGTTCTTTACGCCTAAAATCTGGGCTGATAAATCAAAGGAGTATCTTGCTTCTGTTTTCGGTGCGGACTGGCAGGACGAATACTATGTGTGGGACTGCGCGGCAGGAACGGGAAATCTACTTGCCGGATTGTCGAATGAATATAACGTGTGGGCTTCCGATGTTGAACAAGGGAATGTGGAAACCATGCAAAGTCTTATCGACATTGACGAAAACCTTAACTTGTTAAGCGGACATGTTTTTCAGTTTGATTTTTTGAATGACAGTTTTGACAAACTGCCGGAAGAATTGAAGAAGATTATTGACGACCCGGAAAAACGGAAGAAGCTGATTGTGTATATCAACCCGCCGTATGCGGAAGCTGCGAATAACAAAAAAATACAAGGGAAGAATGGCAAAAAATCAGTAGAGAAAACACTGGTTGGGGAAAAATATGAAAATAGACTAAGTCATGCAAAAAAAGAACTCTTTGCACAATTTTTGATGAGGATATATCTTGAAATACCTGATTGCAAAATAGCCGAATTTTCAACATTAAAAGCACTACAAGCCCCACGATTTAGTACATTTAGGTCGGTATTTCTTGCTAGGCTTGAAAATTGTTTTATTGTTCCAGCAGATACTTTTGAAAATGTAAAAGGTCAATTTCCCATTGGTTTTAAGATTTGGGATACGACCATTAAAGAGATTTTTATAAAAACAAGTGTCGATGTATTTGATAAAAATGGAAATAGCATTGGACAGAGAAATTATTATTCTTATGATGGTGGTGTTAAATTCATTAATGATTGGGCACAAGCCTTTAGAAAGCCATTCGATGTGAAATATTCAATCGCTACACTTATTGGTATAGCAAATGATTTTCAACAACAGAATTTGACCTTTTTTGATAGACCATATAAAAAAGTTATTGCAAGTAATCATAATTTTCAGGTTACAAAGGATAACCTAATTGAATCTGCTATTTATTATACTGTAAGGCATGCTATTCCTGCTGATTGGCTTAATGACCGAGATCAATTTCTTTACCCAAATGATAACTACAAAAGCGACATAGAATTTCAAAATGATTGTCTTATGAATATTCTATTTAACAATAATATCCAATCAAAAGACGGCATTAATCACTGGATACCCTTCACCGAAAAGGAAGTAGGCGCACGGGAAAAGTTTGAATCAAACTTTATGAGCGATTTTCTTAAAGGACGCACTCTGAGCGCAGAAGCCACCGCCGTGTTGAATGCGGGAAAAGAACTTTGGAAATACTATCATGCCACAATAAAGAACAACAAAACCGTTTCGGTCAACGCTTCGTATTATGACATTCGGGAATACTTTCAGGGGCGAAAAGAAAACGGCACGATGAATACCAAGTCAACAGACGAAACCTACAATGATTTGATTAAAATCTTACGGGAGGCGCTCAAGGTTTTGGCAAAAAAGATAGAGCCTGCGGTATATAAATATGGTTTTTTGCGGGAATAATGGAATTTGAGTATGGAAAAAAGACTGGTTATAAATAATCTTCGGGAGATTAGAGGCTCGTTCTTTACGCCTAAAATCTGGGCTGATAAATCAAAGGAGTATCTTGCTTCTGTTTTCGGCGCGGACTGGCAGGACGAATACTATGTGTGGGACTGCGCGGCGGGGACGGGAAACTTGCTTGCCGGATTATCGAATGAATATAATGTGTGGGCAAGCGACGTTGATCAAGGCAATGTAGAAACCATGCAAAGCTTGATTGATATTGACGAAAATCTAAACTTACTTCCCGTTCATGTTTTTCAGTTTGATTTTTTGAATGACAGTTTTGACAAAGTGCCGGAGGAGTTGAAGAAGATAATTGACGACCCGGAAAAGCGCAAGAAGCTGATTGTGTATATCAATCCGCCGTATGCGGAAAGTTCCGGCGGTGAAAAAGCTAAAACAGGCGTTTCGACACAACATAAGACGCATGATGACTATAAAAAATTACTGGGTAAGGCATCTAATGAGCTTTTTTCGCAATTCATTATTCGCATAGCGGATTTAATACCGCATTGCAATTTAGCAATGTTTTCAACATTGAAGTATTTAAACTCGTCTAACTTCAAAAACTTACGGCGTGTTTTTAGTGCTTCTTTTATGAATGGTTTTATGGTTCACGCAGATACATTTGATAATGTTCATGGTAAATTTCCTATCGGTTTCTTGATTTGGAAATTGACAGCGGATTATCATATATCAGAATATGAAGAAAAACCATCTGAATTTCCAAAAGAAATTAAACTTGATGTACTGGACACCGCAGGTAATAAAATTGCTACAAAAGGATTTTACAACGGTATAGAATATATAAATAAATGGTTTGTAGAAAATAACGCTCTGGCAAAAGAAAGTATCGGAAAAGTGTATTACACAAGCAATGACTTTCAGCAAAATAATTTAGTCTTTATCAGCCTGACTGAAACAACAAGCCATCTTTCGTGTAACGAAATAGCTAAAAGTAATCTTGTGCAATGTTCAATATATTTTGCTGCTCGTCATTGTTTTGAGCACACATGGATAAATCACAATGACCAGTTTCTCTATCCTAATGATGGCTATAAAAACGACACAGAGTTTCAGAATAATTGTTTGGTGTATACACTGTTTCATGGCAAAAACAATATTCAGTCCCAGCATGGTATCAATCACTGGATCCCCTTCACTGAAAAAGAGGTAGGCGCACGGGAAAAGTTTGAATCAAACTTTATGAGCAACTTTCTTAAAGGCCGCACTCTGAGCGCAGAAGCTGCCGCCGTGTTGGGTGCGGGAAAAGAACTTTGGAAATACTATCATGCCACAATAAAGAACAACAAAACCGTTTCGCACAATGCTTCGTATTATGACATTCGGGAATACTTTCAGGGGCGTAAAGAAAGCGGCACGATGAACACAAAATCAACAGACGAAACTTACAATGCGCTTCTTGCCGCCTTGCGCGGAACGCTTAAAACGCTCACGGTGAAAATACAGCCTAAGGTGTATAAGTATGGGTTTTTGAAGGAGTAGCGGGGGAATGAGGTCTATATGAGCAAAACAGATGTGAAAAATACAATGCAAATTCATTCTCAGGCGAAAGTTGAGTTTTATGCAGCCTATCTCAGCCGGTATTTACAGATACTTTGTAAATCTCAATATATAACACAAATCAATATTTTTGATGTGTTCTGCGGGACAGGCGTTTATGAAGATGGGAAGAAAGGAAGTCCTGTTGTTGCTTTTGATGATATAATAAAAGTAGCGTGTAACAATACTCGGATATCACTGATTATCAATGATATTGAAATTGATAAGATAAATAGAGTAAGGGCATACATAGAAGCTCAAAACAATAAAGCATGTAACGTTGAATATTTTAATCTTGATGTTGAAGAAATGTTTGCAAAAGTTTACAATCGTGTATCGCAAACCTCTACAAATACAAGAAACCTTATATTCATAGACCCATACGGGTACAAAAATATTAGAAATGATATTCTTCACAAATTAATGGAGAATGGGAAGACAGAAGTTATCTTGTTTTTACCAATATCACATATGCACCGGTTTACACAAGCGGCAATGAAAGATGAATACACTGTTCAATATGCGCCTTTGCGTAAATTTATTAACAGCTTTTTCGCTGTAAGTCACAAAATGCGAACAGAAAAATTGCCTGTAATGGATTATATACAAAACATATCAAAGGCATTGAAATACAACGATAAATTCTTCACTACTTCATATTATATCGAAAGAGATAAGACAAATTATTTTGCCTTGTTTTTTATGACTTCGCATAAATATGGATTTGAAAAAATTCTTGAGGTTAAATGGGAATTAGATGACAAGGCAGGCAGGGGATTTACACAACCTGAAAGTCCTGGCTTGTTTGATGAAATACTTGACGAGCAATCAAGGAATGAGAGTTTTAAGTGTTTGGAGAATATACTGTTAAATTATTTAACAAACCCGAAAACAAATCAACAGATTTACAATTTTACACTTGAAAATGAATTCTTACCAAAGCACACAAACGCAATATTTGAACGCTGGCAATCAGAAAAAGACAATTTCAAAGTGTATGTTATCAATAGTGGTTTAGAAGCAAGAAAAAAATCATTTTATTTAACCCAAAGAGAAGATGTAGTAAAATTTGTCTTGGAGGCAAAATCATGAAAACAACAAAGATTGAATGGACAGAAGCTACATGGAATCCGTCTGTTGGCTGTACAAAAGTTAGTGCAGGTTGTAAAAATTGTTATGCGGAAGTTATGGCGCGACGACTTCAAGCAATGGGTGCGCACGGTTATGAAAACGGTTTTGAGTTTTGCATTTTACCAGAACGGTTGGAACAGCCTTGTTTAATAAAAAAACCGACCATTTTTTTTGTAAACTCAATGAGTGATTTGTTTCATGAAAATATGACTTTTGATTTTCTTGATAAGATATTTAAAACTATTATCGAAACGCCTCAACATCATTATCAGATACTTACTAAACGCGAAAAAAAGCTTAAACGCTATTTTGCCACACGCGATGTACCAAACAATGTTTGGCTGGGTGTAACTGTTGAGAATGCTGATGTTAAGGACAGAATAGATGTTTTACGAGAAATTAATGCATCTATCAGATTTTTGTCTATTGAACCTTTAATTGGTGATGTTGGCATTTTAGATTTGACAGATATTCATTGGGTTATCGTAGGCGGTGAAAGCGGAGTAAATGCGCGAAAAATGGATCCCGCATGGTTACATAATGTTCAATGTCAATGCGAAGCACAAAATGTTGCTTTTTTCTTTAAGCAATGGGGAACATGGGGTAGTGATGGTAAAAAACGCAACAAACACGCTAATGGTAAAGAAATCAATGGCAAGATTTATCAAAGTTATCCCAATGCTGTAATGGCATAAATTGCAGACACGGTATGCTTTCTGTGGTGCGCCGCTTTATCGTCAGACTTCCCTCTTTTTACCGTTTTGACACAAAATTGACATAATTCTATGCTATTATAGAACTATGAACGACAAACAAAGCGTTTTGGTGGTGGATGATGAGCCTAAAATCCTTGAACTGGTAAAATCCTACCTTGAAATGAACGGCTACAAGGCCCTCTGCGCCAAAAACGGCAGAGAAGGCATGAATTTGTTTGAGCAAAACCCGGTTTCTTTGATACTCCTTGACCTCATGCTGCCCGACTTTTCTGGGGAAGAATTCTGCAAAAAGGTGCGGCAGGTGTCGGATATTCCCATTATTATGATCACGGCAAAGGTTGAGGAAGAAAGCATTATCCACGGCCTCACTATCGGGGCGGACGATTATGTATGCAAGCCTTTCAGTCCCCGGCAGCTTATGGCCCGTGTCCAGGCGGCATTGCGGCGGAGAGCAGGCGAGAGTACGAGGCAATTTCTGTCCTATGATGATTTAACCGTAGACACCGAAAAGCGGAGTGTCAGCAAAAACGGCAAGCCGCTGTCTCTCACCCGTGATGAATACAATATCCTTGCCTTGCTCATGTCCCGGCAGGCGAAAGTTTTTACCCGGGATGAGATTCTGGAAGCGATTAAGGGCGATGACTTTGGAGGTTTTGACCGTTCTATCGACAGCCATATCAAGCGGCTCCGGGCGAAAATCGGAGATGACTCAAAGACCCCCCGGTATATTCTGACCGTCTATGGCATGGGGTATAGGATAGGCGAATCATGAAAAAAAGATTTACGATTAGCCTTCAAAACCGGCTGGCCCTGACCTACGCCCTTTTTATCAGCCTTGCGCTGGCGGCGTTGACTATCATCATCAATATTTTTACCGGTATTGTTTTTACATCGCTGGTGAAAACCAACATTGCCGGTAAAAGCGCCGAAATTGTCCGGGCAATCGGAGAACAATACAACCCCATGAGCCGGAGTTTTGACACCCTTACCCTTGAGGCGATGGGTATGTACTTTGTCCATGAGGGCTATATCGTAACCGTAGAAGATGAGGGGGGCAGCCTTGTGTGGGACGCCCGTTCCTGCGATATGCGAGAATGTACGATGGTAATAAATGATATTGCTGATCGCATGGAAGGACGTTTCGGTTTTTCTGGCGGCGCACTGCGGAGAGACCAGTACCCGGTGCGTTTTTCCGGCAGAACCGTGGGAACCGTTAGTATTGAAACCTACGGCCCATTCTTTTACAGCGAAACAGAAAGTGCCTTTCTCTCTTCTATTAACCGGCTTTTGGTTATGGCTACGATTATTCTGACCTTTGCAAGTTTTATGGTTTCAATTGTTCTTTCCCGCGCCATTGCCCGACCTGTCAACAAGTCCGCCGAGGCTGCCCGGCAAATAGCGCAAGCCCATTCTGGAGGAACAAGCAGGAAGCCGGTTATTCGGATTGATGATAACTATAAAACAAAAGAACTTGGAGAACTGGCTTTTTCAATCAACAGTCTGGCTGCCGAACTGGAAGAAGCTGAACGCCGGCAAAAACAGTTGACCAGCGATATTGCCCATGAACTGCGTACCCCCCTTACCTGTTTACAGGGCGGCATTGAGGCCATGATAGACGGTGTGTATAAACCTGACAGGGAACATCTTGAAAGCTGCCTTGAGGAAACCATACGCCTTGCCGGTTTGGTTCGGGATTTGAATACCCTTAGTGCCTTGGAATGGGAAAATATTACGATCAACAAAACTGAATTTGATCTTGGCTCGCTTTTACGCATAACCGCAGAACAATTCAAAGCCGCGGCCATTGAAAAGGGCATTGAAATAAAACTTGATCTTATGGAAAGTCCGGTACACGCCGACTATGACCGGCTCAAGCAGGTTTTTATCAACCTGTTATCCAATGCCGTAAAATATACCGACCGGGGGAGTGTTACCGTTAGTATAAAGGAAAAAGGGGGGAAGTCTCCCCCCTGGCTACAGCCCACCTACGGCGGTCTTCCGCCACCCCTCTCTGCGGGGGACACCCCCGCAACGCCCCCGCCACCGATTTGGGAAGTTTCCATTGCCGATACAGGTATCGGCATACCGGAAACGGATTTGCCCCATGTCTTTGAACGTTTCTACCGTTCCGATAAATCCCGTAACCGCAGCACCGGTGGAGCGGGTATCGGGCTGGCTATAGCCGCTGCCATAGTTCACGCCCACAGCGGAGATATTCAAGCGGAGAGCGCCGAAACAGGAAGTGTTTTTAAAGTGGCGCTGTAACAGGCCAAACATCGGCATAGTCAAATTACAATTCCCAATTTTCGTTCTTTTTCCCTCATTATGCGGACTATATAAAGGCAAGTAAAAAAAGTATTTTTTTAAAAAATGTCTGAAACAAATAATATATTTAGAACAATTATTTCATTATTATAGAATTTCCTCCTATTCCTTCAAAAAACCGTATTCATAAACCCTTGGTTTTATTTTTTCCGTCAAGGCGCGGAGTTTTTCGCGTAGAGTAGCGAGCAGATTGTTGTATGTTTCATCATTTGAGTTGGTGTTCATACGACCGCCTTCATCTCTGCCCTGGAAAAACTCCCGAATATCATAGAATGAAGCATTGACAGAGGCGGTTTTATTGTTTTTGATTTTTGCATGATAATATTTCCACAATTCGCATCCGGCATCAAATACTGCCTGTGCTTCTGCACTGAAAGAACATTCCTTTAGAAAATCACTCATAAAGTTTGATTCAAACTTTTCTTTTGCTCTAACTTCTTTTTCCGTGAAAGGTATCCAGTGATTTATACCGTCATGGGAGCTAATGCGGTTTTGCCCATGAAACAGCGTAAATATTAAACAGTCACTTTGAAATTCGTTGTCGGTATTGTAACCCTCATTGGGATAATAAAACTGATCGCGGTCATTAAGCCATGTATGCTCAAAAACTTGACGAATCGAAAAATAAATGGCAATTTCAATTAAATTCTTTTTACTAATTCCAAAATGAGAGCCGCCGCCTGTAGGTTTTGTTGTGCTTATCCAAAGTCCTTGATTATTCTGGAAGTCAATACCTTTGGAATTAAGAACACCTATTGGATCCTTAAAATTATCAACAAAACGTATCCAGTCGTTAATATAACGTTCGCCATTAAAAAAACGTTTAACACCGGTTTTTTCACCGCCGGTATCAAAAACATCAAATTGAATTGATTTTGGAAACTTATCATCTGTTATTTCCCAAATTCCAAATCCAATAGGAAATGTACCGTGAACATTATCAAACGTGTTCGCTTTACATATAAATCCCTTTTTATACACGGCTGTAAAAAATTTTCGGAATTTCTGAAAGTTATATGAATTGACATATTTTAATGTTGCAAATACAGCCAAGTGAGAATCTGGAAGCAAATGATGGACCCGCGCCATAAATTGTGCAAAGAGTTCATGCGATGCTTTACCCAAAGAATCTAAATATATATTGTGCGAAGTATGTGCGATAACAACGCCTTCCTTGTTAATGCCTTTACCGATTCCTGCACCGCTTTCCGCATAGGGCGGATTGATATACACAATCAACTTCTTCCGCTTTTCCGGGTCGTCAATAATTTTTTTTAATTCTACCGGCAGTTTATCAAAACCGTCATTCAAGAAATCAAACTGAAAAACATGACTAGGTAGTAAGTTCAGGTTTTCATCAATATCAATAAGGCTCTGCATGGTTTCAACATTTCCTTCATCAATATCGGAAGCCCACACATTATATTCGTTTGTTAATCCTGCCAGCAAGTTGCCTGTGCCGGCCGCGCAGTCCCACACATAATATTTTTCTTGCCAGTCGCTGCCAAAAATTTCAGCCAGGTATTCCTTTGATTTATCAGCCCAAATCTTTGGCGTAAAAAACGAGCCTTTGACTTCCCGGATGTTTTCAGGTACTAACAGATCTCTGCGGTCAATTATATACTGCTGGTACACTTGAGCCGGAGGACGCCCGTATTTATTCCAGAAACGCTTGTACGCTTCACCCATATCAGTAAAACCAATATCAGATGAAAATAAACGACCACCAAAAACCGCCTGAAATTTATAATTATCATTTTTTAGAATAATTTTTAGTTTTTCTGTTATGGTATTTCCATCTAAACTCATAAGATCAGCGCGGTAAAAATCGCAGTCCAAAACACCGGTTTGCTTGAAATCAATCCATTCCGTTTTTGATATATTGATAAAGGGTTTTACCTCCTTAATCCATTTGATAAAAATTTGTACAAAATTATCTTTTGTAATGGGGCTTTTAATTCCTGTGTTTCCGGCAATGCCGACATGCGTTTTAATGAATTCTTTTATTTCCCGGTCATCTGAACCGAAAGTATAAATAACGATATTTGCACCGATAAGGTTTTTTATTTTGAGAAGGGCCTTTTGAAAATCAGGGCTTTCGTGATTGCTGGGCGTTGTGTTCCAGTTAAAATCCGTTTCCGTGAATATTGGTAAAATAACATGAAAATCAACAAATGCAATCCGGGCTGTGTCAAAGCAGCCGATATACGGCGGGGCAAGGTATTCGCCTTTGTCATAAGTTTTCTTGCAGGTTATTATCAACTGAGTGAGCATTTCAAAAATATCATGGGTTTCTTTTTTTGCTTCCGCCCAAAGGTAATGCACAGACGCTCCAGGGCCGTCAAGTGCAAAAAGTTCTCTCCGGCTTTTTGGGTTGGTGATGATAAAGTCGATATTATCAATTTCCTGTTCCCAACTGAATTTTTTGCTGTCAAAATAGTCATCAAAGACAAGATTTTTAAGTTGATGCTCTTTTTGTACACCTGAATATTTGCTCATATTTCAGTCCTTTTATTCCTATCTATAAAATGATAACAGCCGCCAAATTCAAATTTGCGCCCGTCTTCCTCGGTATGTATTTGTGCCTTTGGCGTATATTTTTTTATACACCAAGTCTCTCTGTTATGCTCAGAACATCCTCCGACACTCTAAAAGAGTCCTTTGAGGTTCTTTGGGAGTATTCTTTGACTCTTGGAGAGTGTCTTTTGACTGAAAAAGCCTCGATTTTGACTCTCCGAGAGTGTCCATTGATTCAAAAAGAGTCGATTTTGACCCTCTAAAAGTATTTTTTGACTGAAAAAGACCCGATTTTGACTCTCCGAGAGTATTCTTTGATTCTTTGAGGGTGTTCAAAGACCTCCGAAAAGTCTTATCCATTGTCATGGAGCGGACAGCGATTCATTCCGTTTCCGTCTCGATGTCTGTTTCATCAGAGCCACGCTTGCGGCGGCCGCCGGGGAAGCGGGATTTCAGATTTTCATAAATGGCTTTTGCCCCGGGTACATCTTGTTTTGCTGCCCTCTGCACATTGTTGTAAAAAGCGAGAGCGGCGTGGAAGGCTTCGCTTCCGGCGATCATTACCGTGTCGTCCAGCGTCTCCTGTAATTGTCTCACCTTGTTCTGTATGCCCCACAGCCCATGAGCGTCAGCAAAATCCACATCAAAAAGCGCCAAATCAAGATAACTTGGCGCTAACAGTGGGTTTTCGTGGATAAATTCATGGCACTTTTCCACGAATGCCAGGCTCTTGTCCCCCATTTTAAGCAGGGAGTGCCGTTCCTGCGGGGTAAGGGCGATTGCGTACGGCTCTAGCAGGGTTTGTATGGTGGTAAGGGCATCGCTAATCTGCGTAATCACCTGCTCCGGTATTGCGGTATGATGTTTATTTTCCTTCATAGATAACTCCTATAAATAAATTTTAGGTTAGTCTACCATAAAAAAACGCTTTAGGCAATAGGTGTATGATAAAAAGGTTTGAGGACAAATTTCCAGCACAATGGATGGTGCCGAGCGACAGCAAATTTGGGGGTAAAAAAAGCTATACTATTCTTCTGAAAGTAAAAAGGTGCTTGAAAAGTCCATAAAAAAATGCAACGCCATGCCCGGAATTAAACTGTCTGAAACCAGGAACAAACACATGAGAGCTGCCCCCGTTATCCCGGTATGTATAACCCCTTGTACTCCTTGGTAGAAGTGAGCGGTTCCGAACAGCACACTGGGAATCAAAACAATAAGATATACCGGAATGCCGGGGAATACTGCGTGCAAAAAGAACATAAAACATCCCCGGTAAATCATTTCTTCGCATATACCGGCGCTGAGGGCGACAAAAGAGAACACCAGCTTTTCTTTTTTGGTTCGCGGGATCACCATGTCTATTCCGCCGCTGGCTGCAATTTGTTTTTTTGCCTCTTCCCGGTATTTTGTGCTTGTAAGGGACACAATAAGAATGTACAAAAAATACGCGGCCGCTACTCCGCACACAACGAGGGTGATAACGGTAAACCAAATATTATAATGAAAGCGTATCGGCCGGATTCCGATGACTTCAGGGCTTTTTCCCGCAACAAAGCAGGTAATGAAAATAGTTATCCCCGCGCCCCAGAGAAATGCCATTGATTGAACATAACGCTTGCACCGCATTTTTTCCGTGAAAACGACATCTTTTTCTTTAGGTTTTTTCTTTTCTATCAGGGCATCTATTGGCGGTACTAGGACGAATACCAGTAATATAGCCAAAAACATAAGGTACATTGCAATTCCTTCACAAAATGTAAATTTTGCTTATATATTATTGTATTCATATTATTTTGTCAACGTGGTAATTCGCGTTCATTCGCGGATAATGCGTAAGGTGAATTAATAACAAGAGCGGAGGGCTTGCATAAAAAAATCAAACTTGCTATATTTATGCTCTTATTGCCTGTAGCGTAGAACCAAAGCTTCGCTTCCTTTCGTCTGTGTTATATGCGTGTAAGGCATCGTTGATCTCCTTATATTGCCCCTCTTGTTGTGTCAAGACGGAACCATCACCCTTCAATTTTAAATACCGCAACAGTATTTTTGACACCTATAACGTTTGTGATGTTCTTTTGAAGTATGCCCATCGAATCCGCTACCAGGTTATCCGCCTTTGCGGTTGCCGAAGCAATGACAAGCGATGAATCCATAACCTTGCCGGTAATAGCAGAGAGTTTTTCCATCTCATTATGGATAATTCCGTTTTCGGTGATGATTTTCTGGGAATTATCATAGATATTTTTGCTGATGGACTTAAGGTTTTCAAGGCCCTTCACAATCCCGGCTGCGTTTGCCGCCTGCTTGCCGGTTTCTTCAAACATATCCTGCTCATTCGCCGTTACTATTTTTACAGCGGCAATAATTGTATCGAATGATACATTTACCGTGCCGGTCGTATTAACCGCCTGTTCGATAAAAGTCTTGAGGTGCTTCATATTCTCGGTGATGATAACCGACTGCTTGCCCGCATCTTCCGCGAGTTTCCGTATCTCGTCCGCGACCACCGCAAAACCGCTGCCCGCCGCGCCGGCGTGAGCCGCTTCGATTGCCGCATTCATTGCCAAAAGATTGGTTTGACTCGCTATGACGCGGATAACTTGATTCGCCTCAAATACGTTATTCGACTGGTTTGACAGCAGTTCAACCGTTTCTTTCAAGGTAAGCAGGTTATGGCGTCCAGTCTCGACATCCGCGTTCAGTTCGCCGTATCTCGCGGTATTAGCCGCCGCCTTTTCAGAGATAAGCCGAATCTCATTCATCATTGCTTCTATAGTCACGGAATTCCTGTTGATGTTCTCTACCTGGGTATTAATCGCTTCATTTTGGAGATTAAGGGTCTGACTTATGGCAGCAAGGCTCGAGGAGGTCTGACGCGCGCTTCCGTTCTGTTCGATTGCCGTATCTTTAATCGTTTTGGCTCTTTCAGTAATTTCCATGACCGCGGATTTTACCTTTTCCATCATAAGATTCAGCGCGGTAGTATCGCTTTCCGCCTGCCCCATACCGGAGCGTATTTTACCTATCATATCACGCAGGGATTCGAGAAATACATTGATGCTTTTTGAAACAGCCCCTAATTCCCCTTCGGTGCCGGATATGGTTTTGGTCAAATCGAAATCCATCTCCCGTACACCGGTGATTAATCTCTGTAAATCCCGGACCGTTCCTCTGCCGAAAATAAAAATCAGGAAGAGGATGACCATGTATGACGCCGCAAGAATGATGTAGATGGTACGAGCTACCTTGTGATTATCAATGTCCACGGTAAGCTGATTAGCCCATATATAGCCTATAACCGCGCCGTTCCGAATAATGGGAACCATAGCATTCATAATATTGCCCCGAACCATAATCCCCTGTACGGCCATTTCCTGTCCGCTGCTCATTACAGTACGCCCCGCATGAGTTGCGTCTATGGCTTTACCCACGGATTGCCGGTTTTCAGACTCCGGCCCGTATGTGAGTATGGCGTCCAGGTCCCGGGAATAATAACCTACCCCAAGACCAGGATAAGCCTCGGCAATCTTTTCGGTAACGTTCCGCAGCTCCTGATTAAGCACCCGTATCTTTTCCTCTTTGGAAGCATTCTCCATATTCTGCTGCCTGAGTATATCGTCGTAAGTCCCTTCCAAAGAGTAATCCAAAACTCGCGCGAATCCGAATAGTTTATCCTTTATTTCGCTCAGCATGAGCGTGTTGGTTATATGTCCCATCATATACCAAGTGATAATACAAGGTCCTCCCATAAGAAGGAGAAGAATAAGGATAATTTTACTCTTGAGAGTAAAGAATGGCCGTTTTGACATATCAGCTACCTAATCCTAAAGGCTTGGGCTTATCTCGATTATTCGAGGCAACTTTTCCTACTTCTGGCCGCTTCCGCGGATTTACCAGGTTCTTTCACTCGTTCCATTACGAGCCAGCGCTTTCCTGTCCATAGGCGTTAATTCCTGCCGTTGCAGCAGTACTCTTTTTCCATACGCTCTCATTTACGCCGGTTCTTTAGTCGCCGTTTATGTGGCATTAAGCGTCTTTGTCATAATCTATCACCTCCGCAGGGGTATTAATGATCTCAGTTTCAATGATTGTCTTGTGCTTTACAATATGCTGGAAGTTAAGGCTGACAATGTAGTCAAGACTGTGGACCATAACGACGGCAATATGCAGGGCATCTGTTGAAAAACGCTCAGGAATCACCCCTTCGGCAACATACACATCAGCAAGCCGTTTTGTTTCGGCGCTTGCCGGAAGCACCTTAACGCGGTGATCCGTCATGAATGACTTCATTTTCTCCAGCTTCTCCGTATCCCTTGTGTCTTCCAGTTCCCGAAGCACGTATTCAGACGTGAACGGCTCAAACCTACCTGCTTTTACCTCGTCAAAGAGCCGCAATGTATCAGCCTTGTACTGAGGGGAGTCATTGGCAAAAGGGAAATTGAACATTGTAGTTTTTAAATAGATTTTCGGGGTTCTCATACCTCTCCTATTCTGGGTATGAGACAGTATAGTTAATGATGAAGGAAAATACAAGTCATAAAGTTATGCGGAAGGTACCCGCAGGTTGCGGCGATTTGCTCTTTTGGTATGTTTCCGGTATATTTGAAGTTAAGGAGCAATTATGGGAGATGTAAAGGAAACGCATGGTGTTTCGTGCGTTACTACTCATGGCAAAAAAAGTTTTTGAAGATATAGTAAAAGAGTGTGGAGGGTTGAGAGTGGAGTTGAAGAGAGTGCCGGAGGTTTACCGTGGGAATGGAGCGTAGGGGAATGACCTAGACAAACCGTAGGCCGAGCCGCCGTTAGGCGGCGAAGCATATAGCGTATGTTAGGTGCAGTTTTGACTGCTTTATTTCGATCTTTTTATTATTTTATCTTTTGTAATATTCCTAAAAAATCATCTTCCATTTTCCCTGTTTCAGGATTTGTTGGATTATGTATATTATAAATATATCCCGTTTCTCCATAACGTCCTTTTATATTTTCATCAAAATATTCAGTATCCATTGATACATTTATTATTTTTACACACATCACAACATGTTCAGATCCTTCCACATTTTCTTTTTCCCATAAATATTTACATTCTAAATTCAAAAAACATTCTTTTATTAGTGGCGCATTTATTATTTTTGATCTTTCCACAGTTAATCCAGATTCCGTAATTTCATCCACATCAAAACCATTATTTTTTATTGTTTCTACACATTTTGGGTATATTTCCATTGAAGGAAAATTTAAAACCATATCCCCTGTTTCTTTTATTGATTTATACATATGTTTATTTTTATTTACAGATGCCATTATACAATAATCCTCAACAAATGTTGCCCATGATTGTAAACAAGCATTTGGTTTTCCATTTGATTTATATGTTGTAACCAAAAATAAAACTGACGGGATTGAAGTAACAAAATCTATCCAAGAAAATCCATACAGATCATTTTCTTTTATTGATTTTGGGATCATTGAATATTCTTTTTTCATTAAATTCTCCTTTGATTTAATGCTATATCTTTTTTATTATTTTGTCAAGTATATTTTATAATTATTTTTATTAACCAGTTCACGAAAAATGGCGTTTAACGTGAAAGCTATACGACGTTTTTGCGGTTGCGATAAAGGAAACCGCAGGTTTCCAGCAACCGCAAAAATGTGCCGGAGAAAAAACGCACAAAGGGCGTAGCCCGACTGCGTTTTTTCTCCGGCCAAGCCGCCTACTGGCGGCGCAGCGTAAACTGTATGTTATGCGAAGTGCCCCAACTTACATAATTTTTAATATTCTATTTTACTTTTGGTTGAACCCAAACATACATATTGTCCGTACTTGTCGAAAGTTTTTGATATAACTGTTTTACATGATTTACAAGCAAATTTGCATTACCATGTCCTTCCAAATACACATCATCGGAAATTTTTATTGGTGCCGAAAGTTCAGTATATGCGTCTTCCTTACTTCCAATAAATCCAGGCACTAATTCTTTGTTATTCAAATATTCTCTAAATCTATCTGTTTCAAGGTTGTATACTCTTTCCGCTGCTTTTTCGTAATATTCAACCCATGAATCAACCAAAAATTTCTGACCGCTTGGAAAACAGAATGCATTTAGATTGTACCCGGTAAAATCAATATCATCATCAAGAGCCCATTTTTCTGAATTTCGTTTTGCTTGACGCGATTTTGGTTCTGTTGCATTCGCAAATGGCCATACAGATATAGCACGATCAATTAAAAGATTTGAACGCTTTACAATTTTCTCTTGATTCCAATTATCCTGTTCAGCGATATATTTATTAAGGAATAAACGGCTATCCATGAATCCGCCATGCATATTTTTCTTTTCCTTAAAGGATTTATTACTCATTTCGCTATTATATGCTGTATATGTAAGATTTCCAATACAATCTAGATATGTTTTATGTATTTCTGCATAGTCTATCCCTAATTCTTTCTGCCATTCATCGGATAATTTTTTTGGCATAATATGCTCAAAGGTAAACTTATGCAATTCAACCACTTCTTTGTTTTCAAAAGTTTCAAAACGTTCAAAACAATGCAATTTAAAACGGTTTGTCATTTTGTAGAAATTTTTTCCAAGCATTTTTTCTCTCAATTCAGTATCATCGGGAAACCGCAACGTGTTAAGAGTATGGTTTAACATTATGGTTTTTAAAAGATTTACATATTCATCTTTGTAGGATGGAAACAATTGAATATCCTTTCCTAAAGACATAAAAAATTTATTCAAACCCATTGTTGGTAAATCACAGATAAATCTCCGTACTAAAAAAGATTCTATAACTGCCAAAATTTCAAGCAATTCATCATTAGATATATCAACAGGATTATCCTTTTGAGTTATATCATTATATCGAAAAACTTCCAGTAAAAATGGATATACAACCCCATAGCCAAGCTTATTTATATAACTGAGATATTTGTTAATCTTATCATTTACATGTTTTGATTTAATGATTTTATTGTAATATCCAGCAAAAAGAAGTAAATCTTTGAGGACGGCCTCTTTTTGTTCAATGTCGGTATCTTTCCCAAACGGTTTTTTTTGAACGTATTCTTTAAACACAAAATAGACTTTATTGATATTTGGAACACGTCGTTCTTTATATGTAATGTAGTCTCGGATAAACGCACTAACATTGTAGCTTGTTAATTTCTCAATCTTATTCCAGTAGTTTTCGTAAAAAAACTCCTGCTTTGATGCGTCCATACGCATCAAAATATAGTTGCGAACCTTATCGGCTTCAGTTAAAGTAAGACCAGTTGAATTAAGGCTTTCAAAAATCAATTGTGGATCATCTTCATTGGGTTCAAGTTTTATTGAAACAATCTCAAGTCTGCTTATTGCTTCCATTATATCTTTCATTGTCCAATTCTTACTAACGGATTGAAATGCCTCTAGAAAATATTGATAATTTTCTGTTATATGTGATTTTACAGTATCTTCTGCTTTGCTTTGAGTAAATATTTTATCTAAGGCAAGTTCATCATCCTTGATTGGTTTCAATTTTAGCTTTGAACCTTTTAAATCAGATGGTAGCAAATATTTTTGTTTGATTTGCTCAGAATCAATTGATTTATCGTCTGTTTCTTCGAAAAGATGAATCATAGCAATCATCATAAGCATTAATGTTGTTATACGTTGTTGTCCATCAATTATTATATATTCATCATCCGCTGCCTTATTCGTACAAAGCGAAACAATAGATCCAAAATAATGTGATGATCGATTTTGTTGCAAAATTGCAATTAAATCTGTGAATAATTGACGGCAATTACCTTTGCGCCAATCATAATTTCGTTGATATACAGGAATGATAAATTTTTTAGCCTTACCTTCCATAAAATCAAGCATCTTTTTTTTGGCACAATCCACCAGTTTTTCTCCTTATATACGACATTATTACATCCCAATCAATTTGTCAATACTTTTTTACAAAAAATTGTGGGGCATTTCGCATAACATGTTGTAGACACTTGCGGGGGATACGGCGGCCATTCCGGCATCTAGCATTTCGTAGCATAATGGCCGATACCCGATATTTATCCGCTCGCCGCAAAAACCAAGTATCGCCTGTATCTCTAAGCTCCTTGGCTCGGCGCTTTGCTGCCTTCTCGCTTATGTCAGACAGCAGCACCGGAAGGTTATTCAAGAGCAATCCCATTTTGAAATAGACGTCCGGCGAAACAAATTTGACACTTTTGTTAGATAATATGCTGTTGATAAATCCTGAAACAAGCCCTTCTTCTAGTACTTCTCGGAGTATGCTTACCTTCTCCTCGGGGCTATACCACCTTATACGCTATCCCCTATAACGGCAAATTCATCGTAGGCAGA
>BOBG01000010.1 GCA_026002265.1 Spirochaetia bacterium
AAAAGCCGGATGTTGCATTGAAAGAAGAATTTTGTGAGAAGTTCGACCGGCTGTCAGCACAGGATAAGGAGTGGATGCTGACTCTGTTCAAATGGGTGATCCTTGCACAGAATGCCACCAAGGAACGTATCTGCCGGCAGTTCGGTATTGACCCTAAATCTGTGAAGCTGGATTAGCATAAACCCCGGTCACCCGCCGGGGCTTTCTTTTCACTTCAAAAAAAGTTTGTGAACCTACATTCTAAAACTTTCACCGTGAATATTCCACCGTGATGTCCATCTTTTGCGTCAACGCTCTCACCGCAAGAACTAATTCATTGAAAATATTATCATACTCTGCCTCGTTTATTGATTTCCCACTCGGCCCCCGTTCTTCCAGCGCATTAGCATACCGGTTAAAAAAGGTGCCAAATACCCCACGGAAATCCTCATGCCCCATCATTTCCGGACTAACCCGTGTATTAAATTCTTTATGGAGCACATCCTCTGCCGGCAAGTAATTGTAGCCGTTTGCACTCCAATCCCGCGCCCGATAATCAAGACTCGTATCACGTCCGGAGCTTGCGCTTAGTACCTTCGTATCAGTTATTTCACTGGTATCACCAAAGAAGGCTTTTTCTCCTTGACTAACAGCACCCCTTTGATTGTGCCACCATTTACCCGGATCGTATTCAGTACCATTTTTTGCCATCTCTATAGAATTTGCTTGTCCGGCGAATTCCATCTCACGTACTAAGTTAGCAAATTCAATAACATCACCGCCGGCTTGATTCATGATTCTTTGAGGAGTGTTTAATTGGTTTGCTGCTGCTTGCTGACTATTTGTCAAATTACCCAGCTTTAATTGAATTGCATTTGCAGCGCTTCTTTCTTCTTGTGTGCCATTTTTGGCACTATATAACATCGCCATAAAATCTGATTTATCAGCGGCTTCCGATTTATCAAATAACGGGTTAGCTATTTTATCCACTCCCTCGATTACTTTTTCTTTTTCCAATAACAAATTATATATCTTATCAACGGTTGCATCTATTCCGGCAACGCCGGCTATTTTCAGTTCGGCTAATTTCGATTCCGAGAAAGTATGTCCTAATTCTGCCATTGCCGTCTCGAGGCTTTTCTGGCTAACGAGTAACTGTTTGTCCATACTGTCAAAACTGCCCGGATCGGATTGATATTTTTCTATTTCTTTCTGTAATTCGGCACTGCTTAAATCCTTCCCACGAGTTTGATACATTTCGTCAAACTGCGCCGCGGCTGTCCAGTTAAATCCATACGTGTTTTTAAGTTGTGCTGCCCGATCTAACCTATCATTGCCGGCAATACTGTCTATTATGTTCATCTGCTCATGCACTAATTCCGGTGATGCGCCGCGCTCCATCAACAATAACGTATCCAACGAATCGCCCCGGAACTTCGTTGAAGGATTGTTCCCGGAACCATCAGGACTCATTACACGATTGAAAATATCAGCACCTTGCTCGCTATTTACTAGATTCCGTGCTGCCCGGTATGTTTGTATGTCACTGACACTTGAAAGGTTTACCGCATTTTGCACCGCACTATTCATCTGCGACAGCCGGTTCGCACCTTGCTCGCCGGTCCACATTGTATCGTTACCACTCATTTCCGATAAAAAAGTTAAATCACGAGTAATCTCGGCAGCGCCTTTTACAAAGCCTTTTTCAATTCCTTCCTCAAATATGCGCTCTAGCCCGGTCAAAAACTCCTGAAATTGCCCTTTTTCCAGTCCGCTGGCTTTTGTCCCCTGATACGCAGTCCGCAGTATATCACCACCGCCGTACCGTGCCGATTTTGCCGCCGCTTGCGTCAACGCATCTCGGTCTGCACCGGTACCTCGTTCAAACCGGAATACTTGATCCGCTGTAGTATATGCACGTTCTCCAAGTCCTTGTTTCGCGAGTTGTTGCACGAGGTGCATACCTTCCTCGCCAGAATAGCCGGATCTATTCGCAGTGCCGGCGGCTTTTAGAAACGTTTGTAAAATAGCAGTAGTATTTCCTTCGTAACTGCCGGAATTGCGTAACAAAGCCGCTGTTTGCATCGCCGACTCGCTCTGCCGTTCCCAATTTTGAGAATGAGCCTCGTCTGTTTCTTTCTTTGCAGCACTAAATTCCCACGGTTTCCCGGCAAGATTCCCCAGTCCAGCACCGACCTGTGCAAGTCCCGGAATTCCCGTTACGATACTCGCCGCAGCACCAGCGCCACCAAGTAGCATTGAACCCCAGCCGCTTACCTGATTCCCGGTACGCCTCTGTTCTTCAATCTGCGCTCCCCGCCAGTCGCCGGACCCTTCCTTACTTACTATAGACGCACGATTAGTTGTAGCCAGCAATAAATCGACTGACCTATTTATCGTACTCATCACCGAATCGATTGTTATTGTTTTATCCAGTCGATCTGCTACAGAATCGCCGGTACGTGGTTTAGAAGCAGGCTGTCTCACTTGCGGCTGATTTGTTTGACTATGGGTGTTTGTCGATTCGATGCTAAAATCACTTAATACATTCCGGACTCTTTCTATATCACTGCCGAGGTCTTGCAACTCTTCCCATGAACCAGCGTCCGCAGTTGCTCCTACCGCGTTTGTCATGCGTTTTAGTGCATCGTTAAAATTTGATACTATCCGGTTGTTTAGCGTTGCGTTTAACGTGGGGCGTGTTGGTTCCGGTAAGCTTTGCCGAGTGCGCTCGGTTTGACTCATCGTTCTTGATAAGCCTGCAACTCTGCGCCAGTCACCACGTTCCGCGGCTTGATGCAACACAGTAGTCAAGCTTGATAGTGCTGTTGTAAATAGTTCTATATCCGGCGGCTCTACTGGTTCGGGCTGTGTGGCTGGCAATGCTGGAGGCGGATTTGCAGGTTCTGTTTGTAGTGACAGTGTTGTATTATTCAGGTTTGGCGATTCTGGTATAGCAATTGATTCTGGGTGTTCAGTCGGCAATTCCGGAGAAGGCATTACCGGTATAGGTTGCCCGATTGGAAAATCCGAAGGTGCGATATTATCTAAAAAAATATCCGGACGAATCTGCGTACTCGGTTCGGGTACTGGTATTTGTTGCCGGAAATCATTATAAGGAGAATGAATTGGTATAGTTTCTGCTGGGTTTAAGTGTAGTGTCGGCTGTAGGTTAGTTAATATTTGCGCTGCAACTCCAGTCAATCCTTTAATAGCACCAGCCAACAAATCAAAACTACTAGTGTCAATTTCCGGGATTCTAACCGGCTCCGGCTCTCTGATTGATTCCGGTTTCTGGATTGATTCCGGGATTCTAACTGATTCCGGGATTCTAACCGGCTCCGGCTCTCTGATTGATTCCGGTTGTCTGACCGGTTCCGGGATTCTAACTGATTCCGGTTGTTTGACCGGCTCCGGCATCCGTGACCTCTGCTCCGGCTCCGGCTCTCTGACTGTTTCCGGTTGCCTGATTGATTCCGGCAGTTTAATTGTTTCCGGCTCTCTGACTGTTTCCGGTTGTCTGACCGGTTCCGGGATTCTAACTGATTCCGGTTGTTTGACCGGCTCCGGCTGTTTGATAGGTTCCGGCTCTCTGACTGTTTCCGGTTGCCTGATTGATTCCGGCAGTTTAATTGTTTCCGGCTGTTTGATAGGTTCCGGCTCTCTGACTGTTTCCGGTTGCCTGATTGATTCCGGCAGTTTAATTGTTTCCGGTTGTCTGACCGGTTCCGGGATTCTAACTGATTCCGGTTGTTTGATTCTTTCCGGTTGTTTGACCGGCTCCGGCATCCGTGACCTCTGCTCCGGCTCCGGCAGTTTAATTGTTTCCGGCTGTTTGATAGGTTCCGGCTCTCTGACTGTTTCCGGTTGTCTGACCGGTTCCGGTTGCCTGATTGATTCCGGTTGCCTGATTGTTTCCGGCAGTTTAATTGTTTCCGGCAGTTTGATAGGTTCCGGGATTCTAACTGATTCCGGTTGCCTAACTGATTCCGGTTGCCTAACTGATTCCGGTTGCCTAACTGTTTCCGGGTTATGTTCTACCTTTGGTTGCTTTATCGATTCTTGTCGTCGAATAGGATCAGTCTGTCTGATTGTTTCAGGAGGTCTAACCGGTATCTGTGGCCTCGCTGGTTCCAGTTGTTTAGGCGATGTTGGCTGCCTTGCTATTTCCGGTTGACGCACCGGATCGGGAATTTTAGCCGGTTCCGGGTAGCGTGCTGGCGGGATTGGTGTAGATTTTAACCCCGGTGTCACTTCAGATTTCTGCGGGGAGACTCGCATAGCCGGTAAGTCAATATCCAGCAATCCCGCGCCGGCTTGTGTTACTTCTTCTAACGTGCCAGCCAATTCATCTAGTGACCGGCTTGCTTGCCTCGCACCGGATTGTACGCCACTCGAATCGAGTGTTAATTTTATACCGATATTTTGCATAGAAACCTCAATTTCACTTCACTGTTTTTCGCGGCTTGAACGTCCGAATCCAATGTCCGCGGCAGTTTGGATGTACTGTACCCACCGGCACCCCGGACGTCGAATCTTTTCCTTCCCAAATCGCTACTTTGGCAAAATCGTCATCAATAGCCTCGTTTGGCAAACGATGATCGCTCCACAACGCTATAGTACCATTCAATCTGGCACATTTTGGGCACGAACGGGTTAATTCAATCCGCTTAAAATATACCTTTTCATTCGGCTCTGTATAATGCAACTCTTCTTTTATGCCGGCTAGATTAGATGTGTTATTCATTTCTGTTTCGACTACCCGCCGCCAATCCTTATTTTCGCTTCCTAGTCGATTAAATAAATCTAATGCTACTTGCGACTTGGTGCGGCGTTCTAGTATTCCATACAGGATCGTTTCCTTTATGTCATTCCGCACATTCTCGGTAACTCGCGTTACTTTTTGCGCTACATACTCTTCTGCCACCTGATAGTTACCCATTTCGTGCCGGTCGAGTTTATGGCCGAGTACGCTTTCGAGGTTTTTGTAATCTTGACTAATCCAATCAAAATCACGCCCTTTATACGTAACATCGTTCAAATGCTTTCGTGCCATAGCCGGAGTTCCCTGCTCTTGTATCATTCGATCAAGTAGTTTCCCGATAGTCACGGCACTTAAAATGACCCGTTTTCCTAGCCCGGCAGTGTTCCGGTTCAGGAATTTCTCTATTGAAGCAATGAGTGCATCAAAATCTTTGTGATGTATCGGTTCGCCGGTTTCCGGGCTGTATATTAATTTCCCTTTCCAAATAACAGGATCATTACCACGCGCTTTTTTTAACTTAACTGACGGAAAATCGAGAGCTTGTGACACCGCCTCGTATACTTGCCGGGTTACTATTTCAAAATACCTGTTCCATTTATCCGCTACTTCTTGTTGCGAAAGATATTCGTAAGGCTCCTGTTTATGCTGTTCCTCTACGATAATCGGCACATTAAGCTGGCGAGACACCTCACGGACTGCCTTTACTAATTTGTTTTCCCGGTTTTCCGGGGTTATATCCTGAATTGATAACGTTATGTCACGCATTGCTGATCTCCCTCGGTTAAATATAGCCCTATCTTTCGCATCGCTCTACGTTTCACCTTTTCACAATAGGAAAAACTGGGCATACGATGCCGTTTCCATTGGACTAATGTACACGCTATCCACTGCACACTTTCGCCATCTAATTCAGACCGGATTATGATTTCTTTTTCGAGCAATGTTAAATTCACTTCAGTAAGCAAGGTCAAAACGGCGCTTTTGTCGGGATGCCGTAATGCCATTCGTACTTTTCGTATACTTTCCGTCATCAAAACCCTCATGCAATGTAGTTAAAAACTAAGCACCCCAGCACGCTCTGCGCGCAAACTCGATGCCCGCACCTCTAAAGTATTAAGGTTTGACTTTGCGATCTCCGATGGTTGGCTGCCCGATGCTACTGCGGAAGCTATCTCCGCAGTCGATCTGATTTTCTTTTGATCGATTTCTGCCAGCTCGCGGTCGATCTGCGCGATTCGCGCCGTAGCAGATTCCGCAGTTCGCTCTTCCAGAGTTTTCCCTAACACTAATTGCCCATTGATGCGCCGCACCAATCCTCCCGCGGCCTCGAATGCTTCATCGCTCACTGTCAATTCAGCAGCCGACAAACCGTCCATACTACGCATAGACTGGAGCGAGGTGTGGTGAACTATATCACCATTTTGTTTCACAGCAATGAAAACCATTTAATCCCCCTTAAATATTGTCTTGTTATACAAATAATCCATTCTTCTCACTGTATAGTACGCATTAAACCGGCGTCTAAACGTATTTCTCCACGACTGATACGATTCGTATATGTCTTTTCCCGGTAATCCCACTTTAACCATCTTTTTAATCTTTCGGGCGATACGCCGCGTGGATTGCTGTCGAGGCAAACAGAGTATTTTACCGGTTTTTAATAGTGAATATCTACCCTGCAAAAAGATAAAACCATGTGACAATGACTCGATCCGAGTCTTTTTCACGTTAATTATAATACCCAGATCGTTACAAATTGATTTTATTTTATCGAGACAGTGACAAAGATACTGTTTATCCTGATGGATCACATACAGATCGTCCATATACCGGCCATAATATTGAATACGCAATTTTTCTTTGATATAATGATCGAGCCGATTCGGATAAGCTATAGCGCAAATTTGCGATATTTGACTGCCGAGTCCCAGTGATCGGTTGTTACCAAAAACAGTTACAAACGTTTCGCATAATGCAAGAATATCCGGATCGTGTATATGCTGGTGTAGTATTTTCAACAGTATATCATGCCGGATAGTGTCGAAGTATTTTGAAAAATCAATAGACAAAACATATCCATTATTTGAAAAACCATTTGAACGGTAAAACCGGGCAAGGTGTGTTTTAACTCTCTGTAATGCAAAATGTACACCTTTTCCCCGCAACGATGCGCCGTTATCATATATCAAAGATCGTGAAAGTAATGGTACTAATACTTGATCACACAAGCATTTTTGAACAACTCGTTCCGAAATATGCACACTTTTGATGTGCCGGCATCTGCCTCTCTCGTGAACGTCAAAAGAGACAAAACCGGACTGAACACTTTCGCCGGCACGCAATTTTCGGTACGTTTCAGCAATATTCGATAAGGCATGGGCTTCGTAATGCTGCACAGATGCTTTCCACGAAACGCCCCGGCGGCTTTTGAGAAATGCAGTATAAAGATTATCCATATTCGCAACGTTAGCAAACGAATCGTAGTGAGTCGCAAATGCTTTTTTGTGTTCAGACCGTTTCTCGCATCGCCGCTCAAACCGAGCCTGTTTTCGTTCTCTACTATTCACTAAAAACCTCTCAAAAAAAAACGCCTTGTACCGTTTCTTGTCTGCGCCCAACGGCTTAAGTTCACCGGGCATGAAAGAAAACTGCGCTCATTTTCCCATGCAAGAAGCGTCCGCCCGGAACTATCAAGGCTCTCATGCTCCGAAAACTCGGAAAGAAATCCGCTCCTTTCTGACTGACGGGGGTGCGTCCCTTAAGGACTCCGCCGGTTAAAAATCGGGGGCGATGCCATTCGCGTTGGCAGCACCGTTGTTGTTGGCATTACCAGTGCTGTTCACATTGCAAAAGTTCGAGGACAGCGGATTCCTTATTCCAAACCCGGCGGACCGGGAGAAGAACCTTGAAATAATTTCTTGTTAGATTTTCTCCACCCTTTTAACAACTTGACTTCTGTCTCGATACGTCCGGCAAAGGGTGCTACTGTGCTAATTTTCAATGGCAAAATATCCGCACAGTATATTAGCTCTTGTTGTAGTTGCTCACAATTAATGATTGACGCAGTTTGGAATCGGCGGCGTTCAGATAGTTCTTCCGGCGTTGTCGGGTATATAGAATTGCCGGCTGTGATATTGAGTATCAATTCACGCAACAGCCGAATGATTGACGCCCGGAATCCTTCGATGATCCAATGTGGATACTCTTCGACAACGGTCACTTGTTTGCCGTCAACTTCGTAGGTCTTCCGGACAGAGTCTTTCACACCGAAATCCCGGAGCAACAGGTTTGTCATGTCTTCTCGCAACTGCCGCGCGGTATGGTAGAATTCAAAATCGGATAGGCCTCGGCGGCCTTTGGGTACACTCATGAAAACTCCTCATGGTGATTCCTGCCGCACAAGGCGGCAGGAATCTAGAATCAAGAAACACAGAAAGCGGGGGCGATGCCATGCGCGTGGGCAGCACCGTAGTTGCCGGCATTACCAGTGCTGATCACATAGCAAAAGTGCGAGGAAGACCCGTAATACGGCGTTGCTAACCACCAATACTGACGGCTACCATTGTAACGTTTAACCCGGTAGGTAAACGATTTCTGAAAAATCGGAAAGTGGATCGGTGTAGCTGTTGTAGGCGTAAAACTCGTTCCATACCGCAAATCGACACCAAAGATTTGATTGCCAAAAACTTCTACCTCTGTCGGCAACCATACACTTCCAGTGTACCACGTATTCCCGGAATTATAGCCCGCCGGGATATATCGTTGGACTGGGTAAATATAATTGCCGCCGAGTGCGGCATTCAAGCCTGTCGCAAAAACACCGTCAAGATACGCTTTAATCGGCATTGCCGGGTAGCCGCCATCGGTAACGTTTGAGGTGTTCATCTGACGAGTCAATGGACAATTTCTGAAGGTAAATAGGATATGGTTTTGAGCATTTTCAGTAGAACCCATGGCTTTAAAGGTGTTAAACCCGGAAACTACCAGCCGCAGATTTTGATAAGAGGCATTCCACGCGTAAACGGTACCGTCTACTGTAAGCCCATTAGTCAAATCGAGATAATCACCAATCTGAATCGGATAGAAATTCGGCTTCCCGGTACCATTGCATTTTGTGTGAATAAGTGCCATAGCATCTGCGATAGTAGACACACCAAGAACATCTAGCAAGTTACGTCCATCGGTATACTCACCATAACTTTCCAAAATAACCGGATTTACCTGATATGCGCCATCACTTTCGCGTAGAGTGATCGTTTCTTGGTCCATACGCAGTGTCATGTCCGGATAAATGTCCCACGAATCATTTGCGCTTTCGTATTTTGCTAAGCCGGAGTAACCTTCTGCGGTAATATCACAATTCTCAAGGCCATAGGTCGAGCCGTTGCGGAGCGCCGGATTATCCGCTAGATGCGGGAGTGTGCTTTCCAGCGGCCATTTCCCGATATAATCGACATTTTCAGACGCGGCTATTCGTTGATCAGTGTATTCGTTAGCGGCTTCAAGTGTTTGAGTGTTAGAGTCGATCACTTGCTGTTTTAAGGTGTCAATTCCGCCTAAGAACATAGTACGGGCCGGTTCGGAAGTCCACAGCTCGTTTGCGGCACCCGGCACCGGTGCGGTTACCGGCAGTATATTCTCCGGGGGCAGTTCGGTTGCAAGAGGCGGGATAATTAGCTCCGCGAGCTTCACGTAGCCATCATCAGTCAACGGCGCAGTTCCCAACCCCGGCGTCCCCGATTTTACCACAAACACTGCCCGATTCCGCCGCTTTGTCGCTACGGTCGTAAACTGCTCGGCATCAAGACTCGGATCGTAAAAAGCGCGCTGGACATGATTAAACGACTGAATCTCCGGGATCACTTCGAGAATATCAATACGGTACTGATTTGCATCAGCAAGTGGTATCTGGATGTCATCGGACTGCTGGTCAAGAAATATCGGCACTTGAAGCGTCTGCCCTATACAGAACAGCCGATTCACAGATAGCACCATCGGCGCGACTTGCGTAATCTGCCCGCCGCTCACGATCATGTCAACGTCTGTCCGTTCTAACAGCCCTTTCACTACAGCCGAATTCATAATAGTTTGCAGAAACGCAAAATCTACGTCCTCAGCCTTTATAATCTCATTCTCATACACTTTGCTACTTTCCAGCATAACTTTACAACTCCTTTTTTTTTGTAGTTCGTTAAATATAATAAGGATATATTGTAGGTAAAGTTAAATACACTTCAATCGGTTCCCCGCCGGATACCGGTATTCCTACAACTTTGAACGTACCACCATTTGCAAGCGTTCTATCAGCAGTTTCACCGACTGCACTTTCAGGGCTTGCTACTTTACCGGCCTGTAACTGTAATTCCGCGTCAGTCGCCCGTAAAGTCTCGACTGCAATAGCATCGCTTAATTCGGTCTCGTCGATAAAATCTAGATTATCAGAGAAATATGTCCATTCTTTAACTGTATTTGAACCAATCCATTGCCAGACTCCATTGTATGACGTTAAATCCGGATACAAATCAGGATCCGGTGTAGTCGGGTCTTTAATAACCCGGCAGAGATACGTACCATTTTGATTGTCAGGTGTCGGTAAATCCGCTTTTGTCTTAACTGCGGAGAACCACGCTTGGTTAGCAAGTTGAGCTTGTGTTATTTTTTGATCAACATCGGTACTATTTGCTTTTAACGGCAAAGTTTCGTTAATCGTATCAATCTGGTTTTGTAGCCCTGAAATATCGACCGGCTCTCCAGCAATTATTGCAGCCTCTGCTTGAGTCAACAATCTATCAGTGCCATGTTTATCAATTTTATTGTCAAGATCGGCATCGATACCATCAACAATAGTTTGAATACTCTTACCTGTGTCTACATAGCTTAAAACTGCTTGCACTGCCGAAGCGAGGTCTGACACCGGGATTCCTGTTGGAGGTTTTTGATAACCAGTAGAGCCTATCTCGATTTTTTCGACCAGTTCCGGATTTACCTGATATGCGCCATCACTTTCGCGTAGAGTGATCGTTTCTTGGTCCATACGCAGTGTCATGTCCGGATAAATGTCCCACGAATCATTTGCGCTTTCGTATTTTGCTAAGCCGGAGTAACCTTCTGCGGTAATATCACAATTCTCAAGGCCATAGGTCGAGCCGTTGCGGAGCGCCGGATTATCCGCTAGATGCGGGAGTGTGCTTTCCAGCGGCCATTTCCCGATATAATCGACATTTTCAGACGCGGCTACTCGCTGATCAGTGTATTCGTTAGCGGCTTCAAGTGTTTGAGTGTTAGAGTCGATCACTTGCTGTTTTAAGGTGTCAATTCCGCCTAAGAACATGGTACGGGCCGGTTCGGAAGTCCATAGCTCGTTTGCGGCACCCGGCACCGGTGCGGTTACCGGCAGTATATTCTCCGGGGGCAGTTCGGTTGCAAGAGGCGGGATAATTAGCTCCGCGAGCTTCACGTAGCCATCATCAGTCAACGGCGCAGTTCCCAACCCCGGCGTCCCCGATTTTACCACAAACACTGCCCGATTCCGCCGCTTTGTCGCTACGGTCGTAAACTGCTCGGCATCAAGACTCGGATCGTAAAAAGCGCGCTGGACATGATTAAACGACTGAATCTCCGGGATCACTTCGAGAATATCAATACGGTACTGATTTGCATCAGCAAGTGGTATCTGGATGTCATCGGACTGCTGGTCAAGAAATATCGGCACTTGAAGCGTCTGCCCTATACAGAATAGCCGATTCACAGATAGCACCATCGGCGCGACTTGCGTAATCTGCCCGCCGCTCACGATCATGTCAACGTCTGTCCGTTCTAACAGCCCTTTCACTACAGCCGAATTCATAATAGTTTGCAGAAACGCAAAATCTACGTCCTCAGCCTTTATAATCTCATTCTCATACACTTTGCTACTTTCCAGCATAAGCTCCTACCTCCGATTCTATATTTTCAGAAAAATATCGTATTCCTACCGGGTGAAGTATATCAAATAACGTATCATAAAAAGTAGTCGTTAACACTAGAAAGAAACTTTCGTCAAAATAACTTTCATTCAGATAGTCAATTATTTCCGGATTCGGGTCTTCATTCCCTGCGGCCATGTGGTACGTTTTACCTACACGCGGGCGGCCCTTTGTTACGGCAAAAAAGCTATATCCAAAATGACTTTGCCGGCGATAATTGATTATTCCCGGATCCGGATCTCGATCCCCTTTTGATAAATACCACTGGCGAGGCGCTGTACTATAATCTTGAAAATACAGCAGTATTGTATAGGTAGGATAGGGTAATTTATGGAATAACCGGACATAATCTACGTACACATCACTATCACCAGCATTGACGATATTAAAAGTGATAGTATCATGGTCCGGTACCACTATGAAGAAATAACGGTCGCTCCATTCTTTGAACGTGTCAATCGTTGTATATTGTTTGCTATTCACGATCAACGTATCCTGCCATGTAAGAATATGTTTATCCGCGTTAAAATATTTTCCGCTCCTATTTCGTATTATTACTCCAGATTCGCCCCTCGTAACATAATGTAACGTATAATTCCCGGCTTGCAATCCGGAAACCGTTTGTTGTGCGGTAGAGCCTAGCCGCAACCCTTCCTGATCCCAAGCGAAATAACTGTCATCGAAATAACTTTCGGACCGGTAATCAGGTATTCCGGAATCTGGGTCTTGCGAGCCGTGTGACAAATACCATTGTTTAAGAAGAGTGCCACGGTCCTGGAACGGCGGTAACAATACACAATGGCCGCCAGAAAAAGCATCGTTCGCATCGTTAGAAACGGACGCTCCGTTAGACAGAGACCATTGAGAGTTGGTATCTTCAAAATCACCATCACCGATAAGATTATTAGCACTGTCATCGGTATTTTCTATGATAAAGCAATGCGCTGCTTTGGTATACTTGGCAATAGCCGCGGATATGTCCCACCGAGTCCCCCATACATTTCCATTATTTCGAGATGTAAACGCAAGTACTCGTTGTACATAATCGCTATTTAATTCCCCATGATAAGGGACAAGCTTTGTGAATAGTTTCCCGACACGAACTGCCGCGCTATCCGGTAACTGCGAAAATGTCTCTTTTTGAATTAAGTCATCGGAAGCTTCTTTAAAAGACTGTATCTCATTATTGATAGCACCTTCCCCGTCGAAAGTGGAGAACAGTGCCTCAATAAATGGATCGCCTTTATTGATCCCGCTTGGTAAATTGTCTAATAAGCTTCGTTTTGTATCCATAACCTTATGCGCCGATTGAAACTAAATAATTCCGTATACGGAGGATTTGATTCGCTTGTATCTCCATATTTTCATATGGAGATTGTACTTCTACGTCTCGTACGAATGACGTTTTTTTTATCTCAACAATCAAATCGGATTTCAAATAACTTTTTCCGATAGGGAATGTGTTGATAAATTCTTTTATTTGATTCTCCACTATTTGTATCATAACCGAATGTTCTATTTTATCTAAATTCACATCATAAGCTACGTAAATAGTAACAAACACGTCTATCAAAAAAATATCAGGCGCACGATATTCAATATTTATTCCGGGTGAACGGTACCCATTTTCGTTCCCGGAATTATTACCGTCAATACTATCAGATATTTTCTGCACCGATTCCGGTGATATAGTTCCGGTCCCATCTTCCAAGTATAAGGTTATATTCCACAATCCAGCTTTCGGTGGAAAATTTTCTTGAATATAATAAGAATTAACAAGATCGCTTTTGCGTAATACTGATTCAAACCCATATTTATTCGTACGCTGCAAGCCCAATATAAAATCGGAAAATCTTTCGAGGTATTGAGACCATGTTTCACCGTCAGTACCGCCAGTTGTCGCATTATCATTATTGACTGCCACAATTCCACTACTAACAGTCGATTTAATTTCATTTATAGATTTGGAGCTAACATTATAAGTATGTCCCACGTTTGTTGCCGAGATAGGCACCGGTAAAGAATTAAGTAGTCCCGCGGGTATAATAGCATCGTGCGAAGTGCTAAATATCAATTCACCACTCCCGATAAGTGTCGCGCGAGGAATACCCGTATCAAATGCAACGGATTTTTCTCTTGAAAATACAACAAACCCAGAGGCACGCGTTCCTTCGTTTTTTTTGAAGTCAAACATTGACATCGGAACATTTTTTAAGTAGGTGACGAAGCCAACGTTACAACGTATATACAGTGTAGTCAATTCAATCGAAACCGCCTCAATAAACGAAGCTATCACACTGCCCGCGTTAAAATCGGTTACCTCTTCTTGATGAGCGATAACATAATCGGTCATTTGCTTATACAATTCTTTATATGATTTCACTTGCATTAGATTTTCTCCTTGATTGAAACGACATTCCCCTGAATTGTTGTGAACCGTACGAATATGTCTATAATATCACCTTTTGTTGTAAATTGTATATCATTTATTGTTTTCACACGAGGGTCTTGCATAACCGTATTATATATACTCCCTGTGATAAAATTGATGCCAGCCAGCGGATTGCCGATATTTGTGATAATACCATAGGTCTGCAACCGAATTCGTTTAGTAACATTTTCACGGAGTCGTAATAATATCGCTTGGCTTATGTTTCCTGTCCCGGTCACTAGTGCGACTCCGTCACTCTTTAATTTGACATTCCCTAATTCATCAAGCGCAATATCTCTCCCTAGCGGTTCGTGTCTATCGGTAAAATCATAAATCCTATTTGCCAAATCATTATTACCCATAAACACTTCCGGGATTGATAATATATCACCCGGTTGCACATCATCAAACGATACTAGCCCGTTAAATTCTAATAAAACACTTGTAAAATCAGCGGATCCTAAGTATTTATTCGCTAGCCGGTCAGCGGTATCACCGTGCCTCACGATAACTAACATTGAGCTATTCTTTGCGTATTGACTGGTACCAACCGATAACGTGTTTTCTTCATATAATTTCCTGATAGTGTCGTCAACGAGAATCTGTAATGTATCGACATATTCAAATAATAACGCGATAAACTCTTCATTGTCTATTGCGTATGTGTCAACTATATATTCCGGCAATATTTCAAATGCACCGGTTATTATACTATCTAAAAATTGTCGTATACGTGAAACTTCCCAGGCTATACTTTTCCAACTTGCTAGAGAATCGAGCATTGACAATGAGTTATTATTCGGTTCCGATACTATCTCTTCAAAATAATTCGATGTTTTAGAAGTATTGCCTGAATTTTTCAATAACCTTTTATTTATTATAGTATCAATAGTATTTTTTATCACTTGCATAGCATCTATTATCTTCTGTATAGGGACTGATATTGAAGCAAACTCGGTACTAACATACCGTGATTTCATTTGTGATAAAATACCTTCAATGCTTTTAGTAATAATAGGTACAGCCGTTAAGCGTTCTGATTCTTCAGTTCTTTTTGTTATTACCATTTTAATGGCTGATTCAGTCTCGGAAGATTCTTTTATTTTACTCCTTATTTTCTTTAACGATTGCACAGATGCGTCAATGCTAGATAGTGAACGCCGCATTTCATGCTCTCTAGCTTTTGTATTCTTTGCAGCAGTATTCACAGCATGATATAACGCAGACTGAGCCGTTGCTACAGACGTGTTGATTGAATCAAGTGCATTAGTAGCAATTTCCACTGATTCGTTAGCTAGTGCCTGAGCAAGCGCATCAAACAAATCAGACATTCCTTCGTACGGCTCTGTCCCTTGTAATTCCGACTCTATTTCGTCTAAACCGGAACGTACACTAGAATCATCGCCACTAATGACCGATTCTTTAATCTTTTCCAACTGTTGCACTGTTACAGGATACGTCCCGATACCAGCTATATATTCCTGTATTGTATTCAAATCCGATAACACAGCGTCTACATCTCCGGATAATAATTCGTTACGAGCGGCTAAAAATATAGTTTTAACACCGGCATACACTACTGTCTCAAAAAAATCACCTAATCCGTTAGATAACGCTTGTCCTGCCTCAACAAATGCTTCCATATTTAATAATTCTTTTGCAGTTTCAATTATGTCAATCGCACCTTTTACAATCGCAACTGTCGTTTTGAAGTAATACCACACCTTTGAACGTTCCAGCGTTTCCCGCGCCTTTCTCATGGCCGCCGTAGCGTTATCGGCAACGGTATCAAGCGCAGCTTTTGTATCTTCACTTATTCGCTTTAAACTACACGCTGCTAGTGCGCTTTGTTTTAAGACTGATGCCGTGTCAAGTATTCCTTGTACACCTTTTTCAGCATCGAGTATTTGTTCCTCGACCGGTTTCTCTGCCATGACCGTATTCCTATTGACTACCTATTTGCTTTCCTATGTTATTGATAACATCACCCATAGCCGAGGCTTGAGACGCAATATCAGTACTCATATTCACTGTCATTTCCACTCTCGCACTCTCGGTAACAGAGGCCCCGCTACTTCCTTTGTCTATAGACTCGTAGGGAGTTACCGCGATATTTGAATCACTCTGCATCGAAGATTCTGAGGATTCGGTATATCCAGTAAATTCTATTGTATAGTTGTAGGTAAAAGGCCGTTCCTTGCTTCTGCGTATCTTAAAATCGCCGATTGCCACCTGCCAGCTATTGCCTTGCCGACCAGATTTAGATAAATCATAGAGAAAGACCTTTTTATCTAAATTTTCTTTACCAGTTTTATACTTCACCAATAAATCACGCAACAGATAGATTTCGTCCTCGCCGGATAACCATGACTCGCTTCCTGCCTTATAAATCAATTTTAAGGATTGATTTATCGTTGAGCCGGATAACACTATCCGCACAGCGTCAACCCCATACTCATCTATATGCAACCCGCCAAAAGTTTTTGTTTCTGTTTTCCGTTGTGTATACGTTAATTCTTCACTTTCCGGCGGTACTGAAAAAGTAAACGATTCCTCCGGGAACTCTAGCATATACGACTTTTTATAGACATCGGTGACGAGTTTGTTTGCCATTTAATTACCCCCGGGCGGAATGAGCGGCGGGAACTCCTCTGCTTGTTCCGCATATTGTTCCGCCAGTTGCGCTTGACTTTGAGCCGTACTGCTTGCACTTTGAGCAGCTGCCGCCCCAGCCGCGGCTGCTGCCTGCCCACCTTTCGCAGCACTGTCAGAAGCTACTTGCGCTTGATCCGCGGCCGCCCGAGCTTGCCCCGCGGCTGTTTGTGCCTGCCCCGCTACTTGCATCGCATCCGCATTCCCACTCAACTGTGCAGCCCGTAACGCCCTATCGGCCGCGGCTTGAGCCTGATCCGCATAACTCGAAGCACTCGCCGCGGCCGACCGTGCCGTTGCACGATCTTTCATAATTTGTGCAATAATATCATCGGGGTCAGCCACTTCCGGAATGTTCACCGTTGGCCCGCCTATTTTTACCGGTTGCGCTTTCGCATTGGACAAATCTATTGAACTCGGCAAACCGATCCAACTCGCAACTGCTCCATTTCCGGCAATCGGTGAAATAGACAGCGCAACTTTTAGCTGCATCCAAAATGTTCTCATTGCAGCGTCTAAGGTTTCCCACTGCACGAGACAATAGGTTTCGCCATTTATCGTAACTAGGTTATCTTTTACTGTAACGGTAGAATTACCACCCTTTACAGTCGCGTTATCTTTTCCGGTTACCGTTAGCGTTCTTCCTTCCATCGTTATAGCTTCAGGGCTTTTTGCTTTAATCTCACTGTTACCATTTACCGAAAGCACCCCATCTTTATCTATCATTATCAACGTATCAAAAGCTACTATAGTTACACTTTCACCTTTAGTATGCGAAATTACTACTTCATCAAATGCTTGTATATCAACCGCTTTCTCTTTGGTATGCTGCAATAGTACTTCATCAAAACTACTGATAACTGTCGATGTATCTTTTTTGTGTTTTATTGAAACTTCATCATATAACGAAAGGCTTGTATTATTATCTTGCACAATATCTAATTTTACTTCTTCAAATGCTTGCAAATGTATTTCAGGATTTTCAGGCTCACCGGATTCGTCAGGATACTCTATCCTAAAAAAAGTTTTATCGTCAGGAGAATATATTGTTATATTGCCTTTTTCATAATCACGTACCGTTTTCCAATTATCAAGCGCAGTGTTTTTCCTTTGTGCTATTTCAGGATCGTCATCACCTTCTAACGCAAACGTAGTCCGGTGCGAACTTTCATGTATTGAAAATCCGCTACATAACACAAAACAGCCGTCAAAATTCCCGGTCGGCATCAGTACAAAAACCCGCGCCCCTACTGGGGGCAAATGCCGATCTCCACTCACGTACAGCACTTCACTATCTTCTTCCTCTTCGTTTTCTTGATAGGCTTTTACCCATTCTTGGGATGCAACCGGGACACGTAAAACCAATACGCCATCTATTAAGACATCAACCGATATATCATTTGAATGTACTGTTTTTACAACACCCCATGCACCATATCTTTGGATAGTTGTCCCGCTTTTTATATGGTGAGCTTGGGCTGGTTCTTTAAATTCGTTTTGGCCTTTTATGCGTATCTTCACAAGCAAGATTATATAATACAAAAGCAATGTGTCAAGTATATTTTTTTACAATTTGATAGAAAAAAACGGTTAATGCCGGGAAAATTTCCAGCCGATAGCTTGAAAATGTACAAACTGTGTTTCCACATCCAGAAGGGTGGAGTCGGCAAAACCACCATATCCTGCACTATTGCCCACGCGCTCGCACGCCGGGGATTCCGGGTTGCGCTTATTGATTGTGATCCGCAGGGCAATGCTACAAGCTGGGTTTATCCGGGTGATATGAATTACGATATAGCCGATGTGTTACTTGGTACCCAACCGTTAAAAAATGTATTATTGCCGGTGAATGATACCCTTTCATTTTTACCGGTATTTTCAGTCGGTGGACAGTTGAGAGAGTGGGCAGAGTCAAAATTGGCAAAAGACCCGCGAGCTTTTGAATTCCTTTTAAGCGACCTTTCCAAAATGGATTTTGAGTATGCAATTCTTGACTGCTCTCCGGCGTTTACCCTGTTAGAGCGAGCTATTGTTGGCGTAGTGGACGAGGTGATTAACCCGATCACGCCGGAATACTTCGGTGTTGATGGCATTGAAATATTCACCAGTATCTTGGAAGAAGTCGAGCATGCTAACCGCCGGAAAATCCGTAACAATAAAATTGTACTCAATATGCTCAATAAATCTTTTGTACGGCATAAGGTTTTTGCGGAAGCATTTTATAAATTAAACTACCAGCTTTTTACCATTCCGCAGGATAGCAAACTTGCCGAGTGTCAGGCTGTGCAAAAAAGCATTTATGAATATGAGCCCAAGGCCCGGTGTATACCGGAATTTGAGGCATTGATCGATGTGTTGGTTAGTGAGGTTAGAAATGCTTAAAAAGAAACCAAATTTCAGAGAAATAGTATTAAATGATGTGGCAAGCCGTGATTTACCGGGGAATGAACTCATTCCAGCTACCGACAAACAGCTACCGGCTAACATCCGGGAATTATCAAAATATATTTTAATAGGCCGCCGGAAGCTTGATGCGATCCGGTCTGCGCTGGACGCTGCGAAAAGGACCGGTTTTGACAAAGAAACACTCGATAAAATGCAAGCAGAGGGCCGCGAGTACGGTGAGCTAATTCTTGACGCTGAATTGGAAATGGCCAGCCGGTTGCGGGCAATTCCAAAGGCAAGCGGCCGCCCGCCGGAAATTAACGGCACTGATGTCAAAAATTATTTAGCACAACCCACAAAATCGGAGGCAGTAGCGGAGCTAGGGTTTTCACAAAAGGAAGCGGAGCGCATCCAGAAGCTCACGCCGGAAGCTGTCGAAGCCGCAAAAGCCGAAGCCCGTCAAAAGAACGAGATACCGACCCGGAGCCTTGCGCTGAAACTCGTAAAAAAACAAGCTAAAGCAGCGGATCCGGTAAAGCCGGCGGTACCAGCGCCGGAAATCCGTGAAATATTTACAGCATTGAATGGACTTATTTATAATATGAAAAAGACGGAATTAGAAGAGGAGGCAAAGACCCGGCTGCTCGATCTGCTGACCGAGGCCAAAGTCCTGCTCACCAAATCAACAGCCAAATCTTGAATGAAGAAAGCCCCGGTCACCAGCCGGGACTTTCTTTTTTGGAAAGTGCTAAAATAGTGCGATTCAGGAAAATAAACTCGTACTATACTGTCTCTAAAAGAAGAGGCAGTTATGGGAGTTGGTCCTATTGACGATCTGACTGATGGCGAATTACTTGAAGGCTTGAGCAGGTAAAACCGTACAGCCTATGAATTAAAATTAAAGTCAACCTATGGGGCATAGGGACTTTGTAAAGGCCTGGGGAGACAAGAACCGCTGTAGTAGGAGTGTACTACAACAAGTTCTGTCAACGAAACAGGAAGCCAATGGCTTTCGCCTTTGGTAGCTCACGGTGGAGTATTCACGATGAAAGTGACAAGACAATCGCCGGATCCTCGGCTTGAAGTGTATGATTTAGAGAGCGATCAACCATTTTTGATTTACGTGGCAAAGAAGACCGGTAAAGGACCGGAATCGACCGCGTTACAGAGTTATACGTTCAGTCAATCCGTATATGATATTATCGGCACTTTTTCCTTTTCAGTAGAGCTAGATGAATTTGGGTCCGGTTCCGATAGAGAATCCGTTTTTGAAAAAGTGAAAATTAGAAATGTAGTAAAAATATACGAAGGTGGGGATAATCCTGTCTTTATCGGCATAATCAGAAAGAAACGTTTTGCTAATGCTATGTCCAGTTCCGGCGTGCAACGGAACATAACGTTTTCCGGCAACAGTATTTTGTCATGTATCAATGACTTGGTTATATCACTCGATCCGAAAATAATGGACGTGCCGGATGCTGAGACTGAAACAGAAAAGCTCACCATGGATTTAGTGGACATCACTACTGCGCTTGATTTTATGAAACAGGTCTATGACCGGTTTACCGGATTTAAAGTGGCAGGGAAGGCTATTATGAATAGTGCGATGCAAAAGGCAATAGAAAAATTTTGCAATGGAATCGGCTCGGTACTAACGAGTGATAAAGATATAACCTTGTATTACAATATAGCTTGTGCGTTTTTTAATCAGGGTGAAAACAGGATTGTTGACGTGTGGAAAATGATATTGCCAGAGCCTGTGTACGAAATGTTTGGTTATTGTGATAGACAAGGACAGCCGCGGATACAAGTCCGAGAAGTACCCTTTAGTGATGGCTGGGGCAGTTTAACAAAAACAAAGATTCTTTATGAATTGTTAATTAGTTATGAATTATCGAAAAGTGATGAAGAGGTGTATACTTTTTTCAATTCATATCTGGAAGGAATGGCATTAAATCCGGATCAATATGCGACGCTTGCAGCTTATGACGGGAAAAACCCTACTATAGTCAGCACCGATAAAGTAGACATATACGGCTACCGTCCGTTAGAAGTACGCTTTAGAGGCTTTGATCGTAAACAGAATTTGGAAGAAGACAAGCTGAATGGGATACAAGAGGAAATAAAAGCGTTTAATGAAAAAGTGAGTGGTTGGTATGGTAATCTTGACGAGTTGGCAACCGGTAGTATTCAGATGGTAAATGTATACGGCAGGGACGTTCCATTACCGGGAGAGCGGGTGGAATTTGCCGGCGGAGAATTTTATGTCACGGGCTGCGAGCATACTTGGCACTATGGAAATACTCCAACCATAACCTTATCAGTGTCTCGCGGCACCGGATTTTCTCTTGAAGGTAAATTTGAATTAGAAGAGTGATTTTTTCCCAGCAACATTGAAGTAGGAAAAGGTGCTGCCTTCAGTCAACCGAATGATTCGGCTTCGGCCGTTGTACTTGATACTCAGACCACTGCCGGTAAAATCCTTTTCGTACCGGCTTAGTTGCCGCGCAGTTTGCCAATGCCCACGCCTAAAAACTATCTGCATGACCATCCTCGTTCCGCTCGCTGTCATACCGGAAATGCCCTCCACTGGTCGGTATCCGTTTTATGCTATGAATCTGCCGATGAAACCGGCTGCTATTATGCAACAAAAAATCACCACGCTCTAAGCCGGTGCGCGCTTGTATCGCAAGCCGCTCCTTCGACTCTAGCGTAAATAAAACCCCTTCCACTCGACTCGCGCCGTACTCACTTTTCAACCGCTCGTATAAGGGCTCGCCTTGACCGGTTTGATCAATACATACTCGCATTACTGGTAGCGTCATCACTCGCCGGATGACGTCTAATTGCGTTTCAAATGCTGTATTCTTCATCTCTATTTCGGCAACAGACCGCTTCTTCCCATTCGCTACTATACCCAGCATAAAGACAACGGCCATATCACGTCTTCGTGCCACATCGTAACCAACATATAAATCTGTGCCATGAATGTCCGGATCGTATCCTAGCACTAATGAATCTGCGTCATGGAATACTTGAATCTCCGGCTCTGCATCCAAGATACCCGGCGTGTTTGACTGAATCAAATCCAGTGTAATGAAACTTCCGGCACTATCCACAAAGGTACACTCAAATTCTTGCTGAAAATCCTCCAAAAACATCGATTCAAACTGTCTCTGCACAGAATCTGTTCCAAACCTCCGAACTCTTTCTTCGGTATCCATATCCGGCGCAGCAGTGAGCGCGCCTAACACATCGGTACACAGCGCTCCAGAGTACCACCACGGCACTACATACGGACGAAAGTTTTTAGACTTTTCAGGATCGGTATACAAATCATAAAATAGTCCAACCCTTCCAAGCGGAGTACTACCTACTTCCAAAGTGCCGCCTCGTGTTATAACACCCATCGCCGCAGTATAAATCTCCCGCATCAGTCCCGAAGGATAGATGGCCATCTCGTCTAGCACTATATCACCGTGTCTCCCGCGAGGTGGCCGGCAGGCTATACTGATGAGCCGGCTTTCGGTCTTAGCGCCAACATCCTCGAACTCCATACTCGTTTTTGTCTCAGATTTCAACCGTTTTTTATGCCATTCCGGGATCGAATGGTAAAACTGCCGAGCGTAGCGAATCTTTTCCTTTGCGTCCTCGATGTTATACGACACAAACTGCCGAGTATAATCGAATCGATTCGGGTCCATTGCCTTGACCAGACCCTTTAGCGCGGCCACAAACGAATAGCCGGTTTGTCGGCTTTTCAATGTCAATGAAAATTTACTCGTATCCTGTATGTACAATTCTTGCCACCGGTCAAGATCAACCGGCTCGCCGTTTAATGAAACGCAGCCGTCCACATAATTGAGGCGTTCTTCCGGTGTCCATAGCCGGTTATAGCTCCCTGGCACCGTCAGGCTCCTCCGGGAAAATACCTGCCCACTGTTCAGCTTTTTTATCCCGCATAGAGATTTTCATTTGCAGCTTGCCTTTGATAAGTTCCGATGTTGCCTCGACATCATAGCCGCTATTGGTATCACCCAACGCGCCGGTTATCTTCTGGTACATTTCAATAATATCGCGCATTTCCCGTTCACGGTTTGGCAAGATTAAAGCCGGAATTCCATCTTTCCCTTTGTAGTCAATACCGTCAACCAGTTCACGTTGCTCCGGCGTCAACTCTGCTATATCTTTAAACTGGTTATGTTCAATCACGAAATCGCCAATGTCAAAATGCACCCGCCGCTTCTTCATCTCAAGTATCTTGTAATACTCCGTCTCAAGATTGGCCTTCGACCGATTGTTTAACGCTACCTGTATCGGCTTTTTTAGGATTTTAACCATTTTGCTGCCGATGTCAGTAGCACTAAGCGCCTTGTATCCAGCCTTAAGTGCCGCCTTGGTATTATTCATGAACGCATCGCTTCCTGGGTAGGTATACCAGAAAATGAATCGGACTTCTTTTGCCGTCAGCTTAATATCATCGGGAATTCCCAATGAGTCCCGGCCAATTATACTACCATCAGGTAGGCAATTTTCCTGCCGCATCAACTACGCGCCCCTAAAGTCTTGGACGTGTCTCGATTATTCGAGACACCGTTTCCTACTTCCTGCCGCTTCCACCGTTTTTAGATAACGATTCTGATCGGTTCTTGCAGTGCTTTTTCTACTGCCGTCTCGGCATCAGTTCCAAAATGTTCCCAGCCAGAATCCTCACCCTGATTGATACTATCTCCGGCACCTTCTTCTGCCATAAAGAGTGGTACCGCCGCAGGACTCAATAAACTCAACGGAACCTGTGACCACTTTGTATTAAATGGTTTAATGCCTTTTTCGATTCGTTTTTCGTCTATGCTTTTGTAGGTATCAACTTCCGATTTGTCTATTTCCATTGTCAACCTCGGATCGTCACGCTCGTAGCCTATAAATTCGAATATATATTCCGGCGCTTTTTGTTTTAGTATAGTATTAAAATGCTTTTGCAAAAAGCCAAGCATATCACCTAACACCATGCTTTTACTTGATTCTATTTTTGGAGTATTATCAGCACCGATAAGCGGCTGACTCTTTTGGCTATGTAATCCTAAATCTTCCAGCGACGCTCCAAACATTGCAACTAATGCCGATAATTGCAGGTCGTACCACGTCTGGAACTCCATCTCACGATTCGTTCCCTGCAAATTTACCCATTCAAATTTACGCGCGCCTTCGCCGCTTTTTTGACTTCCGGTCGGTATTATCGGAACGTGCCATTGACTCGTTGGCGGGCCGCTCATCAAATTGGAAATATAATCTTCTATTTCCTCGACCTCTTCTCGGTCGGGATCGCCGTTTAATAATAAGAATCCACGCGGCAATTTATTTTCTGTGAAAAACCCGGCATTATACATGAAAGTGTTAATCGAACTGGTAACTAAATCTATTGCTTGTTCTACCAGTGAATACCCATAGCCTGCATGATCAATATCAGAACGCGGATTCATACAATCGAATAATAAATTGGTTTTTGGATAAAAGGCATACGGTACTGAATCAATTACTTGTACATATTTTATGCCGGATTCTTTTTCACTTTCCGGCATTGCAACCTCTATCGTTGCCGGATCGACTGCCCAAAACGCTACCACTTCACCATCGAGTGTTCGCTGTAATTCAGTCGCGAGTTGATCAAGCTGACTAATGTCCCGGACTATTTTTGAAACATATTTATCAAGGTCATCGACACGGTTATCGTCTGTAATATCACCGGTATTGATAAAAAAGTTCGTCAACCTTTGTATCTCTTTCTGTTCTTCCGGTGACAGTTGTTTTGTTTTATCCATACCTTTTTTTGTAACACGAAATCCGCGTTGATTTTCTGAAGTAGATTCTTTGAGAAAGGGACGTATTTTCTTAATGATATTTTGGATACATAGGTTTAATATCCACGCTTTTTCGGAGACCCGCCGCAATGTCTTATAGGAAACACTGCGGCCGTAATACGGCGATATTGTTTTGACGCCTCTGTAATAATTACGTTCTAAGTTAAGAGGATTGTAAAATACAGACTTCAAATCATCGGACATAATTCTCCACCCTGAATCCTAACGCACTGTTTTATCTTTCAGTGTTGCAATGCGATCCGCCCACTGACCTTCAGTCAATGCAAAGGTTTTGAACTTTTCACGGATAAATAATCCCAAAGTTCCACTTATAGGATGCTTTGTTACATACTGATCCACGTTTAAACGCCGTTCACGGATTAAATTCTCCGGGATCGTCTCCGAGATAGATGAGACTTGTTGTTGTTGCTTTTTCGCCTTTGGCATGGTTAATCACTTCTCCTATTATATTTGACGGATCGTATTCCACGATGCCGGTGTCGATAATTGTTTGCTCTATCGTGTAATCTACTTCAAAAGTCAAATGCGCGCCGGATAATATAACTCCAAAATCCTCGTTAAAGTTATTTGAACGCTCACCAAGTATCGTGTTATCAAATATAACTATATCATGACCCGGAGTAGTCCCACATAAATAATTCCGCAAAAATCCACACACAAACAGCCGGACGGTTTCATACAACTCGTTCTTCAACTGAATATTTTCAGACCATATTTCTATGGCTATGGTATCTTGCCGGCGCGTTGTTTGTGAAACACCGTATAACCATTCCCGCGTTTCAAATGCAGACTCTAATCCGTGCAAGACTTTTTCAGTTACTGTATAGCCATTTTCCTTTATATTTTGAATATCGTCAATAGTTATTTGTATGCCGGTTGATTCTACAAGCTGCTCGAGTTGCCCCGGTTTTATATCAGAAATCGTTGTCACAATAATTGACGGAAATAAGCTTATCGTTGGCGTTTTTTCATCGTATAATAATGTCGCGAATGGGTGTGAATTGGTAATATGTATCGTATAATTTTTGTAATAATCGGCAAGGCCAAGTGAATTAAAATACGTCTTAAACGCTTCGATAATTTTCTGCTCTACAATCAAACCACGATTGAGGTATAAGATCATAACGGTGAATCCTCCGCGATGCCTTGTTCAATTATTTTACTGACTTCCGGCTCCATAACTTTGGCAATGGTGCCGGTTATCGGCCGTGGTGCTTGTTCCGGTTTTTTCCATGTATTTTCCCATGACTTTTTATGTGGACGTTTATCCCAATCCGGCGGTTTTTTTGCAGATATTATTCTAAATGTTAAATACCCCGATGACTGTTCGCGCTGTCCGCCTTTTGTCCATGTATAACCTTCCGAGCGCACCATTCCAGTCATAGTATCATCGCCGCCAGTTTGCTCCGCGCGTAACCGGCCGCCCCAATCGTGCGTATATCGTTCAACCAACTGCCCAAACGCGTTCGGCGTAAAATATGTCTCACTATTGACATGGCTCATGTCAAACTTTTTAGCAATAGCATACACAGCTTTCGGCATAACATTCCGGAAGCCGACTCGCGGATTACTCGATGTACCCGGCGTCCCCCACCGAAACGGCACAATAACATAGGGGCCGTTTTCCCCTTGCCGGGAACGCGGTCCATACGGATGCGTTTTCTTAAAGTCAATAGACTTCGTGCCATATTCCAGATACGCGGCATGAGGAGCATTGCTCACAATTTCATAGTCAAACGGACCTTTGTTTTCAACGTGAATACTTCGCGCGTAGGCACTGGTAATTACTTGTAACGGCTTGACTCCGGGAAGTTGCCCGCCGCCAGCGTAGTCTTTCCATTTCTCAGCGACTTTCACTGCGGCCTCGTGCATAGCCTGTGCCGTGCCGGGCAAAGTACCACCGGACGCAAGATGTCTCATGAGACCGGTAAGCTGTGCCAATGCATCATTATTTAATGTCAAATTGAATTTAACCATTCTTTTGCACCCCACGGCTCTCGTTAAATGCCGAAAATAGTTTCAACGCCACTTTCCGCGGCATCCGTTGATCCTCGCTTGTCCGCAACATCGGGAAATTCTTCACTACTCGGTACGTTGGAAAATACCGGTACGTGATTGCCATTGCCTCTTGTTCATGTGGCTGCCGCTCTCCGATCCACTCCATCTCGTTATTTCGTATCAGGATAAAATCCTCTTGTTCCCGGTATAGTTCCGCTTTTGTCTCCACGCTCTCGACTCTTTCAACGAAAAATTCCGGCAGCCTATCAATATTCCCGGCGTGTGTAATGACTCGTTTATCGGTATGCGTACCTGATAAAACGGTTATTACATCATCAATAGAAACATTGCAGTAATAAGGAATTGTAGACATAGCATCGCCTTGAGCGGCTAACACTAGTGCAGCATCCGCTTTATCTAAATTTTGTGATAATACAAAAAACCGGGACGGCCTTATATACTCTATAGTTATTCCGGTCAATACTGGTTTATTTTCATGGGTAGCTACGTGTACCGTATCTTGCCGATACCCTACAATAGGATACTCATTCCCTTCAGTATCTTCAACCCGGTCAATATGTAATACATCACCTTTTGCACGATAATAGACTCCGGCAAGTTTTGATGGCGGCGCTTCGATACCATGTACTCGGTATACTCCATGCCCAATCAACGTCAAATCGGTCTGTTCTAACATACCGGTTAACGAATCTTCAAACAAGACATCGACTAATTCGCCTCGGATTAATGCCTTTGAATTCAATACTTCGGCATACCTTCCAAACTGCCGGAATTCATAAACAGTATTATTGTGATCGTACACTTTCAGAATCGTCGCGTTGCTATACTCTTCCGGCAGCGTGATAATTCCATCGGAATATGTCACGCTAACAGTGTTTTGATAGTCTTTTTGAACATCATACACCTCACCGGACCCGTGACATTTTTCGCAATGAATATCCGGCTGGTTGGAGTCGGTTACACACGGGCATTTTTTCGCAATCCGCCACCGCACCCACTGCCCGTGCCGGTCTATCATTGCCTCGTAATTTTCCCGGCTTAATGATACTTTAACCGGCGAATTTTTCCCCAGACCGAATCCCATTTTATGCCTTCTTTTTCTGGTTCAGGTTAAGTAACCCGTACCGCAGAGCTTTGAAAAGCATCCACGCCTGCCGGATTGCCTTACGAATACGCAAGATACGATCAAGAATATCCTTTTTCGATTCTACCTCGCCTAAAAATATATCCACTTCACCATTGGCCGCCGGCTCTAACTGCCCATTCATTGTTTGCATGAATTCGGCAAAGCCTTTTTGTGTATCACCTTCAATCTTTTTCGCAAATTCGACAGTGACTTTATCCGGCTTTTCTCCGTTTAACATTCCTTGCTGGGCAAAAGAACTTAGGTTTTGTTTTTTACCGGTTCTTTCCGATTCTGCTATACACTGCAACACCATATTCACGGCACTATTGAATTCATGTGTGATAGAGTATTCATTTTTGAATGATTTGTTATGTACCAGCGGCGTCAAAGCTCGCACCAGTTTTTGCCGGATACTTTTCCCGCCCGGTTTGCTTAAGTGTCGTAAATTATCCTCATTGACTACAGACCCAATCAACACCGTTTCTAAAAACTCTTTCCCGGCTCCGGTGATTCCATTATTGGTAACATATTGTGGCACATCATACTCTCCGATAATACCGTCCCGCCGTAACGTTCCAAAAATTTCATTGACTGCTTTAGTGTTAGCGTACAAATCGCCCATCGTGTCAAAGTCTTCCATTTTTGTAGCAATACTTTGTACCGTAGGCATTTTAATAGTTTTTGAAACTTTAACTGCTGATTCTATCGGGTCGGTTGCCTTTTTGTCTGATTGATTAAACTTTGCGAATTGATCCGTGCTATACCCGTCATTATTGTCCAACTCAAAAACCATGCGCGGATGTTCAAACTTTCCTATATCCTCTGGACTAAACCCATAGCGCCCGGCTTTTTCTTGTAATGCCGCTCGATACTTTGTATCAGTGCCTCGACGTGCCGCTATTTTGCTGCTCATTGTCCGGTTATTGCCGGAAATAACAACGCCATCTTTTGTTACCGTCACCGGCGAATCGAATGATAACGCACGCGCGTCATAATTTGAACCGATTTTAATAACAGCTTCTTGCGCCGCAATGTCTCTTTCGTAATCCCTATCATTTATAGTTGACCCGTCAGCATTAGTCGGGAAGCCCCGCGTTTTGTTAAACGTTCTTTCATCGTGCGAAGCTGTCGGCGTTTCCGCTTCAACCAGCTTCCAATGCCCGGAAACAGTCTCATCGCCAACGCTGATAGTATCAGACTCGCCGTCAACAGCGGGTGCTGATTGGTACTTTTGCCGCATCTGTTCAAAGGCGGCAGTGTCTACAGGAGGCGCCGCCAACTCTGTATGTTCTTCAACTGCCGGCACCGGCGCTTTTGGCTTTTCAGGACTGAACATATCATCGACCGGCTTTTTTGTCACTTTCGCCGGCATAGAAAGCGCGCGCTCCAACACTGCTTCTTTCGTGGGCGCATTGCCTACTTTTACTTCAACTTGACCGTGTGCCGCATCTACTAATCCCATTTCCATAGCATCAACAAAGTTTGCAAAGTTTATTTGAGTTGCTGTGTCGAGCCGTTTTGCAAATGCTACTGCTACTGCGCTCGGCGGTTCCCCGAAAAGCATCTGCTGATTTGCAATATCATCAACCGAGAATTTCCCCCCAGTCTTTTGTCTTTCGGCTACACATTGTAACACAATGTCAATCGACTCGTTCAACTCATTTGTTATAGTATACCCATTTGACAATGATTTATTTTCAACCAGCGGCGCTAAGGCCCGTACCAGTTTTTGCCGGATTTCCTTTCCGCCTTCTTTATTTAACCGGCGGATATTATGTTCATTCACAATAGAACCAATCAACACTGTTTCTAAAAATTCCTTCCCGGCTCCGGTGATTCCATCCGGCGTAACGTACCGCGGAGTATCATAGGCACTTACAATCCCATCTTTTCTGAATGTTGCAAAAATACTATTTATTGCTTTTTTATCAGCGTACAACTCACCCATTGTATCATACGCAGAAAGCTGCTGTGCGACCGGCTCGATTGTTGCCATCTTGATAGTTTTTGAGATTTTAACCGCAGACTCGACCGGATCCATCGCCTTTTTCTCGGACTGATTAAACTTTGCGAATTGCTCAGTGCTGTACCCATCATTTTTATCTAATTCAAAAACCATGCGCGGGTGTTCAAAGTGTGCAATAGTTTCCGGCGTAAATCCATATCTGCCCGCCTTGTTTTTGAGTGCCTCTATGTATTGTGCGTCAGTTCCTTTTTTTGCCGCTATTTTACTACTCATTGTCCGGTTATTGCCAGAGATAACAATGCCGTCTTTCGTAACAGTTACCGGTGAATCAAACGACAATGCCCTCGCATCATAATTACCGGCAATTTTTACCACTGCTTCTTGCGCCGCCGTGTCTCTCTCGTAATCGCGGTCGTTAATCGTGGAACCATCCGCGTTTGTCGGAAAGCCTTTCGTTTGTTGAAAGGTAGTTTCGTTATGCGAGGCAGTAGGAGTCTCCGCCTCGACTAATTTCCAGTGACCGGTCACAGTTTCATCGCCTACACTGATGCTGTCTTTTTCGCCATCAGCCGATTTTGCCGATTGGTATTTATCTTGTAGTTGGTTAAGCGTATTTGATTCCGGCGCTGTTCCGCTCGTATCACCGGCAGCTTCACGTTTGGCTTTTTCTTGTATCAAATCGAGCGGATTTTCACCGTGCCGGACTCGTAGCGCATACGGATCATTACTTCCCATTTTTGCATTAGATACCATCATTCCGGCTTGAATATACATCCGCATTTCTGCTTCTCTGTTAGCGATAGCTTCTTGCAACGCAAGCATATTCGAAGCTATGTTACGCTTTTTCTGTATGTCTTTTTCTTTAGTTAATTTTGCCTGTTCTTTTTCTAACTCTTTCTTTTCAGCGTCTAGTACCTTGCTATGAGTATTGTACCATACTTTCAAATTATTAGATACAGAATCAAGCCTTTCGTTTAATTCAGCCTTAACTTCCGGTTTTGTTTCAACTTCCGGCTCTGTTACCTGCTTTGTGTGCTCTGTCGTACTGCTTAATTCAACTAATTGACGATAAGCTTTTTCTGCATTATCACTATTGCCGGGTGATTGATCGACATACTTATCGAGTAGCTCTAATGGGCTAAACTTTTTGTATTTATCGGCATCTTCCCGTGCATTGTTATATTCGGCTTGCAATTTTGGATATTCTTCATTAAAGGCTTTATGCTGCGCCTCTGTTTGAAATCCTTTGTTTTGTCCTTCGACAGCATAATATTGACGTTCCCTATCTTTCATAGCTTTGAAGGCTTGATTTTCTCTTCGCCGTAATACGGTATATTGCTTTAAACCATCAGCATCTTCTTGTGTAAGAGCGATATTCCCTAATTGCACTACATCTCCAGATATTTTTGGCGGCTCCCATTGTTTCTTAGCAGGTTTTTCCCTTTTTACTTCCCACTGTCCATCAACAACACTAGCGGCTCTTTCAGGAGTCAATTTTGGGAATATTTTTGTTTGTGCAAATAGAGCAAATTCCCGATCAATCTTTCCGGATTCGTAATCGTCTTTGAGATTGCTGTATCTTTGACTTTGAGTACCTTTTGTATATCTTTTGTCGCCACGGTATTGCTTATCCATTTTCCTTGTTTTTATTGTTGGATCATCAACAGTGGATTCTAATTCCAATACAGGTTTTTTATCAACGCGTTCTGTTAATTCCGGTTGATTTTTCGACTGTAATTCTTGCTTTTTCTTTTCCCGGTCTGCTGTTCTGCGTTCCGCTGCCTCTTGATACTGTTGTTTTTTCTCTTCGGCACCCTTTGTATTGCCACTATCTACTTTATCACTCTGCTGCCGCACGTAGCCGCTTAACTCCTGCACAAACGGTAACGGATGCCCTTCGGCATCACTAAATCTATCACGGTTATTCAAAACTATCTCTAGCAACTCTTGACTCGTGGTTGCCATGTCAACTTTCTTTTTCAATGCAGATAGAGAGGATTTTACCCCACGTTCTTCTTTGTCATACTTCCGCGCCCACGATAAATCAGGACGCTTTATATACTTTTTACCCTTCCACGTCTTTATCGTACCGACTGGTAATGCCCGACCTTTGATTAAAAAATGGTACCCATCAGCGTAAAAGATAGATTTCTTGACTTCAGATTCTTCCTTTTCCATTTTTTCTAAATGAGCCTTAATCTGTTTCTTAAAATACTCAAACGTGCTATTTGTACCAGACAAGGCCTTCAAAAAATAACGTACAGCTCTATCGGTAACTATCATAAGGCCCCCATATTCCAGTGTCCAAACTTCATTTTATTTGCTGTGAAATAACTTTCTATTTCATCGCTATATTCTTTTATACGCGCGCCAAATGTTGCGGATGTTGCTGATTGTGTTGAGGAGAAACTTTCGCTTACCTCGTCGATCGAAAGACTGCTACTTGAGAAACCTGCGAGCAGGCCATCGCCGATTTGTGCTAGTAGTTTAACCGCGGCTACCTTACCGATTACTTCACGTACATCCGCCGGCACCGCATCAGAGTCAGGATACCCAGCTATATAGTCAATAGCATACGCAAGATGGCCCCCGAACTGCTCCTCGCCATACGGCATTGTCGCTTGCATGACGGCACGCGAACTAGTATCCATTCGCATAGGCCGCCTTGTCAGTCGAATGAGTCCTTTCATTTTATCGAGCACAACTGAATCGAGCAAATTCGTGACCTTTTGATTATTAACTACAAAATCCAACCGGCTCACAGTTTGTACCGGCCGCTTTCGCGTCTCGATCATTCCGGTGCGTTGTACTTTCTCTCGCCGGTAGAGGTACAGTGCTTCTTCCTCGTCATAGTCAACCCCGGGCTGTAATCCACGACGTTCTGGTTCAGACGCTACCCTCGTCTTTTTGAGAGTAATATTCAGATTCCGGCACACTTCCGCAACTGCCGCGTTGATATGAAATTGTATCTGCTCGTCAGTGTACGGGGAGCCATTGCTCGCTTTGAAGTCGGTGCCCCACAAATACGTATAATGAAGATCATCGGGAGTCAAAACTTCACCCCACTGCCCCTCCGGAACCTTGTAGTTGCCGAAGGTATATCCAACCGGGCCAGTTTCGCCGCATCTCACCCATATCGAATAATCCCACTTCGACTCTACGTCATTCCACCTGCGTACTCTGTATTGATACACACCTGCATGAACGTCATAATCGGAAAACCTGCCGACTACTCGTGCTGGCACAACGGTTGCGTCAGGATCTGCCCTCCATCCGGCATCAGTCCAGACGAGCCATACGCTCGACATAGACGCGCGCTCTAAGCGTACCGGCAGCCCAGCCGGTAGTGTTAGGATTACATTATTTTTCAGCGAGATCGCCTGTATCATGCACTCTCCCAAAACCCGGAATAAGCAACAGGTGTACCGAATTCTCGATACTCACTTCGATAAATCCTTCGCCGTCAAATTGACCGATTGAACCGTCTGTTAAAAATATTTTCCGATTTTTCAACCCGGGGTTCTCAATTCGCATAGTAGTACTTTCCGAGTCTTTAGGCATAGCCAATGATTCTTCAGCCGTAGATTCTTGTTCTTTAGTAGTGCTTTCTGGGTCATCAGGCATAGCCAATGATTCTTCAGCCTTAGATCGTTTTTCTTTAGGCATACGCAAACCCGCCGGAATAGCCAATATTCTTTATCAATCCACACCACTCCGGCGCTTTGTTGATCAAGGCCCCATACAACTGCACGATAAACGGCGTCTCCGCGCGGTTACCCGGATACAATGGATACAACTGCAACGGCAGTAACTGCCCAAATTGCAAAATAGGCTGCACTTTCCGCTCGGTGATAAAAATCAACGAGGCAGTACCCGGCAGATCGCTATTCAGATCAACATACACCGTTGTCGCATTTCCACTGTTCGGAATCCGCACCATTTCCATAACATCAGTACTCCCCGGCAGAGAGCGTGCAATAATAAAACCGCTACCCTGTCTCGCTCCGGGTGTGATGGTAATAGTCACGCCGTTACCGGATGCTACTGTTGCAGCAGCCGCCGGCGCAGTGCCTTCGGAAATACCGGCTGCATTGACCGCAAAAACCCGGTACGTATACGCTCCCAGGTCTGTAGTCTTCAAGAATTGCGACCCACTTTGTGCCGCGGCAGCTAGTGTCACAGACACGGGCGCTGATGGACGTTTTTCGATATTCCCGGACGGGTTTACCGCGCCTTTCACTTTAAACAATTTATCCGCACCGGCATCTTCCCCAAAGAATACGGTCCCCAGCGGAGTCGGAAATTGATCGACTACTGTAGACATTTTCTTGTCGGCAACACTAAACAGAATCCGGTCACGCACCAATTCTTGCATCTGCATTGCCAGCACTACCGGGAAAAACATCTTATTTGCTTCTCCACCGCGCTCATAAATCAACGCCACCATCGAATCAAACGGATCGAATCCAGCACCCGTGATCGTTTGTCCGCGTAAATCGGTGATATTTGGTTTACTATCACTCACAATCTGGGCAATCAACCCATCATACTGTTCCGGCACTACAGCCGAATCCCCGTGAAAACAAGCGTATTCTGCGCCTTTTAACACGTTTAAGGTGCCGGCAATCTTTTCCTCTGCTAATACATCGGCAGTCGTGCGTACCACAGTAGCCTGATGCGACACGCTCCGGCGATTTTGGATATACTTTGCCATGACAAAGAGCCGTTTTATATCCTGATCGCTCGCTTCCGGGATCGCCAGTTCCTCTGCAAACAAGTTTTCATAATCGCCGACATCTTTCCTCACATCAAATTGATGCACCGTTGAATTAATACGCAAGGTCTTAAGCGTATTCATCAGCTTACAATCCTCACGTTGTGCGGCCATCACATTCACTAAGGTCATCTCAAGGTCTTCAATCTGTAAGGCTCGCCCGCCCGTGAACAGGGCAGCATCAGTACCGTACCCGGCTGTCAACGCTTTTTCCAACGCACCGCCGGCAATCCCGGCATCATCACCAAAGGTGAAAAAATCTTCTGCAAATGGCATACTCTACTCTCCTTATTTCCCACTCAAAATGCGTACATACGATTCGTCAATCTGGAACCCCGGATCCTGAATCGACTTGTTGATCTGCTCTTCAATACTCACTGCATCTTTGAGCGAAATCTTTTGATCCGACAATGCTTTTTTCACCACTGCAATTGCCTCGCTTTTTAGCGCCG
>BOBG01000011.1 GCA_026002265.1 Spirochaetia bacterium
GGTTGTAGCCGAGTGGCTGGGCGGAAACGCCGGACTCGGTGTATACATGACACGGGTCCGGAAATCCTATTCTTTTGACAAAATGTTTGCAGTTATAGTATTAGTGGCAGTCATCAGCCTCTGTATTATGAAAATAGTAGAAAGAGCGGAAAAAATTATTCTCAGGAAAATGGGAAAATGAGCAGTCAATTTTTTGAAAATCATTCATGCGAATACTTTCCATGTCACGAAATGCCGGAACTTAATTGCCTTTTTTGTTATTGTCCCTTGTATCATTTTACAGATTGTCCCGGCGATTACCGGCTTTTAGATAATGGAATAAAAGATTGTTCACATTGTATTTTTCCCCATCAACCGGAACATTATAGTGTGATTATACGTCAATTAGGAGGAACATTTTGAAAAAATTGGGAATTGTGTTTGTGTGTGCGCTTTGTGCGTTGCCGGTATGTGCCGCTGGAAATCGTCAGAATAAAAACGACATCCGGGTTGTCCTTGACTGGACTCCAAATACAAACCACACTGGTATTTACGTTGCACTTGAACGCGGTTATTTTAGCGATGCCGGATTGCAAGTGAGCATTGTACAGCCGCCGGAAGATGGTGCGCTGCTGTTAGTTGCGGCCGGAAATGCCGAATTTGGTATTGATTTTCAAGAGACTCTTGGTCCGGCCATTGCAAAAAAATCCGATGCGTTGCCCCTCACCGCGGTTGCAGCGATAATTAATCACAATACTTCCGGTATTATGAGTCTGGCAAATTCCGGAATAAACCGTCCAAAAGACCTTGCCGGTAAACGCTTTGCATCATGGGAAACGCCATTTTATACTGCCATTATCCGGACTCTTGTCAGCGATGATGGAGGCGATTTCAATGCGGTTAAAATGATCCCCAATAATGCCACTGATGCATTTTCCGCGCTTGAGACAGATATAGATGCTATATGGATTTATTATGCATGGGATGCTATGGCAGCGGCTGTAAACGGCACTAATATTGCCTATCTTGACATTGGTCAATTAAATCCGGTTTTTGATTTTTATACACCGGTAATTGTTGCAAATACGGATTTTATTGCAAAAAATCCCGATATTATCCGGCAATTTCTCGGCGCGGTAAGCCGGGGTTATCAGGATGCAATTTCGGATCCGGCCGCCGCGGCCCGTATTCTTCTCAAACATGCGCCGGAACTTGATCCTAATCTTGTGATCCGCAGTCAGGAATATCTTGCATCTCGTTACAAGGGTGATAGTTATCGGTGGGGTGAAATTGATCCGGTCCGGTGGAACCGTTTCTATGACTGGATGTACCGGAATAATCTTGTGGAAACAACTATCGTAGGACGTGGATTTAGCAACGAATTTTTACCGGAATAAATGAGGGGGTGTACTCCCCCTGCCTCTATCTCGACAGGCTCAGGGAGCTTGCCGGTCATCGAGCCTGTCGAGATGCCGGCACCCCCCTCCTGACTGCTAACCAGTGAAAATCCGGAGGAATAGCTGGAACATAAAAGGAAAATTATGTCTTTTTTTTCCTGTGAAAATATTAGCAAATCCTTTGGTGGTAAAAAAATCATTGACGGAATCGATCTTCATGTGCCGGAGGGCGGGTGCATTTCATTAGTCGGTCCGTCTGGAGTCGGCAAAACGACTCTCTTCAACATTCTCGCGGGATTGGAGCCGCCGGATTCCGGTATTGTCAGCCTGGCCGGTGCAGAGATTACTGGAATCCCCGGCAGAGTCAGTTATATGCTCCAAAAAGATTTACTCTTCGAATACCGTACAGTCATCGACAATGTGATTCTGCCTCTTTTGATCCGTGGGGAAAAAAAAGCCACAGCGCGTGCTACTGTGAAGCCGTTTTTTGCCGATTTTGGACTGTCCGGCTATGAATACCACTATCCTCGGCAGCTTTCCGGCGGGATGCGCCAACGGGCTGCGTTGATCCGGACTATTATGATGTACAACCCGGTGTTTCTTCTCGATGAACCATTTTCAGCACTCGACGCTATTACCCGCCTCAGTATGCAGCAGTGGTACCGGAATATTGCCGCACGAATGAACCTGTCAACCATTTTTATCACGCACGATGTTGATGAAGCTCTCGCACTTTCTGATAGGGTCTACCTCCTCACCGGTCATCCCGGACGAATCACGGCAACGATCCCGGTTCCATCTTCAGGTGCCGATTTTTCCCTTTCTCATGACTATGCGATTCTTAAACGTAGAATCCTTGATGCGATTCTCTAAATGGGGACAGACCTCCATATTTGTTTTTAACATATATAGTTACATGGGGTCAGACCTCGATCTGTTTTTTGAATAGCAAGCGAAATGGTCCACGAATAAACACAAATGTACACGAATAAGAGAATAACAATAATGGTCCAAAATGGGGACAGACCTCTGTATTTGTTTTTAACATATATAGTTACATGGGGTCAGACCTCGATCTGTTTTGAATAGCAACTGAAATGATCCACAAATAAACACGAATGTACACGAATAAGAGAATAGCAATCAATAATGGTCCAAAATGGGGACAGACCTCCATATCTATTTTTAACATATATAGTTACATGGGGACAGACCTCGATCTGTTTTTTGAATAGCAAGCGAAATGGTCCACGAATAAACACGAATGTACACGAATAATAACAATAATGGTCCAAAATGGGGACAGACCTCTGTATTTGTTTTTAACATATATAGTTACATGGGGTCAGACCTCTGTATTTGTTTTTAACATATATAGTTACATGGGGTCAGACCTCGATCTGTTTTGAATAGCAACTGAAATGATCCACAAATAAACACGAATGTACACGAATAAGAGAATAGCAATCAATAATGGTCCAAAATAGGGACAGACCTCCATATTTGTTTTTAACATATATAATTACATGGGGACAGACCTCGATCTGTTTTTTGAATAGCAAGCGAAATGGTCCACGAATAAACACGAATTAAGAGAATAACATGGCATTTGGAGGGGGGTAGCGGAAATCCCCCAACGGGGGATTGTAGCGAGGGGGAAGACACCCCCTCATAAAAATATTACTGTATTGGTGGATTTTTACCGGTATTTTGCCGCTTCTGTTTCCATTCTACTCGCTGCCTGCTGAGGAGTGATTTCTTTTTTGATTACTTGAATAACCGCCTGATTCATCGGTGCATACACGTCAAGGAATTTGGGCCATACAAAGCGCGCATCAGTCTCCTTGCCGGCGTTCAATGCGAGAAATTCATTTGCGTGCGGATCCGTAAGAGGAATTGAAAAATTGATCATGGGGAAATAACCGACCGGCAAATTCGCCGAAGCAACGGTTGCTCCCTCACGGGAAGCGAGCCATGCCAAAAAGTCCTGACATTCCTTGGGATATTTGGTGTTTTTGTTGTAGGTAATTGCCATATCCGGGTGGAAGGTGATACGGGTCTGTCCGCCACGCGGCGCGGGCATCGCAAAAAGCCCCCATTCAAAAGGTGCATCGGCATACACACCGGCTGTCCACGAGCCGTCCATAAACATTGCAGCCTTCTGTGTGTTGAAAAGCGCCTGCGAATCATTGTACGTTACCGATTCAAACCCGCGGGGGAGGTACTTCGCAACATCGGACATCGCTTTGAAAGCCGCTTGAAAAGCTGCATCATCCAGATGTTTTGTGCCGTTTTCATACTGAATCCGGGAATCCGCACCGCCGATAAAATTCGGAAGCATACCGAGAAAAAATACTTCGAGAATGTCCCATTCATCTGCAACGCCATTCGCCAACGGAGTATAGCCGCGAGATTGCAAGAATTCGCAGGTTGTGAGGAAATCTTCCCATGTCGTGGGAATCGTCAAGCCTTCTTTCTGGAAAATCGTTTTATTGTAATAGACTGCGTGCGAAACTGCGGCAAAAGGCACCGCAAAATAGGTCCCGTCCGGCATCTGCCACGGCGCTCCATTTGCCGTTGTGAAATTTTGCCTTACACCCGGAATATTACTACAGTCTGCAAAATAACCGGCCCGGAATAGCTCCTGACCGGGTGCGTAAGAACGTGCGTACATAAGATCCGGACCCGTGCCGCTGTCTAATTGGAGCCGGAGCGTTGCATTATACTCCGGCGGATTAGTCGGCTGAAACCGTATCGCAACATCCGGTTTAACTTTCCGGTATTCCGCAAGCAGCCGGTTCATCTGTGTAACATCGTCTGCACGCCACGATCCCATCGTCAGAACAGTAGTAGCGTTTCCTTCGGTACCTTGGGTTCCGGCCGCAAAAATCGGGCTTAACAATGCCGCAAAAAGTGCGGCAGCAAGTAATTTTTTCATAAAACCTCCAAAAATTTAACTTTTATAATTATATATGGCCTTGCCGGATTTATCAAGGAAAAGAAAATTTAAAGCGGAGAAATAAAGGCAGATGATCGCTTAACCCATTGCCGGTTCGAGGGTTGTATGCTACCGGAATCCCGGCGTTGCTGGCAAAAGGCTCTTGGTTGAGCACTTCGCACGAATCAAAATCCCACTGAATCGTATCGAAGCAGCCAGCCGAAAGCAGAATATGATCGATTGTTTCCCACTGATCCCGGTAAACGTAGGAGCCGCCGGTTAATTCATTGCCCCATGGTGAATAAAGAACCGGAAATTCGGGCGGAAAATTGGACGATACCGGAGGTTTTTGATCACTTATAATTAAAAAATTATCATGATCCTGGGCAAGTTCGGCCGCGGCTTCATCATCCGGAAGAATCGCCGTAAGGATTCCGGACCGGTAAAATTCGTCATAATTTTCGTTTAAATCCCCCATAATCACAACCGGTATATTCGGATCTTCAGCGTACAATTCCCGGAGCCGCCGGACAAGAATCCGGGCAGAATCCCGCCGGAGCAATTCTGTTGTAGCAGCATCCCCCAATTTTGATTTCCAATGACAGGCAAAAAGCACAACCGGCGCCTCATTCCGCTCGATCCGGACTTCAACCATCGGACGCGGAGTCGTGCCGCTGGCTCCAGTTAAGGAGTGAATTTTCGTTTCTGTAAAAGGAAACCGGCTGAGGATTCCAATTCCCTGAGAAAACCCGGCGTTCACTCCAAAGAATGAATACCGGTACTGTTGATTTTTCAGGGGACCGGCGATCAGATCCTGCAACACTCCAGTATTTTCAACTTCAATGAGTACAAAAATATCCGGAGCCGGCATTTTTTCAACTGCATTTCCAAAGGCAACCAGCCGAGCTTGATATTTTTCCGGAGTCCAGCCGCGGGATTCCCGGAATTCATCGTACTCATTTCCGGCTTCAACCCCGTCAAAAAAAGTTTGTACATTCCACGATGCAAAGGTCAGCCCCTCCGGATTCGGGGAACTCGTTTCAGCCATGCACCCAGCGAGAATCATCACCAAAAAAAGAATCATAAAAACCTCCGTACCATGTACCGGTTGAGATGCTCAAAATGATTCGCAAAAGCTGAAATATTTGGGGAGAATTTAAAAAAATGGGGACAGACCTCCGTATTTCTTTACATTACAATAAAATAAATAGGGACAGACCTCGATCGATACCGGCTTTTATTTTTTTTCTTTTTGATCTATAATTGGCTATGAGGAAAAGCCGGGTGGAGGTGCACACTCCGGAACCGAATGCCGGCATCGTTCACGCTGACATACTACGCGAAGAAGATAACCGGGATTTGATGCTCCGGCCGCAGTATTTGAGTGAATTTGTGGGGCAGGCGGGGATGAAGGAGAATTTAAATGTCTTCATTCAAGCTGCAAAGGCGCGGCGCGAGGCTCTCGATCATCTTTTTTTGATCGGTCCGCCCGGTTTGGGGAAAACCACTCTCGCGCAGGTTGTTGCCCATGAATTGGGAGCTGATTTTAAGGTAACATCCGCGCCGGCACTCGAAAAAGCAAAGGATTTGGCTGGTATTTTGACGACTGTTGCGGAAAATACGGTTTTTTTTATTGATGAAATTCACCGGCTCAAACCGGTTATTGAGGAAATGCTGTACATCGCCATGGAAGATTATGAATTGGATTGGATCATTGGTCAGGGTCCGAGCGCACGCACAATCCGGATTCCCATTCCTCCATTTACTCTGGTCGGAGCAACGACTAAAGCCGGTAATGTTTCGAGTCCACTGATCGGGCGTTTCGGCATCACCTGCCGGTTTTCTTTTTATGAACAATCTGACATGGAGGCGATTCTCCGGCGCTCGGCCGGTATTCTCGGTGTGACGATTGACGAGGATGCAGCGGAGTTACTGGCATCTTCTGCACGGGGAACACCGCGGGTGGCGAATCGGCTCTTGCGGCGGATGCGGGATTTTGCCCAGTACCGCGGCTATGGGGACAGTCCCCGGATCACGCGGCAGGCTGTGACTGAAGGACTGGCGCGGCTTGAGATCGACCATCTCGGTTTGGAAAAACATGATCGCGAAATTCTCCGGATTATCATTGAACGATATAACGGCGGCCCGGTTGGAGCGGAAACCTTGGCGATTTCGGTCGGCGAAGCGGTTGATACATTGGAAGATTACTACGAACCTTATTTGATTCAGATCGGACTTTTGCAGCGCACGCCCCGGGGACGCTCGGTTACTGATTTTGCCTATAAACATTTAGGATTGGATAATGCAGCGGGCAGACTTCCACTTTGATCTTCCCAGCGATTTAATCGCGCAGGAACCGACTCCGAACCGGGGAGAGAGCCGGCTGATGGTACTGAACCGGCAGGATAAGAGTCTGATCCATACTGTTGTCGGCGCTTTGCCGGAATTGCTGCGGACGGAATCGCTTATGGTGTTTAACAATACAAGGGTCAGGAAAGCCCGGATTCTCGGTATTTCAGAGAATACCGGCGCTTCAGTTGAATTTTTACTGGTTAAACAACAGAATCCGGTTACATGGGAAGCTCTTATTTCCCGGTCCAAACGCCGCCATGCCGGAAGCCGGTACCATTTTCCGGATGGAACAATCGGGACGCTCGCAGGAGAATCCGGAAATTACCGGGTACTGCATTTTGATACACCGGTTGATGATGCATGGCTGGACACATACGGTCATATTCCTCTGCCTCCATATATCAAGCGGCCGGATACAGATCGTGACGCTGACCGGTACCAAACTGTGTACGCTGCGGAACATGGATCCGCGGCCGCACCGACTGCCGGATTGCATTTTACCACAGTCTTATTTGAACAGTTGCGTCAAGCCGGTGTTGAGATTGCCTTTGTGACTTTGCACGTCGGGCTGGGGACTTTTTTGCCGGTCCGGGCAGAACAAATCGAAGATCATGAAATGCATGAGGAATTTTTTGAAATAAATGAAAAAACCGCGATGCAAATCGAGACAGCAAAAGGCTCCGGCCGTCCTGTTGCTGCGATCGGCACCACGAGTGTCCGTGCCGTTGAGTCGGCATGGAACGATGGCAGGATCCGGCGCGGACAGCAGAGTACCCGGATTTTCATCTATCCGGGCTATCAGTTCCGGGTTGTTGACACGATATTTACTAATTTTCACACGCCGGAATCGACTTTATTGATGCTGGTGAGCGCATTTGCGGGCCGGGAATATATTTTGGACGCTTACCGGGAGGCGATTACCCGCCGTTACCGGTTTTTTAGTTATGGCGATTCTATGTTAATTTTGTGAGGGGATTATGTTTGATTATAAGACAAAAGGGACCTGCTCAAAGGCCATTCATTTTGATATACAAGAAGGAATTGTGAAGTCGGTTTCTTTTGATGGTGGGTGCAACGGCAACGCAAAAGGAATTGGGATTCTTATTGAAGGAATGACGGTTGAAGAAGTTATCAAAAAATTAAAGGGAGTCCGGTGCGGACTAAGGCCGACTTCCTGCCCGGATCAATTGGCGATTGCACTTGAAAGGTATAATGAAACTTATTGATGTGGGAGTAAATCTTCTGCATGCATCATTTGATGCCAATCGTGAAAAAGTGATTGCTGATGCAGAGAATGTCGGTGTATCTCCACTCATCATTACCGGATCGAGCATTGCAGACAGCAAAAAGGCGCGGGATTATGCGGCTGGCACCGCAGGAAAATGTTATGCAACTGTGGGTATTCATCCACACAATGCAAAGACTTACACATCTTCCGCTATTAAAATATTACGCGAAATGGCTCATTTTCCGGAAGTTGGTGCTATCGGAGAATGTGGTCTTGATTATAATCGCAATTTTTCACCTCCCGCTATGCAGCGCGAATGTTTTGAAGGACATATTGCACTTGCTGCTGAACTCCAGCTTCCGCTTTTTTTGCATGAACGCGATGCATTTGATGATTTTTACGCTGCACTCGTGCGTAACCGGACAAAAATTACCCGCATGGTGGTACATTGTTTTACCGGAACTGCAGAGCAACTCTCGCACTATCTGGATCTTGGATGTTATATTGGCATAACCGGCTGGGTTTGCGATGAACGGCGGGGGACGCATCTTGCGCCGCTGCTCAAAACGATTCCTCGGGATCGGCTCCTCCTTGAAACTGATGCTCCATTTCTCGTTCCGCGCACACTCCCTGAGAAGCCCCGGTACAACGAGCCGAAGTACCTCCCGCACATAGCCTCTGCTGTCGCGGCGATTCTGAAAACTGATGCAGAAACAGTGGCAGTAGAAACGTTCCGCAACAGTCTCACATTTTTTGGAATTGACGAGAAACGCACTGTTTAGTCAGCTAGTCTGCACATGAGCAATTCATTTAGGGATATAATGATTCTACCTTTTTCCGGTACATCACCGAAAAATAGTTTTGAGATTATTTCCGGTTTTGTTTCTGTTGAAACATTCGCCGGAATGTGATTGTTTGTCCCGTTACACTGCCGGAACATGGGCTACAGTGGGCGGGATTAGGGACGGGGGTCTGTCCCCAGTTGCCGGTGCCTCGGCAGCCGCTCCAACACCCATTCCGGTGCAGCATTCACTACCCGGACAATCCCTTGTTGGTGATGGTGCAACCCACCCCATGCCCAGTCCTCCGGATGTTCCACAAGCCCTGCTTTTACCGTATTCTGGTCGATGTAATTGTAGACTGTGATAAAATCTTCATCGTCAATGATCTCCCGCGAGAAAAACCGGTCACCCCATAAGTGACCTGTTTTTCCATACTTATGATTCCAACGAATCGCAAGCACCATCTTGATCCATTTCATTATCACGGAAAGACTTTGACCTAGTTCCGGTGTAATTAAGAAATGAAAATGATTATCCATGATGCAAAAATTGTGAAGCTCGAATTTGTAATGCTTCTTGGTTTTTGCCTCCTCGATCACTTTTAAAAACATCTCCTTGTCTTCATTATCTTGCAAATCGAAAGCTTTTCGGTTGATTTCCGAGGCGACATGGTATGTCTTTCCCTTGCTCGTATCTCCGCGCTCTGGTCGTGCCATAGATTCCTCCTCGATCGCATAATGCGATCAAAGAAAGTACGGGGTGAGATGGTGATTTTGATTCAGTGTGCCGGAAAATTTTTTGAATTTTGGGGACAGACCTCCGGTCTCTCTTTTCAACACAACAACTTACAAATACCGTTGAGGACTGTCCCGGTATTGTGTACTAAGCGTCTATCGCAAGCTTGATGAGTTTTTCAATTTCATGTTTTGGAATTGCTCCCATCTGTTGCTGTACAATGGTGCCATTCCGGTACAACACGAGCGTAGGGATCGATACGATCCGGTGTTGGTCGGCCAATTCTCGTTCTTCGTCAACATTGATTTTCGCACATTTCAGGCGTCCGCTATACTCTTCCGCAATTTGTTCCACAATTGGAGCAAGCATCCGGCACGGACCGCACCATTCAGCCCAAAAATCGAGAAGTACCGGAATATTAGATTGAAGAACTTCAGATTCAAAGTTACCTGCTGTGATTGTCATAATGTCCCCCTTGATACTGTAGTTGTACTACAATTTTATACCATTTATTGTTATTATCTATTAAACACATTATCTGCGAGATTCCGGACAAAACCGGAGAGATCAGCTTGCGACGTACTCGAAACTGGAATCGTGCAGCTGAACAACGACATAGCATTGTCAAAAAGTTCACAATGAGTCGTGAATCCGGATTCTGAGGCATTGATCACGATTTCCAGTGTGAAAATGCTTGTTTCATCCGGCCGGAACGAAGTTGCCTTGAGCATCCGCCGGATTTTTTTTTCCGCGGACGAAAGGGTCGGCGAGTAAGCAATACGTACATTAACCGGTAGTTTGATTCCGGCTTGCTGGAGTGCGCCCGGATTCAACCGGTACAATTGCTGTGCGGCCCTTCCAGCTTCGGGCTTTTTTGCAATGTGCGCCAATATTTTGTAGGCATCTGCACTGTTATCTCGTTCCCACAACGGATCGCCCAAGGAAATCGCCTCGCTGAGAATCGTAGGATCCTTCCGGATTTCCCCTTCCCTACACCGATACCATGCATACGATTCCGGAATCAAGGGCAGTTCAAAGGTTGCCGCTGTCTGGAGATAGCTAAGCGCACGATCCGGATACGCTTCAAACGCGTCACAATATTCGCGCAACACATCCGGATTCGTATCATCGTTGTAGGCACGAGCCGCGGCCAGGGTATATTTATAGTACAATTTTTGATGTACTGATGCCTTAAACTGATAAGAAAAGCCGCGGAGCAGTCCCCAAAACCATTCCCGGACCGATCCATGAGGAGTCTGCCGTTCAACAGCCGCCTTGCCGCGATAGGTTTCGTACAAAATTTCATGGAGATTCCGTTTATAACTGTCTGGATCGATTCCATGATCCATCATCCATGAGTAATCGTCCGCGGCCAGGGCATCCTCCGCGTACAACCGAGCTTCCTCAAGCCGACCCGCGATTTGGTAGGCTTCGGCAAGACTCACAGCCGGCAGAGGCGATGTATCATCTAATTCATAAGCCCGCTGATATTCCCGGAATGTTTCCGGAAAATTAAGCTGACGCAGATCAAGTTCACCGGCCATCAAATGCCCGCTCGTCCGATCTCGTGAACGCAATGACGCACGAACCCGGTCCTGTGAAGCAGTAAAATGACCGAACCGGCTCTCCAGAATCGAAAGATTATAATGCGCGATTGCGGAAAAATTATTGTCATGCATCGCATCGGCCATGGCGATTGATTCAACATACCAACGTTTGGATTCATTAAACCGGAACATATCCGCGTAAACCGTTCCCAGCGTCATAGCGATTCCGGCATCATTTCCAAGCCGGTCAAGCGCATCACGCAAGAGCTGCTCGCCCGCTTCAAGCCGGTGCAATTTAAAATAAACCCAGCCGAGTGTGCTGATCACGTCAGTTGAATTCGGATTAGTGTACAAAATCCGTTCCCAATAACCGGCCGCCTCTTCATTCAAATTGAGCGCACCGGCAGTCCGAGCCAAATTTTCCAACAGGTAGCCATTATCATTTGGGGACACTTTTTCAGCCTGCCGGAGATGATCCCACGCCAGCTTATAGAGATTCCTCCCCCGGTACAATTCACCGAGTGCTTGAAAAAACCGGTAATCAGAGGGAAAATTCTTCTCACCCTCGCTGTACAATTCAACGGCACGTTCCCAATATTGGGCTTCTTCAGCCTGCACCGCCTCGCGGTACAATGAATCCGGATCTCTTTGCGCCTGAACCGAATCCCCGGAACCAAATGAAAAAATAATAAAAATAAAAAGAGCGGCTCGCCAGGGGAATTTTTTCTTGGGAAAAGTTGCGGAAAAGTCCCGGTACCGGGCAAAACTTTCTGTGGATTGTGCTGAAGAATATTCCGGAGCAAACCGGGCAGCAGCATAATCATGGTACAATTCGTACAAACCCTTGAACCGGGAATCCATTTGTTTGGCAAATGCCGATTCCGGGCAGGGCGGAACACGCGGGTATCCGGCATTTTTTACCCGGGACCGTACATACAGCCAGAGGAATCTGACTTTTTTCCGCGGATTCCGGCTCAGATGGGCTGCGATCAAAAACCGGAAACGCCGGATCAACACAATCAACCCGATCGCAATTCCCAGAATAACCGGCCAGTACTGCTTAAGATTCCGGATCGTATCCGCAATCCATTTGTTCGGCAGATTTTCTTCAAGCTCTTCCGGATTCTCCTCCATTTCCTCGAGTAACGAGTGATTTTCCAAAATTTCCTGCATCAGCTTCCCAAAACGCTCCCGGTCGCCGCCCCGGGACGCGCTAAATTCTTCACCCGCCGCTAGTTGATTCGTAGTCGGATCACATTCAACCCAGCCATAGCCTGGCATGAAAACTTCGGTCCATGCGTGGGCCTGATTCGACTGCACCGGATAATAATTGAAAGCACCGGCTTCCGGATCAATAAAAAAACCAGAGGCAACCCGAGCCGGAATCCCCAATGACCGGATCAACAGAGTCATTGAAAATGCAAAATAGGTACAGTAGCCTTTTTTCGCCTGAAACAAAAAGTAAGCCAACTGATCGCCATCTGGTGCAATTCCCGGCTTTAAACTGTAGCGATACTCACCGTATTTCAAGTACCGGTAAATAGCTTCAACCTTCCGCCAATCCGTTCTGGCCCCTGTTGTAATCACTTCAGCCAGCGTCCGGATCCGTTCATCCTGACCATATTCGGTGTAAACTGCTTTTTCAGCATCGCTAAGCTGATCACCGGCCGAAGCCCGTACCCGGTTTTCATCAAGCGAATAGCCAAAATATTCCTCAACATCTACATTCTGTACATAACTTTCCACCGCGTAAGCACCCCGGAACGAAGAAGCATCCCATTGTTTATAAGGAGTCACCACGCCCGGCTCGCTCATTCCAATTAACGCAGATGCGTCAATATTGACCAGAAAATATTCTTGATCAATTTTTTCATAATCCCGGTTTTCCGGTAATTTCCGGATCTGCTTTGACTGCGGGACATAGAGTGGGTGAGATTTTTCATCAAGCTCATCATTCCGGAAGAAGCCTTGTGAGGGACTATAATTAGAGAGTACCGAGCGCCGGATCAAAACATGAAAATAATCTTCAGAATCCTTTTTTACGATTAATGCAAGATCAGATTCCGGTAATTTAATCTCCGGATCCAATTTAAGGATCTGAGAAAAATCAAAGGTAAATAGTTGCGGCTCAAGGAGTCCGCCTCCTTGATTGGTAAGTTGTTTTTGCAAAACCGGCAGGAAAAAAACTGCAGCGAAAATAATTAAAGCTGCACTAAGAATTCCGGCCGCGCATTTTTCACGGGTCCGGATTCGGTACTCAGGCGGCAGAGAAAAAATAAAGGAAAGAATCTGCAAAAAAAGCACGCCGGCCACAACAACAACCAGCACCACAGGCCACCGGTACGAAGAAAGGGGAGAAAGCGCACTAAATGTTGCAATGATCAAGAGATCCGCCGCGATAATTGATCCTCGCAAAAAATACCGGTTCCGGAGCGAACCGTAGGTACTAAAAGCTGCCCAATAAAAGGGAAAAAGACTGACAAAAATATTCCGGTCCCAGCTAAGGAGCGTAGAATCAAGAAGAACGGCCGGATGATTCAAGGAAAAAATCCGAGGCGCCGCGATTAAAAACCTGATCACCCATGGAAAAGCTGCGAGAATCGGAAGCGCCACAACTGGTGTAATTTTTTTCCAAAAAAGAAGATATGCAGCTACAAATGCACCGGAAATTGTTAGAATAAATACCCATGTATCCGCTACATCATTCGCAAAAAGCCGGAATTGAAAGAGAATTCCGAATAATGCCGCGGACGCGAGCAGGGTGGGAATCGCCGGTTTGTACTCCATGGATTGCCTCATTCCGGATATAGTACCACAAAATCAATGAAAAGTATACCGTATGAGGCATGGTTTTAGCGCAGAGAACTTGCCTCGATTCTCGTTGCTTTCTGCCAAAATTGGCTCCGGCCGATTCCAAGGAACAGCTCGCCGCGTACTTCCAGGGTATCCACTTTATATTTATTGCCGTCGGCCTGGTGAAACGTGATTTTACATGTGTACATATTGCCATCTTCCGGGTTGATGATCTTACCGCCGCTCCACTGCCCGGCTCTATCCATTTTCATGCCGAAAATCCATGGAATTTCCCCCACGACTTTCATTTTCCGGACATCACCGGAAACCGGAAAACCCGCATAACTCACCTTGCAAGCTGAAGCCACTTCGTTCTGCGGTTTCCCGTAAATCGACAGAATATGCCCTTCCAAAACTCCATTTGTCGCTTTGATCTCCCAGCCTGCGGTAAATTTGCCGGTTTTTTCGTCAATACTCAGCCAGTACCCTTCTACCACATCGGCTGCAAAACACCAGCTGCCCACCAATAGTGTCAAAACACACAACATTCCCATCTTTTTCATACAAATCTCCTAAAGCAATTATGACATATATACAGATTTTTGTCAATATAGATGGAGGTCTGTCCCCAAAATTCAAAAAATTTTCCGGTACACTGAATCAGAATCACCATCTCACCCCGTACTTTCTTTGATCGCATTATGCGATCGAGGAGGAATCTATGGCACGGCCAGAGCGCGGAGATACGAGTAAGGGAAAGACATACCATGTAGCTTCAGAAATCAACCGGAAGGCTTTCGATTTGCAAGATAATGAAGACAAGGAGATGTTTTTAAAAGTGATCGAGGAGGCAAAAACCAAGAAGCATTACAAATTCGAGCTTCACAACTTTTGCATCATGGATAATCATTTTCATTTTTTAATCACACCGGAACTTGGACAAAGTCTTTCCGTGATAATGAAATGGATCAAGATGGTCCTCGCAATTCGCTGGAACCATAAATATGGAAAAACGGGACATTTGTGGGGAGATCGATTCTTTTCACGGGAAATTATAGACGATGAAGATTTCATCACGGTCTACAATTACATCGATCAGAATCCGGTAAAAGCAGGGATTGTGGAACATCCGGAGGACTGGGCATGGGGTGGGTTGCACCATCACCAACAAGGGATTGTCCGGGTAGTGAATGCTGCGCCGGAGTGGGTGTTGGAGCGGCTGCCGTGGCACCGGCAACTGGGGACAGACCCCCGTCCCTAATCCCGCCCACTGTAGCCCATGTTTCGGCAGTGTAACGGGACAACCAACCACATTCCGGCGAATGTTTCAACAGAAACAAAACCGGAAATAATCTCAAAACTATTTTTCGGTGATGTACCGGAAAAAAGTAGAATCATATTAAGCTTTTCCCGAAAAGCCGGTATGAGGTGGTGTACTCCCTCTGCTTACAAGCCCGGCATTTCGCCAGTAGTGTACGGCATTCCACCCAATTCATCGCTAAAACAAAATTTCATCCCCTGAAATACACATTTTTTTACACATGAACTGTGGCTGTTTTGGCACTAATTGTTTCTAAGTGTAGTACTTGGAAGGCGTTACAAAAATCATCAACATGACAATAGGTGTGAATTATCATATTTTCGTCCATAGGAATCCTCCATTTCTATGTTGATATGTTTGTAATTTTATCTTAACAGATTCTTGCTGGATTTCTTATTTATTGAACTTGTGTTGTAATTATTTATACCTGAAAGGAATACGGAGGTCTGTCCCCATAATCGGCTTACACCCCCTAGCAGAAATATAGATTCTATGCTAGGATTTCGCGAGAATCATGGGGTTTTATGAAAATATCTGAGACACAGGGACTGTTTATATTTTGGGTTATGTTTATAACCGGTGTTGGGATTTATGTTATGGTTAATTTTAATACAATACGGGAAACACTTCTCGGTACGCCCCAAGCGCCGGCAGTAGTGCAATCGAATCCTCCGCCGTACATTCCTTATGTGCCGGAATCACCCCCACCAGAGTATCAGCAGACGGAACTTCCCGCGGAGAATCCCATGCCTGATCCGGAATTGACACCGGTTCAACCGGATCCGCTGCCGGCTCAAGTTGCACAAACACCGGTTCAACCGGTCACAACGCCGCCTCCGGTGCAGCCTGCTCCGGTTCAACAGCGGGATCAAGTCTTATATTTTATAAAGGTTGATGAAGATGGGACTATTCATCAAGTTAAAACTAACCGGCGCGCCCCAGTTTCCAATACTCCGCTCCTCGAAAATGTGCGGACGCTTATCCGGGGGCCCACCGAAAGAGAAGCAGCAGATGGGCTTCGTTCATTGATTCCTGCAAGTACACGGATACTTTCGGCTGATATACGCAACGGCGTCGCTTCGATCAATCTGAGTGAAGAATTTCAGTACAACACCTATGGAAAAGAAGGTCACAGTGCATGCCTACGGCAAATTGTGTGGACAGCGACTGAATTTCCTTCAGTACAAGAAGTACAAATTCTCATAAAAGGAAAAAAAGAAGATTACCTGAGTGAGGGAATCTGGATCGGTGGAACCATCAACCGCACCTCGCCATTTTAATGTAAGCTGGTCACAGCGTTGATATATTTTAGGAGTAAAGGTTCAGCCGCGCTGTCAATGATACCAAAACCGGCCATAAAATAGTCTGTGGTACTCCGGGACCACCGCAGTGTAACAGTTATCGAGAAAGCGCTGACATTCAAGCTCGATTCCGGGATTATCCGCATCTGGTAATGTTCATCCGGATTCAGTAAGATGAATGTTTTACTCACCATACCAAACCCATGGGGACTTATATCCCGTATGAGAGCCTCGCCCTCGAATCCATTAATACTAACACTGGCAACAGTGCTAAACCGGGTATCTTTGCGCTTGTCCATTGTCATCTCCTCCGTCAATAATACTCTACAGCCATGCGGAACCGGCCAGAGATGCGACAGTACCGGCTAATTCCATTGGATCAATGAAACAAGTGAACGATTTACTCGCTTCAATAAGCAGTGTCGCAGCGACCATCGCACATGAAAAAAGATCAACAGATCCTGCCCGGTTCGACCTCGCAGCAAGGGCAGTGCATATTCCAGCCAAAAGATCACCTGTTCCACCGGTCGCTAACACCGGCGACATCCCATCAACAAACCCAAGCCGTCCATCCGGAGCAGCAACACAAAGTGTATGCCCTTTTAAAAGGATAACAGCATTTTTTGTTTTTGCAAGTGCTTGTACACGATCTATGAGACGGCTTCTGCTATCTTCAATATCGATTCCGGCAAGAACAGCAAATTCTCCAAGATGGGGCGTAAATAGTGCATTTCCATGAAACCTTAAGCTCCGTGCCAAGGCTATGGCATCTGCATCTAACACAAGGGGTATTCCATGACTTTCTTGAACAAGACATTTTTCCAAGATATGATTCCGGTCAGAACTTTGACCCCACCCCGGCCCCACCAGCACGGCATCCGGGTGGAAAGGTTCTTCGTCAGAAGGACTCACCATAATGCCGTCCGCAGATGATGCCACAACCGGATAGATGTCCGGATCCACGATCAAACGCACGAGTCCCGCGCCGGCTGCTTGAGCGCCTCGTGCAGCGATCCGGGCAGCACCCGCAGTCCCCACTGAACCGGCCCGGATTTCCACCACTCCGCGGGTGTATTTGTAAGAATCCGGTGCAATGGAAAGAATCCGGGTTTTGGCTGCATTCCAATCGAGTAATTCCGGACCTTTAAAACTTTCAATAAGATTTGACGGATAGAGTCCGGTAACAGGAATAATGGTTCCGGCGAAGGGCCGGATACTCGGCCAATAGAGAATCGGATCAAGCGGCTCCACAGCAACTGTTGCATCAGATTCAATGATCGGCATTCCTCGTTCCCACATTTCACTGGCGCCTGAAGGCACCCCAACCGAAAAAACGATCAACTTTTGATTTTTGTTGATCATTTCCACCATTTTTACTTGACTTTCTGTCAAGGCACTGTTGTTTTCCGCGCTGGATACTCCATCAAGCAGAATATTAGTATCGTCGAGAAGCCGGTACACAGATGGATCCCACAAAAAGCATGGAACGAACATCTTGACGAGCGCATGAAACGATTCTGACCACACATCCCGATCCGTACGCACCGGCAGCTTTGTGATGACGAGAGCAGCTTGTGAAACAGAAATCACACCGGAAAGAATCAACGAGCGAAGCATAACCATAGTACATGAGGCACTTGTTTCGTGTCCGCAGAATGCAATAACCCGGGGATTGCGCTTAAAATGTTCCGGAAATTGTTTTACGACTGCATCAGCAGAGAGGCGTCCCGCGGCTTCGATCAGGGCGAAGTGATTCAGACCCCATTGATTAGTCGCTTCAACACTCAAAAGTTTGGCACTATTTGCCGAAATAAGTTTCAAAACAGCTCCCTGTCAATAGCTTTTCAGCTTCAAAAAGCTTGTTATATACATTTTGTGGTATTAAAAATTTTTAAGCCATTTCTTGATTCAGACTAGTGATAGCATCAACAGGACATGAAAAAATGACTCCACTTGCCTCACTTGCAATACCATGTTTTTGACTGAGCGCCTGCATGATCGCAGTTTTCTGTTTCCGGCTTGTGACAATAAGAATGATTTCCCGCTCTTCCTGTACCGAGGCGCCGAAAACTTTGACCACTCCCCGGTTGGAAAGCGCCCGGGCGTTGAGAATGGTACCACCCCGCGCACCGGACTCCCGTGCAGTCGCCATAAATGCGTCACTATGTCCCTGTTTTATAATCGCTACAATGAGATCATTGGTTATTGGACTAACCGGTTGTTTGTCTTCAGCCATTTTTTCTCCTCTTCTCGTACCGTAAAAACGTTTCTTATTGATGCTCTTGTTGAAAACTTGAAGCGCCATGGTACTCATACTCGAAAGCGGCACCGTAAACGCAATTCCCGCACCTGCACTCCGGTGGCCGAGTTTACGGTGTATAGCCCTGACGAGAATCGGCATCATAACCTGACGCTCAATGCACAAAACCACTGCTTTATCACTTGCCCCGATACCGAGGAGGTTGAGAATTTCGGAATTCGCAGTCCCTTCTCCTTTAACAACAAAGTGAAACCGGACGTGTTCCTGTGCAAAGACTTGAGACACAGCCTTTGTTTTATCCCAGTCGATAATGACAAAAAGCAGCCGCAGTACCGGTTGTTTAAGTTCCGTTGCCACCATTACCTTCCAAAAGTAGATCGATCATTTCTTTTACAAGAAATTTTTTCCCAAGCAACTCTCTGAATAAAACAGACTTTTCTCTTCCATCTTCTTTGTACCGCTGTACTTCTGATTCAATATTTTCCAGCCGTACCATTAATTTTTGGAGCGCATTTTCATAAATACCCAGTCGTTGAATTGCAGGTCCGGAATAACCTTTGTTAGTTTTACGGACAGTAGATTCTTCCACAAAATATTCATTTCCTTTTTCCGGTAATTGTGTTAAACGTTCCATGATTATCTCCATTTCCGGAAAATAGTTACATTATTATTAAACAGATCCGTAACCGGCTTGAATTGCAGCCATATTATCCGGCACAAATTTATGTTTTTCCGGCGGGAAAAAATGCTTTAAAATGGATTCAAGTTCACTAAACTTAAGCGCGCCGGTTATCTTTGCCAAAGCACCCAGTGCAACCATATTCGCAAAGCGTCCATTTCCGATTTTTTCTGCAATTGTTTGCATTTCAACACCAACGACCCGGATATCGGTGCGTGCAGGAGATTCTTTGATCAAATTTTTGTTGACAAGGAGTAGTCCACCCGGCTTTAAAGCTTTTTCACATAGTGCTAATGAATCCGGATTCATGGCAATTGCGGAATCCGGAACCGTAACAAGAGGACTGGCAATCTCTTCATCAGAAATAATAACAGAAGCCCGGGCAATGCCGCCGCGTTTCTCTGCACCATAAAATGGGAAAAATGTGACATTTTTGCCCTCTTTCATTCCGCAGTAAACCCATATCTGTCCAAGGGAAATGATTCCCTGCCCGCCGAAGCCGGAAAAAAGTGATTTTTCGATCATGCAGCAACCTCTACCGGAAGAATATTTTTAATTTCACCGAGCGGAAACACCGGAATCATGTTTTTTTCGAGCCATTCAACTGATTGAACCGGATCCATACCCCAGTTTGTGGGACACTGCGAAAGAATTTCCACCATCGTAAACCCGATTCCGCGCTGTTGTGCTTCAAGTGCTTTCTTTATATAGGTTTTTGTTTTCCGGACATTGGCCGGAGTGTCAACCGCACCCCGTGCAAGGTACCGGCTTCCCTCAAGCGTTGCAAGCAATTCGACCACTTTAATCGGATAACCCATACCAGCCGCATCCGGATCCCGTCCGTAGGGTGCAGTCGTTGCGTGCTGCCCGATCAAGGTTGTCGGCGCCATCTGCCCGCCGGTCATACCGTAAATTGCGTTGTTGACAAAAATAGTGGTGAATTTCTCACCCCGGTTTGCAGCATGGATCATCTCCGCGGTGCCGATTGCAGCCATGTCCCCATCGCCTTGATAACAGATGACAACATGATCCGGCAGAATCCGTTTGATTCCGGTTGCAGCGGCCGGCGTCCGGCCATGAGCCGGTTGTACCGAATCAAAGTCAAAATATTGGTCCGCCCAAATCGCACACCCGACTGGATTTGTAATAATCGTTTTTTCCCGGACTCCCATTTCATCGATCAATTCAGTAATAATCCGGTGAATAATGCCATGCCCGCACCCGCCGCAGTACTTGGTCGGAACCGGGTACAGACTCGCAGGGTGCCCAAATAATTTTTGCATGAAAGAATTATACCGGAACGAGCTCAAAATGTCTAGCTTGTGCAGCAGTGCCGCGTTGCAAATGACCAGTTGTTTTTGTAATTCATTTGTATATAATATGATACGAGGTCTGTCCCCATGATTCGGCACTCTTTCTTTTTTTGTATAAAACCGGCATAATGCAATCGTATGGATAGTACCTTTGAATTACTCTGCATTGGAAATGCTGTTGTTGATGTGTTTGCGAAGGTCGATGGGGATTTTTTCGGCCGGTTTGGGCTGGAAAAGGCGGTTGAACATTGCGATTCTGAACGAGTCGAGCGCTTACTCGCGGCAATTCCCCACTATACTGCCTGTTCCGGCGGCGGTGCTGCCAATGTTGCAAAAATCGCCGGATTGATTGGATTGAAAACTGCCTTTATTGGAACAATTGGCGCTGACAGTACCGGTTCTCCGGACTCTTTTGCCTCTTTTTTCCGGCAGGAAATTGCTAATGCCGGAGTCAAACTCTATGTACCGGCAAAAAATGCTTCAACCGGAATCTGTCTCATACTCCAAAACCCAGAGCGCGAAACACGTATTATCGCGGCTCCTTCTGCGGCACAGCTCCTCGAGCCATCAGACATTCCGGAATTCGCCATTAAGCAGTCGCATACAGTGGTTTTAGACGGATATATCTTGGACCGGAAAGAATTTGTACAAAATATTTTCGATCAAGCTGAAGAATCCGGAACAGAAATTGCACTCGATGTCGGATCTGTTGATATTGTAAAAAAATATGCCGCGGATATTGCCCGGTACTGTACAAGCTATCACCTCATTTTATTTATGAATGAAGCAGAATCGCTCGCTTATGTTGACTCTGAATATGAAGATACATCAGAAAGTGTTGCATTTTTCAAACGGTTGACTGCACATGGTTTTCCGGTTGTTGCAGTTAAAAAAGCCGGTAAAGGCGCTAGTGTTTTTGCAAACGGCATCGAATACCGGATTCCAACTCGGCTGCTCTTTCCGCGAGAGAGTACCGGCGCGGGTGATGCCTTTTGTGCGGGGTTTTTGGCCGCATGGATCCGGAGCAGGTCCGTTGAAGAATGTGCAAAAGTGGGGCACAAGGTCGCTTCTATAGTACTCGATATTCCGGGAACTGATGTCGGGCCGGCGCAAGCTGAACATCTTGCCCGGATCTTTCCATGAACATACTTGAATAAGTTTGTAGCACGCGGTACAATTCACTTTTACAAAGATAATTTTGGAGCAGCTATGAGCGTACTCAGCGGTGTGTTATTAGTTTTATTTATTATTGTGTCAATTCTTTTGGTACTCTTGGTTTTGGTACAGAATGAAGAAGGCGATAGTTTGGGGGGTATTTTTGCCGGCGGTTCTTCTTCGGCTTTCGGCTCGCGGTCCGGTAATGTGTTGACCAGAGCCACCTCGATTCTGGGCGCACTTTTTTTTGTTTTAAGTTTCAGCCTTGCACTCGCAAACCGTACTCCGGGTGGAACAGGTGTGGAAGAAGCTGCCCGGCAGATTCAGCCTGAAGGTCAGCAAAATTGGTGGCTGGATGATGCCGCTCCTCCGCCCCCGTCTTTTGAACCGGAATTTAATGAAGAGAGTCCGGTAACAGAATCACCAGAACCGGAAAATTCTGAAGAATCTTCTCTCGAATAGCAGAAGATTTCCGCAGGAAAGGATAGTGGCATGATAACGAAGGTATTTTCTTCTTCAGCTATCAAGGTACCCTTGGAAGCTCTTGAACGAGAAGAAGTTTTTGAAGAATTGGTGGATTATCTCTGTCAGGCGACTCATTCCAGAGAACGTGAACAGATTTTGGAAGCGATCCGCGCGCGTGAATCAAAAATGTCAACCGGTATACGGAAGGGCATTGCGATTCCCCATGGTAAAACTAACGCGGTGAGTGGACCAGTCGGGGTGTTGGGGCTTTCCCGGAATGGAATCGATTACGGGTCGCCGGACGGGGAACCGGTGCATATCTTGTTTATGATTGTGACCCCTATAGAAGATTCTGAAACACATCTTCGGCTGCTTATGCACATTGCGGAGCTTTTTGAGGATCCGAATTTTTATAATGAACTGCTGGCCCAAAAAACTGCTTCCGATGCGTATACAATATTACAAAAATATGAGGATCTTTTGATTACAAAAGACGCGTGAAAATCTGGAGTTATGTATGGATGAGCACGAGATTCTACAACATTTACTGCAAGTTGAATCCGGCGCGGCCGCATTGGTGAACGAGGCTCACACTGAAGCGGAACGGCGTCTGGCCGAGGCTGAAGCGCAGGAGCGGACTCGGTTTAATGAGCGTTATACTCAAGAAACAGCTTCGCTGCAAGCTGCCTTTGAGCAGGAAAAGTCTGCGATACAAGCTGAGTACACAAAAGAACTTGAAAGCTACCAACAGAGTCTTGATACATTACCGGTTGATAGGGCCGGATTCTCCGCTCTTTTTGAGCAGTATTTGTTTGGGACAACGCTTAATGCTTGACACCGGAAAATTGCCGTACATTTATGCAAAGATATGCGGAATCATAGGAAACTCCTTTGTGGGGAATGGTTTGTCGCGGCTCAATGGTGTGAGCCGGTTATCAGATCTTGACCGGATTATTTTTCTCCAAGGGAATCGCGATATACCGAATCGGAAACTCTTACCGGATATCGAAGACAGGATAACAAAACGGGTAATCGATCAGATAATTACTATTGTTAATGCTTTTAATACAGCTCCGGCTTTGCTCGTGCAGCTTATCCGGAATTATGAATATGATGATCTAAAAGCAGCCTTTGCCGCACTTGATCGCGGAGAGCATAGCTTTTCTGTATATACTGATATTGGGAAATTCCGGACCGTTCATTTTGAGGCATATCCTAACCGGAAGGCAATGCTTAAGGGATCTATCTTTGAATCGCTTCCTGAGCAAAAGGATCCTCTGGATACTCAGATTGCATTGGACCGGCATTATTATACGGTGTTGTTAGATGCGCTCTACGATATACCAAAAAAGAAACGGAAAACCATCGAAAAAATTATTACGGATGAAATTTCCCTTTATAATGCGGTGTGGGCCCTGCGTCTCCGGCTTTACTATCAACTCAAACCGGAGGCAATCCGGGAAAAATTGATCGCTACCCATGGGCTTGATACAGATGCTGTGGACTCGCTTTCCTTTGCGGTGGATAATTTTGCTGAATGGTCCCACTGGAAATGGAAAAAATTCCTCAATCCGGATCTGCCTACGCAGCAATGGCGGGCCGATCCGCGTTTTTTGCAAAATGCAGCATCTCGGTATATATACCGGTTGACCTTTAGGTCCTTGCACCGGCGTCCTCTTTCACTGGACAGTGCATTTTGTTTTATCAAACTCAAGCAGTACGAAGAAGATATTCTCACGAGTTTTGCCGAAGGTTTGGGACTTGGTATGTCTAATACTGAGTTGTCTTCGCTATTGGAGATCCCGGTTACATGACTTCGATCCGGGAAAACCGGAATCTGAGTATTGGTACATGAAATTTTTCAAAAAGGCGGCAGTTGTATGATTCGCCCCCAAAAGATGAAACAGATCCGGATGAGTGTGTTAGAGCGCGATATTGACCATGTGATTGAATTCCTTGGACGTTCAGCACTTATGCAAATTTCTGATTCTCAACCCAAGTCGGAAACCTCTTATGTTTCCAATCCGGATTATCTTGAGCAGCTTCGTGACGCAGCTCTGTGGTTGAAAATCGCCGTACCGGAGGAACCGGAGGAATCGAGTCAACTTCCGGATGAAACTGAAAATAAACAAGCCGAGTCGCTCATCAGTGCGATTCACACCTTGCAGGAGCGTGAAACAGTCCTAAATGACGACATGTTAAAGATTTCCGAGGCACTGGGAGAGGTTAGGGCTTTTGCCAATTTGAATGCGCCTTTTTCTGAATTCGATCAACTGTCCTACTTGACCTTACGTTTGGGGCGGCTCGATCCGGAACGCCATAAGGAAGTCGAGGAAAATATGGCCGGGCGCGCTGTGATTCTCTCGCTCGGTGAAGGGGATCGGGTTCTGACTGCAACATCCCGGAACGGCCGGTTTGCGCTGGATTCTGAATTAAAACGCCAGGGCTTTGTGCCGGTGAGTATGCCAGAAGATTTTCAGGGAGTTCCGTCCGAATTACTCTCCGGCTTGGAGGCAAAACTCGCGGAATGTACCAAAAATTGGGACAGCTTTCTCGTGGAAAAGGCAAAGATTGCGGCAGATTATGCCCCTCAAGTGCAGAAACTTGCGGCAGATTATCTCCTCGCGAATCTCGTAGAAAATTTGCGGGCACGGCTCGTATCCACAAAAAGTACCTACCAATTAACCGGCTGGGTTCCTGCCGCTAGTGTCCGGTATGTGGTGGAAAAAGTAGAAGCGCTTACCGGTAATCGAGTTGCGCTACGGACCTTTGAACCGGATGAAGTGGAATCGATCCGGAATGGTACGGAAAAAGTTCCGGTTTCGTTAAAACATGGGGCTATTGTCAAAGGCTTTGAACCCCTGATTTTTTCTTACGGCGCGCCGGCTTACAACACCATCGACCCTACGCCCTTTGTGGCCGGGTTTTTTGCGGTGCTCTTTGGGATTATGTTTGGAGATGTCGGTCAAGGACTTGTTCTTTTTATCTTAGGCATCGCGGCCGGCAACAAAAATATCCAATTTTTCAAAAATTACCGGAATTTTTCAATACCGATGAAAACAGTCGGCGTCACCTCCATGTTTATGGGGCTTTTGTACGGATCCGTTTTCTCCTACGAGAATTTACTCATCGCCCCGACCAGAGCGATTACCGGACTGTTGACCGGGCATCCGGTCGACCGAGTGCTTCACCTCATGCCGGAGGCGAGCAATATGACCAAGGTTTTTTACTTTTTAGGGTTTACCATCGCGCTCGGCGTTGTGCTTAACTCAATCGGACTCATCATAAACATCATCAACCAGATCACACTTAAACATTATGAACGCGCATTTTTTTCCCGGACCGGGCTTGCCGGTGCGTTATTTTTTTGGTATGTACTGTTTATGGCGGTCCGGATATTTTTCTTCCATGGAAAAGCTGCATGGTTTGATATAGTCGGTATCGGGCTTCCGGCCTTTGTAATCTTTTTCGGGCCATTGATTTGGAATCTCATTTCCGGTGAGCGTCCTCTTTTTAAAGAAGGTATCGTCACTTTTTTGGTCGAAGGAGTCGTGGAAATTCTCGAAACGGTTTCCGGCTACTTTTCAAATACCGTCAGTTTTTTGCGTGTCGGTGCCTTTGCACTTTCGCATGTCATACTTTCTTTTATTGTATTTACTATGGTGGAAAAGCTTTCCGGACTGAGTTTCGGGCCCCTGTGGTCATTGATCATTGCACTTTTCGGCAACCTTGTGATCATTCTTTTGGAAGGAATGATCGTGGCGATTCAGGTGGTCAGGCTCCAATATTACGAATTTTTCAGCAAATTCTTTACAGAGACCGGAATCCGGTTCGCGCCCTTCCGGTTTAAAAAGGAGTGAGGGTCCACGAATGGACACGAATATTCACGAATGAATTTTCTTATTCATGTTTAATTTGTGGATAGATTTTTTTCTTTGTGATTATATATTAGGGGGTCCACGAATATTCACGAATGAATTTTCTTATTCATGTTTAATTTGCGGATAGATTTTTTCTTTGTGGTTATATATTATAGAGATCCGGAGAAAAAATTTTTAAGTAGAATAAGGAGTTTTTATGAAACGTTTACTATTTATGTTAGGATTATTGACCTGTACTGCGATTGTACCGGTTTTTGCACAGGAGGCATCGGCGGCTTCTGATACTTCCATGTGGAAATACCTCGGTGCGGCTCTGTCCGTTGGTTTTGGGTGCATCGGCGGCGGGCTTGCAGTCGGTCAAATCGGTGCGGCTGCCATGGGTGCAATGAGCGAGAATCCAGAACTCGCCGGCAAGGCGATTCCTTACGTTGGTCTCGCGGAGGGAATTTGTTTGTGGGGATTTCTCGTGGGTCTGCTTATCTTGGTACTTAACTGAAGACGTGGACTATTTTTTTATCGGGGATCCGGAACTAGTGACTGCGTTTCGTTTTGTCGGTGTGGGAGGAACTGCGGTGATCAATGCCGAGGAAGCTCACAGCGCGCTTATCCGGATCACTAAAAAGGTAGAATATGTGGATGGTACGGCCGTACCGTTGGATGCAGAATCGTGCCGGATTCTGATTCTCACTGAAGAAGTTGCGGACTGGCTGGGCGAAGAGTTGATCGAGTGGCAGATGAACGGCCGGTACCCATTGATAGTGGAACTTCCGGGTTTGAGCGGAAGGCTGGCCGGACGGAAAACACTCGTTGACTCAATCCGGGAGGCTATCGGGATTCATGTGTAGGAGCCGGTAAAATGGAAGAATTGCGATCAACAGAAGTACTGGACCGGGAAATTTTGGAGGAAGCGCGCCGGAAGGCTTTCCGAATTCTCAAAGGTGCGGAAGATTCCGTCAAACAAGTTAGTACGCAATGGGATACACGGATAGATGATGCACTTGCAGAGGCGCGGAAAAAGCATGATGCCCGGGTGGAAACTGTGCGCTGGGAATCGAGCGTCCGTTTGCCCTTGGATAAACAACGTGCGCGGCTGAAAAAGATAGAATCCCAGCTCGATAGTGCTGTGGAGTCATATATCAATCAGATTCCGCGTAAAAAATTGCTCACATTGCTCGAAACGACTCTCAAAAAACAGTTGGAACACTGTGAACCTATCAACGAATCCATTATCGTTCAGGTGCGTCAGTTGCAGGATCCGGAAGTTACAGGCATTTTAAAAAAGGTGATTCCTCATGGTATATGGAAAATACAGAGTGCGGAACCGCATTTTGTCTCGCGCTTTCCTGCGATCCGGCTTGACACATCGGCTGTCCGGATTATTACTTCAATCGATGCGCTGGTAGCCGGGGTTTTGGAAGATAAACGGGCCGAATTAGTCGGAGCGCTTATGGGAAAAGAAATTATCAGTTAAAATAATGATTGAACAATTGCTCTAACTATGAAAGTACCCCACGGCATCTATGGCGCGGGGCTTCGTAATACTGATTTTATCCTCGTTTATATTTTCAATCCAGATAATGCTCTCCTAATAATTGCCTGAAATAACCAACTATTTCAGTTTCGGTATCATTATATTTTTTACTCTCCACCAATGCTTCGAGATCCGGGTGCTTTTGAACACTCCTACTTATAAAAACAGCCTGCAGTTCATTGAAGCCATCATTGTTTATAAATACATCGCTATTACCAAAATAATATGGTATATGCGGAATATGTTCTTTGAATACATCAACATAGCAATAATAAGGCAGTTTCTGTTTGGTCACACGGACAGCATTAGAAGTTTCTTTCTCAAGAAAAGTTGCTGTTCGCTTTAATGCATTTATATCACGCATCGTGTAAAAATATGCGATAGTTTCTTGTTCACTCACCGTTTTTTGGTTTGGATATTTTGAAATATAATTACCAATTATGTCATATTTATTGATAGAAAATATTTTATTCCCATGTATTTTAAATGTATAGTTTTGAATATATTCATATTTCATACCAAAAAGATTATATTCATAAAGTGCAATTATTATCGGGAAAAAGGTGGTTTTAGATGTAGCCGAGAAAACGCCTGAACTGACAATAACCGAATCAATAAGTTTGTAATTACTTTTAAAATGCCCAAGAGCTTCAAAATTTGCTTTTTTAATAAGGTAAGACAACGGATGCAAAATGCAAATATAGTCTGCCGCAAGTTTATTGTAGGAAAGTAAAAAAGATATACCTAAATCACGCGACATGACTTCGGCATCACGCACAAATTCAGTTTTTTTTATAGTATTACGAATAATTGAAGTGCTATCGTTATATGGTGGATTACCAACTATAATTATTTTTGCATTTTTTTCTAATCCATACTGTCTACGCGATATTTCAAAAAGACTGTTGTGGTTGAAATATTGTGATAGAGGCGAATTCGTTTTTGCCATTTCTACCGCTTTTATATCAATATCCGCATGGTTTAAATGGTTCTGTTCCATAATTAATTCTTTTTTATCAAAGTCGGCATAAAACCCAATGCTTGCACAAAAAGACAGTTACATGCTAGAATATCTCTGATGATCGTTCAACGAGCCTTGAAAGTACGCATCTACCCTACCAATGATCAGCGTATCTTTCTCAACAAAACGCTCGGCTGTTACCGGCTCATCTATAATCTCATGTTCGATGATAGAATTATCATGTACAACTTCCTAAAAGATGATCTGGAACTCCTGCACGCGTTCCAGTATAAAGCAGAATACGATTTCTTGTGCATTACAACAATCACGCCGGAATCTCGAATCAGCGTACAAGAATTTCTTCGAGTCGGTAAAAAGTTGTCTCGAATAATCGAGACAAACCCAAGCCTTTTGGACAATATAAAAGAATATGATCACTATTAGCAATCTTTCATTTTCTTATGATTCCTGCCCCGTATTTTCCGGTTTGAATCTTAGTTTTTCACCCGGCTGGACCGCATTGGTTGGACCAAACGGAAGCGGAAAATCGACTCTACTCAACATACTTTCCGGAAAAATTACTGCGGATTCTGGAACGATTAATTGTCCAGATCTTGTTATGTGTAATCAAGATATGGAACTAGTACCCTCCGGTTTTTTTGATCCGGATATTGTCAATGATCCGGAATTTTTTAGTATACTTTCGTCACTAAATATCGGTGAGGATTGGCTTTCCCGGTGGGAAACCTTAAGCGGCGGTGAGAAAAAACGTTGCATTATCGCTGATGTTTTGATCCGGCGCCCCCATGTACTTATTTTAGATGAACCGGCTAATCATATTGATTCGTATACTATTAACCTTTTATGCAATACGCTGAAACGATTTGAAGGAACCGGAATTATAGTATCGCACAATATGGGATTTTTGGATGCACTTTGCACTTCGACTGTGATGCTCATTCCATCGTCCGAAGGAACTAACGCAGTATGCATCTCTGCCAGCCCGGTGATTGCTATCAGTGAATTTGAAAAAGAACAACAATTTCTGCGGGATCAAAAAAATAGCCTCGCGGCCGCGGTTACAAAATTGGATCATGCACACAAAAATGCGCTCATGAGTGCTGAACAGGAAAGAAAAGAAAAAATCTCCGGAAAAAAAAGCGATCCCCATGATTCTGACTCACGGGCAAAGCGGCGTCTGGCAGTTTTAACAAGTAAAGATCGCACCGGTGGAAAAAAAGTTGCAGCGTTGTCAATTGCATTAGCGCAAAAACAGCAAGCTCTGCACACGATTCAGGCGCAGGGACTCCGAAAAACCGGTGCAGGGCTTCGTGGAAAAAAAAGTGAGCAGAAGATGTTATGTGCATTGCCGGCTGGAAATACATATATAGCGGGAGAAACAATTCGGCTTATGCACCCGTCACTGGAAATTCCCAACAATGCCCGGATCGTAATAACGGGTGATAATGGGTCTGGGAAAACATCATTGCTTGACTATATCGTTGCACACCTTAATCTTCCGGAACATTCTCTGTGCTATGTACCGCAGGAAATATCTGCGGAAGATCGCCAGAAAAGTTTGGACACCTTGCGTAATCTCAACGAAGCGGATCGGGGGGCCGTGCTCTCCGTGGTCTATCGTTTAGGAAGTGAGCCGTCTGCACTGCTTGCGACACAAGCACTTAGTCCAGGTGAAGCCCGGAAACTACATTTTGCCCTTGCATTATTGCAGGAAGCGAGTCTCGTTGTACTTGACGAGCCGACCAACCATCTAGATACACTGGCTGCTTCCTGCCTTATCGATGCGTTGCAAGAATTTGCTGGTGCAGTTGTGCTCGTGACTCATGACCGTATCTTTGCTGAAAAAACCGGAAAAACATTTTGGAATCTCCGGCGTAAGGGGAATGATAGCATATTATCCATTAATTTTAATATTGCTAACGTATGATAAAAGATATTTTTCAGATAAAAAATGTCTGCATCTCTAAAGCTGGTATGCTTTAATTTTATTGAGAATGGTTTTTCGGCTGATGCCGAGCATTTCGGCTGCTTTGGTCCGGTTTCCCTTGCATTGGTCAAGGGCATTCCGGATCGCATTTTTTTCAATAGTTTCCAAAGATGATCCGTCCGGCTCCGCCGCATTTTGCAGAACTAAGTCTCCCAGTACATCCGCACGAATTATAGTTCCTTCACAATAGAGAAAAGCCCGCTCCAAAATATTTTCCAATTCCCGGATATTACCCGGAAAAGAGTAAGCTTCCAGTTTTTTGAGAGCAGATGGATCGAGAGTCGGTGCAGTGCGGCCGCTCCGTGAACTGATTTTTGCGAGCAGATGAGCCGCGAGAAGCGGAATATCCGCAATCCGGTCACGTAATGGAGCTAATTCAATCCGGAATACATTAAGCCGGTAATACAAATCCTCCCGAAACCGGTTTTCTTTTATCAATGTTTCAAGGTTCCGGTTCGTTGCAGAAATAATCCGGGCATGCACCGGAATATCCTGCACTCCACCCAGGCGCCGAATCTTTCGCTCCTGCAATACCCGGAGCAATTTTACCTGCAACGACAAAGGCATTTCTCCAATTTCATCTAAAAAAAGAGTTCCCCGGCCCGCACTCTCAAAAAGTCCCTGCTTCCGGGCAACTGCCCCAGTAAAAGCACCTTTTTCATGCCCGAACAGTTCACTTTCCATCAAATTTTCATGCATTCCGCCAATATTTACCGCAACAAACGGCTCATGCGCGGCCGGACTCCGCTCATGAATCTCACGCGCCACAATCTCCTTTCCGGTTCCACTCTCCCCAGTAATCAATATGGTCACATCAGCCGCGGCAAGCTTGTCAATATCCCGTGACAGTTGCTGCATAACCAGCGTTTCTCCGATGAGTTTTCCGGTTTTCCTCTGCGGAGGTTCAACGAGCAGCCGAATTTTAATCACAAGATCAGCCGGATCAAAGGGCTTGACGAGATAATCCTGTGCGCCGGATTTGAGCGTCTGGACAGCATCTGCGATCTGTCCATGGGCTGAGATCATAAGTACCGGTATTACAAGACCTTGATTCCGGATCCATTCAAGAACAGCCTGTCCACTCATTCCCGGTAGTTTCAGATCAAGGATCACTGCATCAAAATCTTCTTTTTTGAGAGTCGCTAGTGCAGCCTCTCCACTTTCCACTCCGGCCGCATCGATCTGCTCAAGTGCCAAATATTTGACCAGAGAAAGCCGGATATTTTTTTCGTCATCAACTATTAACACTCGCATTATCCGGTGATACCTTCCTTGCAACAGATTGTACACACTTTTTTGAGACCCGGAAAGCTCTGCTTCAGCTATCTTGATCAGTACAGGTTCAAAAGGTAGTATTAAAAAATTTTATACATTTTTGGAGGATTTTATGGAACCGGAGATGTTTGGGCCGCGAGTGCGGCCACCCCTTGGACAGTGGATCCCTTTGAGTATTCAGCATATCTTTGCTATGTTTGGTGCAACGATTCTCGTACCGCTTCTGACTGGTTTGGATCCCGCGACTGCACTGTTTACAGCCGGAACCGGAACACTTATCTACATTTTGTGTACCGGCGCACAGGTGCCGGCTTTTTTGGGTTCTTCCTTTGCCTTTATTCCACCGATTATTAGTATTTCAGCCGCCTATGGAATGCCCTATGCGCTCGGCGGTGCTGTTACTGCCGGCATTTTTTACTGTATTGTGGGTGCTATAATTAAAGTGGCCGGAACTGCATGGCTGGACCGTGCGCTGCCGCCGGTTGTTATCGGTTCAGTGATTGTGGTCATTGGTTTGAATTTAGCGCCGACTGCCATTAACATGGCGATGAATGATGGAAATGGAAATTATAGCCTGCCGATGTTTTCCATTGCACTGTTTACACTTGCAGTGACTGTAGCGGCAAATATTTTTCTTAAAGGTTTTTTTAGTACGATTCCAATTTTATTTGGATTAATTTCCGGCTATCTTTTTACGTTAATTATGGGATCATTTTTTCCGGCGTATCATATTATTGATTTTGACATTGTTTCTAAGACGCCGTGGTTTGGACTTCCGCATTTTGCTGTTCCAAGATTCAACGGCGTAGCAATGCTGACTTTTATTATCGTTTCCCTTGCAACGATTTGCGAGCATCTTGGCGACACACTCGTCACGAGCAAAGTGGTTGGGCAGGATTTTTACAAAAAGCCGGGTCTGCACCGGACTCTTGCCGGTGATGGACTTGCAACCGCGTGGGCTGCCCTGTGGGGAGGACCGCCGAACACGACTTACGGTGAAAATATCGGGGTCATGGCAATCACCAAAGTCTATTCCGTCTGGGTAATCGGCGGAGCAGCGGTAGTTGCTGTGACCCTTTCTTTTTTTAGGAAATTCGGTGCGCTGATTCAGACAATTCCCTCGCCGGTTATGGGCGGCATTTCCATGCTTTTATTCGGAATTATCGCAAGTTCCGGGCTGCGGACCATTGTTGAAAGCGGCGTTGATTATAAAGATAAGCGTAATCTGACCATTTCCTCGGTCATTTTTGTGATTGGAATCGGCGGTGGCCGACTCGCATTTAATTTAAGTTCTGACGTACGCTTTGAGCTGGCCGGTGTTGCACTAGCGACAGTTGTGGGAATTATTCTCAACCTACTCTTTCCGGTTGCAAAGGGAGGTTACTCTAGTAAAATCCGTTAGGATTTGAGGGGGTGTCTTCCCCCTGCCTCTATCACGACAGGCTCGATAACCGGTCATCGAGCCTGTCGTGATAGAGGCACCCCCCTCGTAATTGAGAGCGTTCCCTGACCTGTCGAAGGCGTTCCCTGAGCCTGTCGAAGGGAACACCGGAAGCTGTCCACGAATACACACGAATATTCACTAATTCATTTTCTTATTCGTGTACATTCGTGGATCATATTCTTTCTTCATTATGACAGCGCCCAAACCCCTTCATGTACATTCGTGGATCATATTCTTTCTTCATTATGACAGCGCCCAAACCCCTTCATGTACATTCGTGGATCATATTCTTTTTTCATTATGACAGCGCCCAAACCCCAAACCCCTTCATGTATATTCTTGCAATTC
>BOBG01000012.1 GCA_026002265.1 Spirochaetia bacterium
ATGCGTTGCTCCAAACCGCTATTGCCTTTCCGGATCTCTACGAAATTGGCATGAGCAATCAAGCTCTCAAAATTTTGTACAACCGGCTCAACCGGATTCAAGGAATCTCCTGTAACCGGGTTTTTGTACCGGCACCTGATTTTGAACAAGTTCTCCACGATCATCATATTCCCCTGTATGGACTTGACACCGGAATTCCCCTTGGAGACCTTGATCTCCTCCTCGTCACGTTTGGCTATGAATTAGGCATAACCGGTGTGCTGAATCTGCTCGATCTCTCCGGGATTCCCTTCTATTCCGTTAATAGGAAAAAAGATGATCCAATAATCATCATGGGCGGTCCCTGCGTTTCCAACCCGCTTCCCTACGGCCGGTTTGCAGATGCATTCTGGATTGGTGAAGCAGAAGCCGGTTTTTTTGAATTAATGGAACAGATCGTGCTTTTGAAAAAAAAAGGGGCCGGCCGGAATGAGATACTCTCCAGCATAACCGGGCATCCTTCGGTATGGATCCCGAAAAAAAAGGGGGTAATCCGGGCAGTTGACACCGGATTTTCCACTCGCGAGGCATCAGCGGCTGTTTTTCCGGTTCCAAACATGAAAATCGTCCACCCCCACGGTTCGGTGGAAATTATGCGAGGCTGCCCAAACGGGTGTAGATTTTGCCATGCCGGTTATTGGTATCGTCCGAGCCGGCAAAAAGATGCAGCGCACATTCGGGAAGAGGTTGCTGCGTTTGTCTACCAGGGAGGCTACCGGGACATCAGTCTTTCATCTCTGTCGAGCGGTGATTACTGTCATCTTGATGAGCTGGTTGACGATCTCCATGCACATTTTTCGCCGGATCATGTCTCTTTTCAACTGCCGAGTCTCAAAGTTTCAACCTTTTCCCTCAACCTTTTAGAGAAGATTTCCCGGATTCGGAAATCCGGACTCACGTTTGCAGTTGAAACGCCGGATCCTGTGTTGCAACAGAGTCTTAACAAGGAAGTTTCACGGGATTCTCTGCTTTCCATTATGAAAGAGGCACGGAACCGCGGCTGGCATGGAATGAAATTTTATTTCATGATCGGGTTGCCGGGGGCGGCTCCGGATGAAGAAGTGCAGATTGTAACCTTCATTGAGGAACTTTCCCGGAAAACACGGCTTCATTTTAACATAAATGTCGGAACTTTTGTGCCGAAGCCACACACACCGTTCCAAAATGTACCGCAGATGAGTGAAGAAGAGTCTCGGAAAAAGTTGGATTTTCTCCGATCCCGGCTAAAAATGTCCGGCCATAAAGTGAGTGTGCAGGATCCTTTTTTGTCGATTCTCGAGGGAATTTTTTCACGAGGCGGGCCGGAAATCGGGGATCTTATTGAAGAAGCTTACCGGCAGGGCTGCCGTCTCGATGCATGGACCGAATTTATCAAAAAGGATCTGTGGCGGGATCTGCTTGTACAGCATAGAGAACAGGTGACAGCAATTTTGCAGGGAACGCAAACCCCGTGGCTGGATGTTGAATCCGGCATCATCCCCGGTTATTTCCGGAATGAATTAGAGCAAGCCGAATCCTGTACGCTTACGCCGGTTTGTAGCGAAAAATGTCAGCATCCATGCGGAATCTGTAAAAATGACCAGAAGATTATCAAGAATACAACTGTGGAAAAACCGAAAATACCTGTACATGTTATTCTAACATCGGAGGATACATTCCGAATTCTCTTTTCTTTTTCAAAAAAAGGGAGCGCAATTTTTCATTCGCACCTGTCGCTTATTGAAATTTTTCCATCTGCTTTTACCCGCGCCCGGATTCCGGTTTTCTTTTCACAGGGATTTAACCCATTGCCCCGGCTTGAGATCGCTGCGCCGCTTTCTCTGGGTATTCAGGCCGATGCAGAAATTGCCGCGGTTGATATGACCGAACCCTTTGACCCGGAAACCTTTGTTGAACGCCTGAACAATGCCTTGCCGGAGGGATTGAGTGTCGGAGAAGCCCTGTCATTCGTGATTCCGGCCGGAAAGAAAAAACATTCGCTTGCATCGGCGTTGTGGGGATTTATGTATACGCCGGATCAGTTGGTTCCAGCGCTGGAGGAAAAACACTACCGGCAATCACAATCTGGTTCTTTGGAACGCATCAAAGTACTCGCAAAGAATCCTCTGGATCCGGAAAAACCCGAATCGTACTTTGAGGTATACCGGAAATGGTATCAATGAAAAATCGAATTTTGGGGACAGACCTCTGTATTTCTTTACAACATAATGAAATACTTGGGGTCAGACCTCGATCTGCCTGCCGCATTGCCGCATTGCCGGCCATTAGAAATCTGAAAAAATATTTACAAAATATCTCAAATATTTTATTTTAAAAGTATGGAAAAAGCGGAATACCCCGGTTCGCCATGGGCGGGAGATGCAAGGGAAAAAATAACAGTACTGAAAAAACTTTACCATAGTTATGAGAATATAGATCCTGAAGAAAATAACCACATAATCGATTCCAGAAGATTCGTACAAGAAATGGGGTTAAAACTGCTGTAACACTCTCGGTACTCCGCTGGCCATGAATATGCACGAATGAATATTTATTGTATTCGTGGACCTCCCCTGACTTTCAACCTCAGAGGGGGGTGCCGGCATCTCGACAGGCTCGATGCCCGGGTATCGAGCCTGTCGAGATAGAGGCAGGGGGAGTACACCCCCTCATGATTCCGGAATTAATTATAGCATTAGCCGCGCCATTACTTTTGCATCGCCCAAAATATTTTCGATTTTGGCATACTCGTTTGGCTGGTGCGCTACATCGTCAATCCGCGACCACACCGCGGCATCTATACCCGCATTCCGGAAGGACGCCCCGACTGTGCCGCCCCCAATACCGATGCACCGGGGCTCAAGACGGTACACATCCCGGATTGCCTGCGAGAGGAGCCGGACAATAGGTGCATCCGGCGGAGTCGAACGCGACTCTTTGCTCTGGTGAATGAAGTGCGAAATCGTTACATGGTACTGCGAAGCTACTTCAGACTTGATGCGCTCGATCTCTGTCATGACCTGTGCAATGGGGTACTTGGGGAGAATCCGCATATCATAACAAAACGAATCCTCGCCCGGAATCGTGTTGACATTCGGGACATTAGCATTTTTTTTGGTCGGTTCAAAAGTGGAACGATCCGGCTCAAAAAGCGGGTCGTGATCCGGAAATGCACGCGTCAGTTCATTGTGGAGCCGGAGGAGGAGGTCCGCTCCGGCAAGGTGTGCGTTGATGCCTTGATCGGGCCGGGATCCGTGGGATTGCAGGCCGGTTGTCAGGAACTCTATCCACAGTATATTTTTCTCAGCGATTTCAATGGTTTCTCCTTTTGAATCCCCACCGTCAGGAACCAGAATCATATCACCTTTGCGGAAAATATCCCGGTTTTCCAGTATCCAATCGATACCGTACTCGCTCCCATTTTCCTCATCCGCTGCAAAAAGCAGTTTAACGGTCCGTGCCGGCGCCACATTATTTTTGAGTAATGAGAGCGCTGCAAGCACCGAAGCAGTGAGTCCCTGTTGGTTGTCCTCAACACCGCGTCCGGTAAGCACCCCATTTTTTTGGATCACCTGCCAGGGATCGCTTTTCCATAAACGCAGCTCACCCGGCGGCACAACATCGAGGTGGCTTATGATCCATAAGCGATCTGGACCCTCCGGACCCGGCAGCGTCAGCATGAGACTTGGTCGGATGCCGCATTTTGCCCGTAGATCCGGCGCATCAAAGCGTTCCAAATCATGAAAACCTTGATCCCGGAGCCATTGTTCCAGAAAAATACACTTGTCGAGTTCACCTTCACCATTTGAATCCGGCGAAATAGCAGGACGTTTGGTCAATTCTGTTTCCAATTCAACTGCACATGCAGCAGAACCGTCAATATATTCAAATATACCCATACCAAATTATGGATCGATAATAGCTGCTGTGCAATACAAATCTGTCTTATTTTTTGCCAGAAGCACCTACAGACTGTTTCCTATTAGCACAATAGCCTACACTTTAACCGAATCCTCTGCCCTTTCGTAAAAGGAGCTAAAATTTCCATTTTTATATTGAAATGTGGGGCATGTTTCAAGTATTTCAGCTATAGTGTGGACAGAAACTGGTATTTTTTGACTCTACTCTGGGGAATCGGAAAATTTATGTATCATAATGACACAATTATTAAACCTGTTAGAGTCGTTCAGTTGTTTGATCGATTAAAATAGATTTAAATTTTTTTAATAGAAAAAATACAACCGGCGCCAAAATAGTGTTACTGATGAGTTCTGTAAAAAAAGTAGGATCTCCAAATATATAAGCTGGAATGGATTGAGTGAATATTTGGTGGAGACCGATGTAAAAAATCACTTTAAATAGTGTGGCGGTTGTACAGATTAATGCCCCGAAAAAGAGGTTGTTGATGCTTAATGCTTCATGTAAAAGTCCCACAAGCGCGCCGATTATAACGAAAACGAGCGCATTGAGTCCGAGGGGGGAAGCAGATAGGAGATCGAGTAATATTCCGGAAAAAAATCCGGTCAACTGTCCTGTCAGACTGCCGTTGTAAAAGGCGCTAAATACTATGACGATGAGTACAAGATCAGGGACTGCATTGTAAGGTGTGATCCGGAATAGAATTGTTGACTGAATCAGTGCGCCGGCAAAGGCAAACAGTACAGCGGAAAATACATTTTTAGCCATCACTCTGCTCCGGTTCAGCGCTGAAATCGATCACAAAAACATATTCAAGCCGGGTAAAATCAATACTGCTTTTAAGCTCTAATTCCATGGAACTCTCGTAATCCCGGTACAGAATTTCTGAAACTTTTCCTATGGTGATGCCGGCCGGATAGACTCCGCCCATTCCGCTGGTAATGATGGTGTCATCTGGTTTTATTTCGTCACGAAACATTCTCCGGACAAATTGCATCCGGAGCGGTTGCCCAAGCTCTCCGGGACCATTAACGATGCCTTCGTAGCGTGATTCTGAACACCGTGCCGCGGCAAAAAAATTGATGTCATAGACCGGCATTACAAGACTTTCACGGCGCCCGGCGTGGATAATTTTACCAACGAGTCCCTGTACGCCGTTTTGAAACGCAATGACCGGCATATCAACGCTAACACCGGAGTCACTTCCTTTGTTGATTGAAAATGCTGAAAAAACAGTTTGAGGATCCCGGCCCGTAATTTCTGCGGCAATATGATTCACATTTAATGTTGATGAAAATCCGAGTTGTTCCCGGAGCCGGATATTTTCTTGGCGAATCTCGGTTGTGGTCCGCTCAAGGTCTTCATAGCGGGTGATTCGGTCCGTCAGTTCCGAGTACTCCTTCCGCAATGTGCTTAGTTCTTGTACTGACAACACCGTCTGGGTGGTAAACGAGGTAACTGCGTACACGGCATTCCGGATGCCCAAAAAAAAGGACAGACCTCCGTCTTTAAAATTAAAGATATTAGTCGATAAAAAAAGCAGGAGAACTGATACAGTCACCAGACCAAAAAACACCGAAAATGAAGCAATCAAACGTTTTTTCGGCTTCTGTCTACTCCTCGGAGCCATGATTTACCTATTGATAGGATCATAACGAATCTTGGCTTGATCGAATTTCCGGGAATATTCAAGGTATTTTCCGGCTCCAAGCGCCACACAATCCAAGGGATTTTCCGCAAGAAAGACCGGAACTCCGGTTTCCTTTGAGATCAATTTCGGCAAACCCTTGAGAAGAGAGCCGCCGCCGGTCATCACAATCCCCCGCTCCACCACATCCGCAGCCAATTCTGAAGGAGTTTCCCCGAGTGTTTTTTTAATCTCGTCAATGATTTGAATGATCGGATCCTTGATAGATTCCCGGATTTCGACTGAATCAATTTCGAGACGTTTGGGCAATCCGGTTATAGCGTCAGCTCCTTTAATTTCAATTTTTTCAATTGTTTTATCCGGAGCCGCATTGCCGATTTCCATTTTTAACTGTTCAGCAGTGAGTTCACCGATTTTAATATTGTGAGTGCTCCGAATATGGTTGATGATCGACTGGTCGAATTCGTCTCCACCGAGCCGGATTGCATTCGTCACCACCATTCCACCGAGTGAAATGACAGAAATTTCTGTGGTACCGCCCCCGATGTCGCAGATCATGTGGCCGGCCGGTTCAAAAATCGCAATATCCGCACCGATTGCCGCTGCAAGACTTTCCTCAATGACGATGACTTCGCGGGCGCCGGCCTTGTACGCACTTTCCTCAACTGCCCGGCGCTCAACTTCGGTGATGCACGAAGGAATTCCTATCACCATCCGGGGCTTCAAAAGGGAACGGGGCATAGAACGGGCAATAAAATACCGGATCATTTTTTCTGTGAGATCAAGATCCGCGATCACACCATCACGCATTGGCTTGATCGCAGTGATATTTGCCGGAGTTTTCCAGAGCATCTGCTTCGCATCAGATCCTATCGCAATAACTTTTTTAGTGCCTCGTTCAACGGCCACAACAGAGGGCTCATTGAGTACGATCCCTTTTCCCATTATATAAATAAGGGTATTGCATGTCCCTAAATCAATACCAATTTCAGGGGCTTCAAACATGACTTCCTCCACGGTTTCGGGAATTTAATTAATACGTTCCCGTGCTTGCTGATGACCCGGATCGATTTGCAATGCCCGGCGCCATTCAGCACGAGCTTTAGCAATATCTTGCGCTGCATACACTTCACCGAGATGATAGTGGGCATCCGCGTTCTCTCCGCCGATTTCAATAGCTGCTAAAAAATGTCCGGATGCGCGTGCTGCGTCTCCCGTTTTTTCAAAAATAGTTCCTAACAAGAAATGGGCCCGCGAGATCGCATTTGAATCTTTTGATATGTCAATACACCGGTTCAAATAATTCTGTGCAGAATCCCACTCTTCTAATTCAAGATATGACCGGGCAATAGAAAGTAACACACGATCCGAAGAATATTCAGCATTTCTTGTTATATTAAGTGATTGTGAAAATGCCGCCGTACTTTTTTTAAAATCCCGCAACTGAGCGTACAAAATTCCAAGGAATTCCGGAATATCCGGCGCATTAGAACCGCCGGACGAGGCTTGTTCCAGAAATTTCACGGCAAGATCCGCAAAACTCTGGCCTTTGTAGTAATAAGCTTTTCCCAAAACATACTCAGCCGCGTTATCATTTTTTATGAGAAGCGCTTTCCGGAGCGACCATATACTGCTGTCAATGAATGTGAGCATATCAGAACTGTTAATCTGAGCTATAGCGAGTTGGTAAGCCGAAAAACCGCGAAGTGTTAGTAAATACGGATCAAGCGGATAGGTCTCCAATAAGATACCGCTTTTTGTAAAAACATCATAGTATGATGCGTTGTCCCACAGACTTTGCAATTCTTCTTGGGTATAATTCACCCGCCTCTTCATTGTCCGTACCATAAGCACCACCGCACCAACGACTGCAATCAGCGCTATGATAAATACAATATATTTTCGTTTAACGGGCCGAGCTGTAGTGTGCATCTTTGTAAAGAGTACCTACATTTCTAAGAAAAAGTCAAAGGGGGGATCTGGGGACAGACCTCGATCCCTCTCCCGGTTTTTCAAAAAATTCCGGTAGTATGGCATAGTTTTTGCTCCATTAAGAATCAAGGAGTTAGCATGATCGGAGCAAAAGCAACAAAACCACCTACCGGTTCAGATGAAAATATCCTCTCCCAATATCTCCATGAGATAAACCGGATTCCGCTCTTGACGAGGGAAGAAGAGGACGAAGTAGCGCGCGCGGCTGCGGCCGGCGACCGGGCAGCAGTGGAAAAACTCGTGAATGCAAATCTGCGTTTTGTGGTCAATGTGGCAAAAAAATACCAAGGTCAAGGTTTGCCGCTGGCGGATCTCATCAGCGAAGGCAATATTGGATTACTCAATGCGGTTGAACGCTATGATGTCGATAAGGGCTATCATTTTATTTCTTATGCGGTGTGGTGGATCCGGCAGGCCATTCTCAAGGCGCTCTGCGAAAAATCCCGGATGATCCGGCTTCCCCTGAATCGAGCCAATGAACTCATACAGATCGAGCGGGCGCGGAAAGTGGTACAGGACAGCCGGAATGAGGAAGCAGAGGTCAACGAAATCGCTCACCTGCTTGGCATGGACGAGAATCATGTGAACGAGATTGTCAATATCAGCCGGGATTTAGTGTCATTAGAAAATTCCTATTATATGGATGGGGATTCTTCAATCAGCGATTTTATTCCGGATGATCATTACCAGTTACCGGATGACTACGCGGTACAAAACGCGCTCCGGGAAGATATTGATTCAGTGCTTGCGACTCTTAACCAAAAAGAGGCCGAAATTATCCGGTACCGGTTCGGGTTAGACGACCGGGCACGGCTCTCTTTAAAAGAAATCGGCGACCGATTCCATTTAACAAAAGAGCGGATTCGGCAGATCGAAAAAAAAGCTATTAAACGCCTTCAGCACCCATCTCGTCAACGGATTCTCGCGGGCTATGTCGCATGATGTACCGGCGGATTCATTAACACTTTAACATAAGGAAGGAGTGAAATTTTTTTCCTCTTTCCTTTTTTTTCTTAATTTCATGTCCATTTATTTTATTTGATCTCTTGTCCATTAGCTCTGCGGTTGCTATGATAGCTTTGTTCAAGTAATGCAGCTTAAGCCCTACCGAGGATTTGAACGATGGTATATGCCAGCATGGCCTTCCGTATACTTGGAAGTATCGGGTTATTTCTTTATGGAATGACGATATTGAGCGGCGGCATTCAGCAGACCGCTGGCGACCGTATGCAGAAGGTACTCCGGCTTATGACGGGAAACCGTCTCACGGGTGTACTGACTGGCATGATTGTAACCGCGATCATCCAATCCTCATCTGCAACGACTGTTATGGTTGTGTCTTTTGTGAGCGCCGGACTTTTGACTCTGACTCAATCCATCGGTGTCATCATGGGGGCGAATATCGGCACCACGATCACGGCGTGGATCGTTTCATGGATGGGATTTGCAGTGAGTCCGGCCGCGCTCGCCCTGCCGGCCATCGGCATCGGCATGATCCTCTACATGACCAAATGGAAATACCGGAACTTTGGAGAAGTACTCCTGGGTTTCGGTTTTGTCTTTTTGGGACTCGATTTTTTAACCAATTCTGTACCGACCATTGATCCGGACGCTTTTCCCTGGATTGAATCTATTTCCGGCATGGGTTTCCTTTCAGTTTTGATCGGAACCGGACTCGGACTCCTGGTCACATTGATCGCGCACTCATCTGCCGCAACAACAGCGATTGCCATGGCTATGGCCCGGAACGGCGTTATTCAGTTTGATATTGCGGCCGCGATGATTCTCGGTGCAAATATTGGAACGACCATTGACGCAGCGCTCGCAGCCATCGGTGTAAACACAGCCGCAAAACGCGCCGCGCTCGTGCATATACTTTTTAATGTGATCGGAACGGTGTGGGCATTGATCTTCTTCCGGCCCCTCATTTCCCTGGTTGATCTGGTTACGCCCGGTCCTCTTGATGGAGACGGAATCACCGCTCACCTGGCGATGCTCCACACTGTTTTTAACGTTACAAACACCCTTTTTTTCTTCCCATTCGTCAACCCCTTTGCCCAGCTCGTAAGTTTTTTGATCAAGGATAAATCAGCCGAATTGCCGGCCGGTGAAGAAGCGCCTTACAAACTGGAGTATAAATCCGGCACGATTAATGATACACCGGAATGGAATGTGGTCCGGGCAGAAAAGGAAATCCGGGATATGGCCGGCTTCACTGCAATAATGTACGCGGAGGTCCGGGACGCTATCTATGCGCTGCCGGATGCCACTGACAAGATAGCCTTTGTGGACCGGATAATAGAAAAAATGGCGCAAAAAGAAGCTCATGCCGATGATATTCGCGATGAATTGACCCGGTTTTTGATAGAATGTACCCGGCACCAGCAGCTTAGTCCCCATTTTGATGATCGAGTGACACATCTGCTCCGGATTGTAGCTGATTTGGAGGAAATGACTGACGATTGTCTGGGAATCTGTCATTTACTGGAACGGAGCGCGAAGAAAAATTTGATCTTTAGTCTTAAAGAAATGGATGCACTACAACCGTACATGAGTCTTGTTGAACATTTTTTAAGTTTTGTGCAGGAACATTTGGGGAAACCCCTCACCGAGGAGCAATCCGGGAAAGCCCATATGATGGAAGAACAGATCGTCAGTTTCCGGGACAGTCTCCGGAAAATGGGCCGGAAACGGATCGAAGCCGGGAAAGATGTCAAGACGGAACTTCTTTTCATCGATCTGGTCCGGAGTATCGAAAAATTGGGAGATTTTTGTTATAATATTTCGGAATCACTCACCCGTGACCGTGCGCCGATCTGGTGGTAGATGCACCTCACGGATCTTGTGCTCATTGTGGCATGTGCGGCCTTTTTCTACGGAATCCTTCCCCTTGCAGGTATGCTCGCACGCCGGCGCCAGTGGAAAATATTCCGGCAGCATTTTGACGATCTCCGTCTCTACCCCTTTCTCGAATACCGGAATTTCCAAAATCCACCCGGATCGGTGTACCGGTTCACCGGCGGTTTTGAATCGGTGACGGATACCCGGATACTGTGGATCCGGAGCAAAACGCTCACCATACCGATTTCTCTTGACAACGCAAGTATTTATCTTTTTCCGCAGTCGGCTGGAGAGCCCCCGCAGCGGATCCGATGGGATCACATTTCCATGCTCACTCAAGGGGCAAAAGTCTTTGTCGGCGGTCAACTTCAAGAACAAAAAGGACAACGCATCTTTGCAGCCACCGAGGAACAGCCCCTCATCATCATTTTTTACGAGGGAAATGACCGGGAACTTACGCCCCAGGTGATTCAATCCGGGCGTTACAAAACTGAATATTGGAATACAATTACACCGTACGCAGTTGTCTGCGGGGCATTTACCCAGTTGATCATCGCGCTCTTCTTTATCCGCCGGCCCGCGTTCCGGCTGACATCGATCACAGCTTTTATCGCCATGTGGGCTCCGCTCATCCCCTTTATTCCTCCCGGAATTCTGTCAACAATTTTGTACCGGTGGATGTGGCGGCGATCCCGGATCTTCCGGTCGTACCGTGACATGATTCGGCTTCCCCTTAAATACACCCTAAACAACCGGCTTCCCAACGGAGAACCCTACTGCATGATCCGCAGTAAAACATGTCCGGATTCGGTACCGCTTTTCATTCCTATCATTTCGACTCGTAATGTACCGGAATGGTATATTGTCGGAGTTGATTCCGGCGGACCGTATCCGGCAGAACCGAGCGATTGTTCCGCACCTTATGGTGCATTACCGGGAAATCCGGAGCTAATGTCCAAACGTTATGACTGGTGGGCATTGTGGCTGGAAGTAGCCGCATGGATTCTTTTTGCCGCGGGAATCATAGTAAATATCGCATTTATCTGGTTAGTACTCCGGCTTTTATAAAAAATCTCTTTTCTCAAACAGTTAAAACGTTATGCGAAATGCTCCATGAAATTTGTTGACAAAATAATAAAAATATAATATACTGGAATTGATATGGAACGTGGAACAAAAAACGAATTAATACGGACAATACTTATTATACCAATAACGTTTTTGTCAATATTTTTGTCTTATAATTTATGTACATTTATAATATTTACGCAAAGGGAAATACTTTTTAAAAATAGTATTCTAATAACATCATTAGGATTAGACTATTCTTTTACAATATTTGCTATATTGATATTTTACATTTTAAGCAATATTATATCCTTAATTATTGAAATTAAAAAATTTTACCCAGATATTACTAAACGAGTAAAAAAAATAGTATTACCATTTTTTATATTATTGTTATTAGTGGCAATGAATATAATGCATTATATTAGAATTGACGATACGGATATATATTATAACAGATTATTATCCATTAAAGAAATGAATATAAACTTTAATAAAATACAATCAGTAGAAATATATGCTGCTAGAAAAAGAAACTCAACAAGACATAAATCATATTATTTTAGCCCAGTAATGGATATAAAAACAATTAATACAAAAATTGATGTTTGGAGAGGCGGTAGATTTGGTGCGCCGAAGAATGGTGAAATAATACATTTTTTAAATATTCTAAAAGAAAATCATATTACCATAAATATAAATAATAATTTTAATAATGAAATGGTTAGATTGTTAAATAGACGCAAGGATCGCAGTGAAATTATAAAAATTTTTAACTTTAGTAAATAAAATATGGTAACATGGGGCATTTCGCATAACATATAGTTTACGCTGCGCCGTAGCGGAGAAAAAACACAGTTATCGCACCATAAAAAATGTCGTAAACTTTTCACGGTCCACGAATGTCACAAATATCCACGAATAAAATGACTATACAATACCGGATTTTCGTTTCAATCAGCCGACTGTGGGGACAGACCTCCATATTTCTTTACATCGTAACGATATATTCGGGGTCAGACCTCGATCTGTTTTTCTCAAACAGTGTGATACTAAATGAAGAGGTGTGTCACGAATGTCACAAATATCCACGAATAAAATGACTATACAATGCCGGGTTTTCGTTTCAACCAGCCGATTGTGGGGACAGACCTCCGTATTTCTTTACATTGTAACGATATATTTGGGGTCAGACCTCGATCTGTTTTTCTCAAACAGTATGATACTAAATGAAGATGCATACCACGAATGTCACAAATATCCACGAATAAAATGACTATACAATGCCGGATTTTCGTTTCAATCAGCCGACTGTAGGGACAGACCTCCGTATTTCTTTACATTGTAACGATATATTCGGGGTCAGACCTCGATCTGTTTTTCTCAAACAGTATGATACTAAATGAAGAGGTATGCCACGAATGTCACAAATATCCACGAATAAAATGACTATACAATGCCGGGTTTTCGTTTCAATCAGCCGACTGTGGGGACAGACCTCCGTATTTTTTTACATTGTAACGATATATTCGGGGTCAGACCTCGATCTGTTTTTCTCAAACAGTGTGATACTAAATGAAGATGTATGCCACGAATGTCACAAATATCCACGAATAAAATGACTATACAATACCGGGTTTTCGTTTCAATCAGCCGACTGTGGGGACAGACCTCCATATTTCTTTACATCGTAACGATATATTCGGGGTCAGACCTCGATCTGTTTTCTCAAACAGTGTGATACTAAATGAAGAGGCGTGTCACGAATGTCACAAATATCCACGAATAAAATGACTATACAATACCGGGTTTTCGTTTCAATCAGCCGACTGTGGGGACAGACCTCCGTATTTCTTTACATTGTAACGATATATTCGGGGTCAGACCTCGATCTGTTTTTCTCAAACAGTGTGATACTAAATGAAGATGCATACCACGAATGTCACACGAAGAGGGACAGACCTCGCCCTGCTTCCGGTGGTAGCTCCACAACTCATCAGCACATCCGGATTCAGAGTGCCGTGCCACATGGTACATAATCAGTCGTCTAGCAAAAAGTGTTTTTTTATGATATAATTCCGGATTATGGATAGTCAAGCCGAGACGAGCGGAATTGCCGCCGAGTTTTGTATTGGTCAAAAAATCGTGTATCCCAGTCAGGGAGTCGGGATAATTCAAAATATCGTGGAAAAACAATTTAAATTGGAAAAAATTCCCTACTATGTTATTTACCTAGAAGTAACTGACATGACAATCATGATGCCGATATCAAAAGCTCTTGAGCTGGGGATACGCGCCATTGTGAGTCCGGAATATGCGGAACAGGCTTTGCAGCTGATCGGCGAAGCATTCGATCCAATACCTTCTGATTGGAAATTACGTTATCAGATGAATTACGATCTCCTCAAAAAAGGAAGCATTCTTGACATTGCCATGATCGTCAGATCGCTTTTTCACCGGAGTCAGGTGAAAGATTTGCCGATTCAAGAACGTAAACTCTACGATTCTGCGTTTAAATTACTCGAAGACGAGGTTGCCTCCTCACTGCAAAAACCAAAAGAGGAAATTAATGCGTTGATTTGGTCCCGGCTGACTCCACAAGCCGATCAACCCGATCAAGTTGTTCAAATCGATGAGCAGCAAGAATAGGGTAACACTAATCATCTGTGCGGCCGGTTCCTCGTCCCGTATGCATGGTGTAAAAAAAGAATGGCACCCGATGCCGGATCGCCCGATGAGTGTTCTGGGTGCCGCTGTACATGCATTTATGCAATCGAACCGGATTCAGAGCATTGTCATTAGTGTACCAGAACATGGCGAGGCTGATGCCCTGCGTGCCCTTGATCCGTCCGGATCCATGCTTCCCCAGCTTGTCACCGGCGGTTCCACCCGTCAAGAATCCGTGTTCCGGGCACTTTCCTCATTGAGCGATGATCCGCCGAGTTATGTACTGATTCATGACGGAGCGCGTCCATGGGTTGATAGCGCATTGATCGGCCGGGTTTTGGACGCAACAATGCAGTACAACGCTGCGATTCCGGTGATTCCCCTCAGTGATAGCCCCAAGGAACTTGATGATTCCGGCTTTATTCTCCAGCATCTCACGCGTTCACGGATTATGCTCGCGCAAACTCCTCAAGGTTTTAGATTTCCGGATATTCTCCATGCCCACGAAATGGCAGTGCGCGACAATAAAAACACTTACACTGATGATGCAGAAGTGTGGGGAGACTATATCGGTCCTGTTGCAACGGTACCCGGTTCCGCCCAGAACCGGAAGATCACTGTTCCGGAAGATATAAATCTTTATTCTGTAGTAAGTTAGTTTTTTCACTATGTTCTATTATTTTTACAAGTCCGTCTTCTAATAATCCTTGTTTCGGCTTATTTCTGGGGTTAAATCCATGTATATTTTCTTCCAGGTGTTTTATGTTTTTTTCTATAAAATGATTTATTATTTCTATTTTTGATTCCATTCCCATTTCTACTCCAGATTTTTTCTTCATTAATAATTCATTGATTCTATGTAATAATTCTTTATTATCAACTTGTGTTAATAATGTTTCAAAGGGCAGCGGAGGCGGTTCATTCTTTGATTCTATCCATAAACAAGCCAACACCGGACGCAGTACATAAAAATATTTTTTCACTTTTACTTTATCTGTTTGTAAAAACTCTCCAAAATTTCCTTTTGCCATGTGTAAATAATGATAAATTGAAGAAAGCGGTGAAAAATATTCTTTCGACAATGCTTCCATGATAGTATAAAAATATGTATCTTTGTAATAAATAATCTGGGATTTTAACCATTCAAATAATACTGGATTCGATTTATTCATTAAGAATAATGCCTTCCGCAAATCCCAACCGGAATAATCAAATTCATCGGTTATAGGATATTCAATGACATCTCGTTTCGGGAGTATATTTAAATACCAATTCTTTTGATGAACATAAATAAACCGGACATCATAATCACTATCAGTAGATTCAAAACCCCATGCTCTTGAACCGGATTCTACTGCGTATAATATTGTAACATCATGTTCATGTTCTATAGCTATCAATTTATTGGCGATAGTTTCAATGATTTCATTTTTCATAATTTTTTAGTCTGGTTATTTAACCGTTGCTTGCCAAAAACCTTTCCATTCCTTTGGATTATTTTGATAATACCGGCATTGTGCCATATAAAATTTGCTCGACGGATCAACCGGTTTAAGTGATTCAAAAATAAAAAACGCTTGCTCGAAATTCCCCTGATAAAAGAGATCATAAGCTGCATCAAACTGGGAAATAACAGCTTGTTTCTCATTGAATATTTCTTCTGTCATTGGTTCATAAACTATTACCGGTTCTGTTTTTCCGACCACAGCTAATTTTGCCAATCTCCGTCCGAAAAATGTTCCGTACTTTTGAGCTTGTACAAACATTTCTTCAGTGCACATTAAATAAGTGCCGAATTGTTTATTTTGTCCTTCGAGCCTCGCCGCAAGATTTACCGAATCACCTAACATCGTATAATCAAAGCGTTTACTTGAACCCATGTTTCCAACAACTGCATACCCGGTATTGAGTCCGATCCGCGTTAAAAGCCGGCACCCATACTCTTTTTCAAAAAATTCCTGCCGCTCCGCTAATAATGTTTGGCAGGCAATCGAAGCTTTAATCGCCCGTGCGCTATGATCCGGATAACCGACCGGTGCGTTCCAAAATGCAATGATCGCATCACCTTCATACTTATCAATTGTTCCGCCGGAGTCTAATATTATATCACTCATAAAGGAAAGATATGAATTCAAAAGTTCAGTAAGCCGCGCTGGGTCGAGTTTTTCACTAATCGTGGTAAAGCCTTGAACATCTGAAAAGAAAATACTAATTTCACGGCGCTCGCCGCCAAGCTGTAAACGTTCCGGATTTGCAACGAGTTGCTCAATAACAGTTGGACTTAAATACTGGCTAAATGCAGATTTAATAAAACGTTTTTGTTTCCCTTCAGTTGCATAATTATAAAGAGTCGCAGATAAAAATGCGAAAATAACACCGATAACCGGCGCTACAATGGGAATCCACCAACTGATATGGTACGCAGCAAAACCAAGTACAATGATTCCGGAAAGTAAAAGCACCGCACCGGTCACCGTAACAGGAATTTTTCCGGAGTACAGCACGAGAACATTCATTGCTACGATAACGACAAAACAGAGAAGTAGTGCAAAAAAAATAGGAACTTGTGTAATAAAATCTTGATTCAAGAGATTATCAAGCATCGTGATATGTACTCCGACTCCGGGATAGGTTGAAGAAATCGGTGTTGTACAAATATCAAACAAACCCGGTGCGTAGTATCCAAAAAAAACATACGCATCTTTAAAATTTTCCGGCGGTAGAAGAATTTCTTTTCCTGCGTAATATTGTTCAGAACTCTGCAATATTTCTGCTGCTGTATACGGAATATAACGATCCAATGAACCGCGAAACCGGAGTAAAGTCTGACCAGTTTTATCAACTGGGATATGATATTTTCCCCACTCGATGTAGTGTTTTTTTTCATTAAACGTGAGTTCAGGATCCATTCCCGAAACGAGAAGCGATGCCGCCGAGAGTCCCGGAATCAAACGTCCGTCAAATTGGGTAAATAAATTAGTACGACGGAACACTCCATCTGAATCTGCTGTTACGGTGACAACACCAAGTGCCCCGGCCGAAGCGCTCAATATTTCTATAGGAAATTGGGCATTTTCATAATTCGGCATATTAAGCGTTTGCAATGCCGTATCAGGTTTAAAAACCGGCACATTAAGATCATCTGGCCATGCAGTTGCCCCTCCGGATTTCCTGTTAAAAAAAACTGCTTGAACAACATGAGCATAATCAGCAGCGGTATGAGCAAAACGTTCGTCATCACTAAAAGCCGGATGTGAGCGGATATTCTGGATAGAAGAAGCCTCCGGACGAGAGAAAATTGCATCTCGTACTGTATCATAAATCGAAGGTTCAGAAAAAAGAACGTCTAATGCAAAGGACGCCGCCCCGCTTATATTTAAATAATCAATGATCTCCGCATAGGCCCGCCGCGGCCATGGCCATGCCCACCCGCGTTCTTTTTGTGCCCAATCAATACTCGATTGATCGAGAAGAATTAAAATAATAGAATCAGACGGGCGTTGATATTTTGCCAGCGTACTAACCCGGATATCGTAGGTTTTATATTCCGGATATTCAAAGAGTCCCAGCATAAAGCTGCCTGCAACCACTGCAAATACTGAAATACTGAGTACACATACAGCGGTCAATTTTTTTCCGGTCCTTATTTTTGTCAAAGATTCACCCCTATTCATTTTTAGAATTATCTGCTATAAATCTATCAAATAGCCGTCTCTTATGCAAGAATGTTTTATGTGAAACGGCTTTTTACGGCTGGCAGCACTCCATTACTACACTACCGGAGAAAAAATAAATGCAATTATTATATAAAAAAATAGATTTTACTTTAGGGATTACGACGAGGTAATAATGGGGTATAGGGTTGAGGGTATAGTGAATTTTAAACTTTGACCTAACTAAAAGGATTACGATATATGATCTGCCCAATCCCTATACCCTAATTAGATTTTAAACTTTGACCTGACTAAAAGGATTACGATATATGATCTGCCCAATCCCCATACCCTAATTAGATTTTGACCTTTGACCTGACTAAAAGGATTACGATATATGATCTGCCCAATCCCTATACCCCATACCCTAATTAGATTTTAAATTTTGACCTGACTAAAAGGATTACGACATATGATCTGCCCAATCCCAATCCCCATACCCTAATTAGATTTTAAACTTTGACCTGACTAAAGAGATTGCGACAAGAATCTTCTCAATTAGCCGTTATTGATTTTTTTGCATAGTCAGGAAGAAGCGTTTCCGGTTCCTGTTCTGTTATTTGTACAATAATTCTGGTGCATTGTTCGAGAACTGGCTTAAGGAGAATCCATTCACTGGATGTAAAATCGGAGAGTACCCAGTCGTGCACGGATCCATGAACGGGACGGCCGATTCCGATCCGGAGCCGCCAAAAACCGGAGCCGCCACAGCATTTATTAATGGAACGTAAGCCATTGTGGCCATTGAGTCCGCCGCCATTTTTGAGAGACATTGTTCCAAGGGGAAGATCTAACTCATCATGTACAATCAAAATCCGTTCCAAAGGAATCTTAAAAAAAGCGGAGGCTTCGTGCACACTTTCTCCGGAATTATTCATAAATGTTTCCGGCATGAGAAAATGTATTTCATTGAGTGCGAGAGCATACAACCCTTTATATTTTTTATGCCATGAAATAAGAGGGAACTGTGATGCTGCAAGTCTGCCTGCATTGTGCCGATTCTGTGCAAACGATTCACCCGGATTCCCTAAAAAAACAACTAGCTCGATCATGGATGCATTATGCTATACAATTTCAAAAATGGGAATCGCCAGCTTGACATACCGGTATATTGTTTGATATATTTTTACAATCTAGAGGTCAATGGTTAGGTTTTATGAGTGAAATATCCCTTTTGATATCGGCCGCTGTAACTGTAATTGTTGGTACAGTCTCTTTTTTGGGTCTGACTTACACTGTATTCCGGCGGAGTATTGTATCTATTCTCTCCATACCTTTTCTTGTGTTCTCCCTGTTCACTGCCAGTATCTGTATGGCTGCGGTCCGGCATGGCACCATTCTGTGGGTTTACGGGGCTGAAGGCATCTCGATTGCAGCCGGAGTCATTTTTTTATTTTATGTTTCGAGCCGGATCCGCAATCCGGTAGAAGAAGTGGTGACAGTAACAGAGCAACTTTCATCCGGAAAAGGAGATCTGTCGATCCGGTTGAATGATAAATATGAAAACGAGATCGGAAGCCTTGGAAAGAATCTCAATAATTTTCTCGCTTCCCTAGGTTCAATAATTACCCGGATCCGTACTGACTCCGCTGATGCCGAAACCAGTACCCAGAAGCTCCATAATTCCATAGAAACATCACACATCGCTGTTTCACGTATATCTACCGAAGCTGGAACGATTAAGGATGCTATTTTCACGCAGGATGCGAGTGCGGAACAGATCTTGGCACGGCTCAATACTATAAACCAGACAATTGAACTTCAAAATGATACAATCAACAAACAATCTGATAATATGGAAAAAAACACGAGCAGCATCGAAGAAGTCATGCATACTATCCAGTCATTGGGAGTCAATCTCCAACAAAGTACGGCAAATTGTGACAAACTGAACACCAATGTGGGAACCGGCCGGATTGATTTGCAGCAACTCAAGGAAACTGTACAGATTTTGTATAATCAATCAAATATTGTGTTTGAGGCTAATAAAGTAATCAATGTGATAGCGAGTCAAACAAACCTCCTTGCGATGAATGCGGCTATCGAAGCTGCTCATGCCGGATCCTTGGGCGCAGGTTTTGCGGTCGTTGCAGATGAAATCCGGCAATTGGCTGAAAATTCGAGTCAGCAGTCCAAAATTATTAATGAAAATATGAAACAGCTCAAAAATTCTATTGAACAAGCTGTTAAAACCACAGATCATACTAGTTTATCGTTTGATAGTGTTTTTGATTCTATGAACGCAGTAGCTACCAATGAACGAGATATGTTGAACATAGTGAGTCAAGACTCAAGTACTGTGTCGAAAGTAATGAACGAATTAGGAACAATGAAGCATATTTCTCATGATGTTCAGGTTAATTCCGGAAAAATAACAGTGGAAAGTAAAAATATCCGGAATGAAATGGAAAAGCTCAAATCACTCACAGATAATATCAAAAAATCCTCGGTTAGCATTTCTTCGGAAGCAAAAAACGCAGATATACTAATGGGAAAATCGATGGATGAATTGCAAAAGAATGTTGCAAGTATTGCACATATTAAAGATACGGTTTCAGTATTCAAGATCAAGATGTGACGGTCAATGTCATAAAGTGCACTTGAATAGGATGTTGCGGGAGAATCCGGTTATGGATCAGATTTTTATTGAAGAAATGAGGCAATCGTTAGAAGATCTCAGAAAAAACATTATCTCAAGTTTAGTGGTTAGTAATGAGGATTTTAAAAAAATTGCCGAAGCTGTAGAACCGAAGGATCAAGCTGATAGTGCATCTGATGATATAGATCGCAAAATGATTGAGGCCATTGGTTCTCAGGAAGTTAAACGATTAAAACTCATTGATTCTGCACTGACACGGATCCAGCAGGGTAGATATGGGTTGTGCATACAATGCGGCAAAGGAATTCCTCAAGATCGGTTGGAAGCAATTCCCTACGCACTCATGTGTGTTGAATGTAAAACAATAGAGGAGCGCAGGAATCGATAACCGGTATTTCCTGGATCCATTTGGCTGTTCTAAAAATCAAGTTGACGCTGAACGGATGATGGCTTCCCTGGAAAAGGGAGGATGGATTCGTGCAGAATCCCCGGATAGTGCAGATGTTATTATTGTCAACTCATGTGCATTTATCAATGCGGCGAAACAAGAATCTCTGAATGCAGTACTTTCCCACCGGAAGGCATATCCAGGGAAGAAAATTATTTTAGCCGGTTGTTTAGCACAGCGTTATGGGACAAGACTTGAGAAGTCTTTACCGGAAGCAGATCTTCTTTTGAATACTGAAGAGCTAGAGCGGGTTATCAATGTACTTGGTACAAGTTCCGGTAGAGAAAAGGGAAAACGTCCTCTCCTTTCACCTCCCGGATCTGCTTATGTTAAAATTAGCGAAGGCTGTTCCAACTGGTGTACATTTTGTGCGATCCCTTTGATCAAAGGAGAATTGCAGAGCCGGACCATTCCGGATATTGTTGCAGAATGTCTGGGACTGCTTGATCGCGGAATTCATGAGATCTGTCTTGTCGGTCAAGATGTTGCATCTTTTGGAATGGACCGTGAGGGCGGAGAATTATACCAGTTACTCATGACATTGCTTAAAATACAGCGTAAATTTTGGATACGGCTTCTTTATATTCATCCGGATCATTTCCCTTATAATATTCTTAAACTCTTTCAAAAAGATCCCCGGTTGGTCCCTTATTTTGATCTTCCATTTCAACATAGCGCCAGAAATATACTTAATGAGATGAATCGCCATGGAAATGCGAATACATATCTCAAACTTTTAGAGGATATTCGCGGTGCATTACCGAATGCAATTATTCGTTCTACGTTTTTAGTTGGCTTTCCCGGAGAGACAGAAGCTGATTTCCGGTCACTTCTCAGGTTTCAACAGAACGCGGAATTGGATTGGATGGGTTGTTTTTGTTATTCTCGTGAAGAGGGAACTCTTTCATATAAAATGAATCGTCAAGTAGCAAAACGAGTAGCAGCAGAGCGGCAGAGCATCCTCGAAAATCACCAAGTACCCATTACTGAAAAGCATTTAAACCATTTTATAGGACACACCATAGATGTATTGGTGGAAGAATCGCTCAGCCGAGTACTCTACCTCGGCCGTATTTTTGCTCAAGCGCCGGAAGTCGATGGAGCCACTGTTATACATTCCAATAATCCATTGGTACCGGGAACAGTGGTCCAAGGCACAGTATACACAAGACTTGGTTTTGATCTACAGGTTAGCGTTAATAATTAATTAACAAGTTTAATAACACCTGCTAGTCAATTTTAAAAGTTGCCATTAAATCTTTAACTTCATCGATACTGGCCATATCTTTTATCAGAATATTCATCGACAGCTCCACATGCGAATCAGTCTCGCCGGCATCTTTTGTAATAGTCATAATTGCAGTCTTTACTTTATCAGTGAGTGAGGACAATTTTTGCATTTCACTCCGGATCGAATTGCTGTCAGAGAGAATATTTCCGGAATTATTATGAATTTCCTGTACTATTTTTTTAATTGCTTCTATATCGTTTATGGTTTGAGCGGCATTACCGGATTGAACATTAAATTCTTGCAGCATAGTCTGTTCATCAGCTGTTACTATACTCATTGATTCCACGATTTTTTCAAAAGAAGAGCCAGTATGTTCCGTAGTTTTGAGCGCAAGATCAATGGAATTTTTTAATTGTTTCATATTTTCATTGATAATTTTTGATTGCCGGCTTGAATTTTCTGCTAATTGCCGGATCTCACCGGCCACCACTGCAAAACCGCTTCCAGAATCTCCCGCGTGAGCCGCCTCAATAGCGGCGTTCATTGCCAACAGATTTGTTTGACTCGCTATTACATTGATTACTTTATTGGCTTCAAAAACAGCAGTTGATTGTGATTCAAGCAGATCCATCATTTCTTTTAATTTTTGAAGATCAGTTTGTCCGCTGTTAATATTAGTATTGAGTGTATCATATTCGCCTGCAGTATGCCGGATATTTTCTGCTGCTGATTGGATATATCCGGCCATGTTTTCTATACCGGAAGCACTTTTTGTGATAAGATTCGTCTGTTTTGTGATAGTATCATCTTGTACTTTCAAGGTTTGGGCAATAGTATTAAGCCGTGTCGATATCTGCTTCACACTTTCATTTTGCTCAGCAACGATTTTCTTGACTGAATCCGCATTTGCAATAATTTTTTCTGCGGACATTTCCACAGATTCAATATTCTTTTGAAGCACCGTACTATTGAGGACGATATGTTCCATACCTTTTCGTATTTTTACGATCATAGTGCTTAAATAATTCATAAAAATATTAAAATTTTTTCCTAAAATACCGACTTCATCACGTTCATGCGACTGGAGGCGAACAAGTAGATCTCCTTTTCCTTCCGCAAGTTGCGAAATTGAACTTGCAGCTTCTTTTATTGGAACACCAATGTACCGATTTATAAACCGGGCAAATAATAATGTAGCAATAATATCAACTGGAGCGGCCCACACAAGCCATATTGTTTTACCGAATTTTCCGAAAAAAACACTAAAAATAATGATAAATACTGCATATATAAGAATTGGTACATTGAGAGTAGCTATGAGTGTATGCGGAAAAAGTTTGTGCATTACCACAATAAAAATAGGAATTGAGAGAAGAGCCGCAAGTCCAGTTGCAATAAAAAAAATGTTATCCATAAATATAGCCTTAAAAAAACTGTTTTAAACAATTGCGGAACCGGATTTCAGTTCCGCGTTGATGTTTTATTTAACTGCCAAAAGCTGGCTGTAAGCATCCAGCACCGGATTTCCGGAATTGCCGGAAAGTACCTGTTTTGTGAGAATCTTACCCAGTTGCACTCCTTCCTGATCAAAACTGTTGAGATTCCAGACGAGTCCCTGAAACAGCACCTTGTTTTCAAAATGTGCGAGGAGTGCGCCGAGGACAGCCGGATTCAACTGTTTCCCAAGGATAAGGCTCGAAGGACGCTCGCCGGTAAATTCCTTGTTACGATTCGAATCCGATTTTCCCGTGGCAAAAGCGACAATCTGCGCGGCAACATTTGCCTTGAGTTTGGTCTGGCTGAGGGAACCATCAACCTCAACATCATCACCCAGTTGACTTTCCAAAAAAGCGATAAACTGAAGCGGCACCGGTTCCGTGCCTTGGTGGAGCAACTGATAAAATGAATGCTGTCCATTGGTGCCGGGCTCGCCAAACACAACCGGACCAGTGGAATACGCAACCGGCTCACCAAAACGGTTGACACGTTTTCCATTCGACTCCATATCCAGCTGCTGCAAATGAGCCGGAAATCGAGATAGCGCTTGACTATAGGGCAAAACAGCTGTGTAGGGAAAATTGAGAAAATTCCGTTCCCACACACCAATCAGGGCATCGAGAAGTGCGGCATTTTTAGCAATTTCCGGATTCAATGCCAGAGAATCCGTTTCATGCGCGCCTGCAAGCAGTTCTTTAAATGCTTCCGGACCAAAGGCTAACGAGAGAATCACTCCGCCGACAGCAGAAGTTGAGGAATAGCGTCCGCCGATAAAATCGTCAATATAAAATGAATCGAGATAGTCCGGATTATGCGCCAGGGGACTCGTTTCACTCGTGACTGCAACGAGATGTTTCCGCGGATCCAAGCCGGCTTTTTGCAGTTTTGCCTTAACAAATAATTCGTTGGAGAGAGTTTCCTGCGTGGTGCCGCTTTTGGAAACGAGAATAAAAAGCGACTCTTCCATATTAATTCCGGAAATCGCCGCGGATGCATCGTCCGGATCCACATTGGAAATAAATTTTGCGTTTAATTTTTTCTTTCCGGCCCGGACAGCCCACTGTTCCAACGCAAGGTACAAGGCACGGGGTCCCAGATCAGAGCCGCCGATTCCAATCTGAACCACAGTACTAAATGCTTTACCGGTCGAACCATGTATTGTTCCGGTATGAACTGCGTCCGTAAATGCCTGGAACCGGTTTAATTCTTCTGCATAAAATTCGCCTAGGTTCCGGCCCTTTTCGATGACCGGTTTCCCCAGCTGCCCCCGCGTCAAATGGTGCAGAACTTTCCGGTTTTCTCCCGTGTTCATCGTTTCACCGTCAAGAATTGCCCGGTATTTTTCAATGAGCTCCTGTTCGTCAGATAATTTTTGTAACGCAGCTAGTACTGGATCATCGACGAGTTTTGCCGAGTATGAATACTGCAAGCCGGCACCCATCGGCGCCATGTACTTCTTTATCCGGTCAACATTAAGCAGCGCAGCAAGCGTCCGTTTTGTACCGGCCAGACCGGATAAATTCCGGTACGATTCAGTCTTGTCAAGATCAATATACTTCATTTTTCCCCCATATAAAATTATTTTCGGTATATACTGATAATTTTATTAATTTCTGCAATCCGCGGATCCATTAAGATATTCAATTTCAATGCAACCGGATACTCCTGATTATGCACAATGTTATATTCATCATAATACCTTAGGTTCAAAGTGCCAAGTGATGAATAGGCCGGATCGTACTGGACCTCGGCTACTATAACCGTCCCGGATTGTGTCCATAGAATGAAGTTGTACACGTCATAGCTAGTGAAACCCTAACCATCATAACACATAGTAACATTTTTTCATTGCTTTTGTCCTTGGTAATCCGGAATCGGAACCGAATTAAGGATCGATTCAATAATCCGGTCAGGGTTGATGCTTCGTATCATTGATTCCGGCGAAAGCAGTACCCGTTGCCGGAATACCGGCAGGGCAATTTCTTTAATATCTTCAGGCCGTACAAAGTCCCGATTGTGCACAGCCGCATAAGCCTGCGCTGCCCGGTATAATGCAAGGCTGCCCCGTGGTGAAATACCGGCCCGAAGCGCTGAATCGGTGCGGGTTGCGTTCACCAATGCCAAAAGATAATTCCTGACAGCCGGATCAACGTAGATCTGGGTCACGGCTTCCTGAAGCGGGGCAATTTCAGCAGCCTGCACCACCGGTTTCAAATCTGTTACCGGGTGAGTAATTCGGCGCTGCTGCTCCAATATCCGGGCTTCTGAATCCGGATCCGGGTAGCCGATGTTAAGGGACAGAAGAAAGCGGTCCTTTTGCGCCTCTGGCAGAGGAAAAGTTCCTTCAAATTCAACGCTATTCTCTGTTGCCAGCACGAAAAAAGGAGAAGGCAGGATCAGCCGTTTCCCCTCCACCGAAATTTGCCCCTCGGCCATTGCCTCCAAAAGCGCGGATTGAGTCCGGGGAGTTGCTCGGTTAATTTCATCTACCAGCACGAATTGATTGACAATGGGTCCCCGCCGGTACACAAAACGCTCTTCCTTATTTTGCCACACCGAAACCCCAAGAATATCGGCCGGCAGTAGATCCGGCGTTCCTTGAATCCGTGCAAAACTCAGCCCTACACTCGCGGCAAAAGCTCTTGCAAGTATTGTTTTTCCGGTTCCCGGCACATCTTCCAGCAGTACATGGCCGCGGGCAAAAAAAGCCGTCATCAACAGATCAACAGTACTCGTTTTACCGATAAAGACCTTTTCAATATTTTCCCGGATATGTGATGCACACAAAGCAATCGGCTGCATAGTTTTCCCTTTATTCTATTTAATACCATTATATAGGAGGAAAAATATACCGTCAAGCTGGTTTCCGGGTACATACGATATTATAGGGAAAAGCTTGTTTTTCTTGAAAAATTCAAAAAAGTTTCTGTAATTATTTTTTGTCCTTTTGAATTGGGGTGGGTACCATCTTCACATAATAAATCATCTATTCTAAAATGTTTCAAAAAAGCACCGCGTATATCAATTAAGAATGTATCTGTTTTATGTGCAATATGTTCGATTGCATGAGAATATTTTTCCTGATACCGGTAAATAGTATTAACTGTTCCTAACCATTTTAATATATTATCTTTGTTAAGACCTTTACAAAACCAGTCAAAAAACCGTTGAGGTTCCAGCGGCGGCAATGTTGCAATTATCGGTTCAATACATTTTTCTTTTAATAAATATATCATTTTTACATAAGTATCAATAAATGCCGTAAGCGGTGTATGTGGAATATGTTTATCATAAGGTTTTTCTGCAATTTCTTTCCAATTAAAATCACAATCATTCCCGCCATATTCCAGCACAACAATATCAAAAGACCTTTTTTCTAAGCGGCGTTGTAACATCATATTGCCTTTATTTATGGTACAGCCGAACATGGAAAAATTATCAATGGAAAGTAAATGTTTGGTTCCCATTTTGCCAAAGTCAATACAATTCTTGACACTATATCTTTTTGTCTCTGGATCCCATTGAATACCTTTGAATATAGAATCCCCAAAAATAGCTACTTTTCTCAATATTTCCATAATTGTAACCCCTTATGGATATTTAGACACGCAGCATTAGAAAAAGTTGCATGACAACTGATCATTATAAAGATCCGGCAGGACTCGTCAGGCGCTGCCGAATATTCAACTGTAGATATTTTCAATGGAACAAGATATAATCATACTATGAATTATGTATTTATTTTTATTGGAGGCGGACTGGGTGCAGTGCTTCGCTCTGTGTCCACCATCTGTATCAAAAGTATCGTACACATAACATTTCCGGCAGGGACACTCTTTGTCAATATTATAGGTGCTTTATTGATTGGGTTTTTATTCAGTACATTTGAATTACATGCAGTACCCGATACAGTGCGTTTATTTTTTATTACCGGATTTTTGGGAGGATATACCACATTTTCAACCTATTCGTTAGAGACGGTACAGTACGTGATGAATGGAAATATAAAAAATGCCTTAATAAATATATTATTAAATAATATTGTATGTATAATATTTGTTTTACTTGGAATGTATCTCAGCCGGACACTAATAAAATAAATGATACATGAGAAAAGAGAGGAGAAGAGCTTTTCTTTTTTTCAATTATGTGCTATGCTTTAATTATGAGTAAGCACGTTTTGTGTACGTTGTTTATAATTGTAGCGTTAAGCTCCGGCTTGAATGCTGAGATACTCGGATCCGGGCAATGGGGTTTTCAGATCGATCCGCCGGAAGAGTTTGAATTTGTCGGCGGAGATCAAATCAAGAGTTTTGAATTTGAATCGCCGGATGGAATTGGTTTAACGCTTATGATTTATACCAATGTTCAAACAGTTGATGCAACTGCGGCCGACATTCAGCGCCGGCTTAATAATCAGGGACAGAGTTCTTTTTTTAATTATCAAGGCAAACGGACTGCGATTTTTAATCTGCGTTTTCAGAATTTTTCCGGCTGGGGACTGTGTGTACCGCTCGATCCGCCGGATGGAACAACGGCACTCCTTCTCGTTCTTGCGTATGGAGATGCCCGGCGGACTGATCTGGAACCTGTGTACCTTTCGATACTCGATTCGGTTGTCCCGACTCCGGCCGACCGGTTGGCGCCGGGACCCGTCACTGCATGGAACTATCCTCAGACCCGGCGTGTTTCAAAGCCGTTGTTTGGGACAAAGTGGGGCGCGCTTGTCTACGATAATGATGAACGTGCCGCGCAAGCTGTAGTTGACCGGGAGCACGCGGTGATGTTACGCTATCTCGATTCGCCGGAGTGGCAAAGAGCGTGGACTCGTTTTTACCGGATGATTTACCGGGATTCTTTTGAGCGGTTGAGCAGTATCGCCTTTATTGTGGAGCGTACTTTTTATCAGCCGGACGGAAACTCCCGGGGTGCTGCGGAGCGTGTCCTTAACTGGGTGCAGACCTTCCGGTATGAACGGGATCCACAGGGCAGTGATTTTGTAAATGTGGTGACTGCGGCACTTGAGGGACGGGGTGATTGCGACAGCCGGGCACTGTTGTGGGCAATTATTTTGGAGCACCAAGGGATTCCGGCTGCGATTATGGTTTCCCGGAGTTATAGTCATGCGATGGGGCTTGTGGATGTTCCGGGCGAGGGGGCGCGTTTCCCCTTAAATGACAAGCACATGCTGGTGGCTGAGCCGATTTCTCAGACTGCCATTGGACGTATTGACCGGGCAATGAGCGATCAAAAAGCATGGCTGGGAATCAGTTTTGAAAATTGATCTATTGACGAATCCGGAATTTTTTCATAGAATGATAGCAGACTTGGGTGCTTAACTCAGTTGGTTAGAGTGCCACGTTTACACCGTGGATGTCAGAGGTTCGAATCCTCTAGCGCCCAAACATGGTTTTTTGAAGATCCGGCCGGGTGTATTTTTTAAGTGAGGGAGTCAAGATGAACCGGTTTTCAAAAATAATGTTTTTTTTTGTAGTCCTTAGTCTTATGTTAAGCTGTGCACATTCCAAAAATTCCGGACCGGATCCTGTTCTTCTGGATGCTAGTGTTCCATTTGCGTCTAAATTTATCAGAGTGGCTGGCGGTGCCTTTATGATGGGGAGTCCGGAATCTGAAGCCGGACGCTCAAGCAACGAAGGTCCCCAGCACCGGGTGACGTTGAAGGCTTTTTTCATTAGTCAGTGTGAAGTAACTCAACAAGAGTACCAAGAGCTCATGGGCATAAATCCTAGCAATAATAAAGGAAGTCATCTGCCGGTGGAGCAAGTTACATGGTACGATGCCATTGAATATTGTAATATCCGGAGTGTGAGCGAGGGGTATACTCCGGCCTACACCCGGGCCGGAAATACAGTGACGTGGAACCGGAATGCTAATGGTTACCGACTTCCGACTGAAGCTGAATGGGAATTTGCCTGCCGCGCAGGAACAACGGCTCCTTTTTTCAGCCGGAACAGTATTTCCACGGATCAGGCGAATTATAACGGTAATTTCCCCTACGATGACGATACAAAAGGCTCATACCTCGGAAAAACTTGGTCCGTAACTATGGGAGAACCAAATCTTTTAGGCTTATACAATATGAGCGGGAATGTCGCGGAATGGTGTTGGGATAGATCCGGATCTTACAGCGGGTGGGCGGAAACGGATCCTCCGGGATCGACAACCGGGGTAAATCGTGTGGCGCGAGGCGGCAGTTGGGTTGATCGCGCACAAGATTTGCGTTCAGCGGCCCGCCGTGACTACAGTCCGATGACCCGGAATGCGGATTTGGGATTCCGAGTGGTGCGTCCGGCATCCTAAAAATGAATATAGTACTGTTCGAATCTTCCGAAATAACCGGAACCGGGCAGGTAGTTTTAGCAAAACGCGATCCCCGCGGCATTCATCTCATCAAAGTACTCCATAAAAAAGCTGGTGATTCATTCGAGGCCGGCGTATTACAGGGAAAAAAAGGAAAAAGCCGGATCGAGCAGATTGGATCGGACGGATCCATCATTTGCTCACTCGATGTGACTGAGGAAGCGCCGCGGCGGCTTCCGGTACGGATTGAGGTCGGCTTTCCCCGGCCCATTCAGGTGCGCCGGATATTGCGGGATCTTTCCGGCATGGGCATTGAATCTATTGATCTTGTCGGTACCGATACCGGCGAAAAAAGTTATCAGGATACAACGCTTTTGACTGACGGCGGTGCCCGGGCAGCGTTGATCGAAGGTGCGATTCAGGCGAGGGACACCATCCTCCCGCACTTGCACCAGTACCGGAATTTTGACGAATTGCTTTTGTCTCCGCCGTGGCAACCGGACTCTTTTTTGGTTGCGGCTGACAATGTTTCCCCGGCCGGTTCTTTTTTTGATCCGACTAACCATCATAGCCGGATTGTCATCGCCATCGGATCTGAACGGGGTTTTTCCGACCGGGAACGAAAATTGCTCGAAGAAGCTGGTTTTATCCGCCTTTCTATGGGGGATCGGCCCCTGCGGACTGAAAGTGCCTGCATCGCGGCTGCTATCCTTTCACAGATACATCTTTTATCAAAAAATTGAATTTACCCTTGCCTTTTTTTTCTAAAATCATTATCGTTATGTTAACGACCGGTCGGTAACTTTTTATGTGCCATGAGCGGAATCTGGGGATTTCTAAGCGCCGGGTCGGGGATCAAACGATCCGGAAAACAGATCGAGGTCTGACCCCAGCATCTTGTTATAATGAAACAAGATATAGAGGTCTGTCCCCAATTTTTATGAGGAAAGATGACCAAGCAAGATTTAATAGCGGCTGCCTTCCGGGTGTGGGGGCGGAAATTGTATCAATCAACCAGTCTCTCCGATCTTGCCCGGGAATTGCAGGTGACTAAAGCGGCACTTTACCGGCATATCAAGGACAAACAGGAGCTGCTCGATGCGATGTTTGACAATTTTTTTGATGAATACGTTTTGTTTATAAAACCTCATTATGACCGGGCATTGTCCGCAGATACGGTTTTTAATCGTTATCTTATTATGGCACGGGCAATTATTGAATATTATGTCGTAAACCGGGATGCCTTTATTTTTTCTCTGATCAATGTTTACGGAAACCGGAAGATTGGTACCATGGGCCAGGCATTGCGTGCCCGCGGTGTTGATATGCTTGCGCTCCGGATTCCCGGTTCAACGTACCCGGATATCGTCCAGTTGATGAGTTCTACAGTCATTTTTTGGGTTGCCTATTTTCATCGGTTGTGTCCTAATTCCTCCATACCTTCCAAGGAATCGGTGCAGGCGCTGCTCCTTTTTGCGGAAAAAAATCTTGGCTACGGATTGGGTGTAAGTGCTGCAGCCATTGACCGGATCGACCATGAACATCTTGAGCAAATGCTTTCTCTACAATATGGAGTGACGGAACGGCTCCTCCGGGCAGTGGCCTCGGAAGTTGCGGAATCCGGCCCGTGGAATGTTTCTATGGAAAATATTGCGAAGCGTTCCGGCCTTTCAAAAAGCAGTTTGTATTCGCATTTTCAGAATAAACAAGATATGTTGGGAAAACTTTTTACGACTGAATTGGGCAGAATTGCCCATTGTGCGCGCTCCGGTTTAGCATTGTCAGATATTCCGGAAGAGCAGCTCTACGCTGCAATTTTTTCCATTGCAGATTATCTTCGGGAACGGCCGGAAATTTTGGCAACAATTGATTGGATCCGGACTCGGTATGTACATATTAATATCCCGGGTCCGCATTTGTTATTTTTTGCCGGAATTGCAGTTAGCGGTACCGGTGAGGAGATGATAAATCATTGGATACTTTTTTTGATCGTGAATACCCTGATGCATTCTCCGGATAACACAGTATCAAACGGCAATATCCGTATTTTATTCCGATTTATATGCTTGGGGATAAGCGGGTTTAGCGCTCCGGTACCGGTTTGAAAAGAAAAAATCCGGAATGACCATGATTTTCCGGGTAAATTTGAGTATACTTTAGAGAGAAACTATGAAAAAAATATTGATTTTTTTGTTGATAAGTTCCGGAGTTGTGTGGGGGCAGGAAGCGCGGAAAATATCGGCAGATGAAGCTGTACAGTTGGCAATCCGGAATAATCTGTCTTTAACTTCAACCCGAATCGACACCGGCATAAAACAGCGTAAACAGCAGTTTGCATGGAATTCTTTTATTCCCACTGTTCAGGCGAACGGAACGCTTAGCCGGCCGAATGAAGCGACAGCGTTTATGCCGGGAGTAGATCCCGGGAGTCCGCAGTGGACACTCTCCGGATCACTGCAATTTACACTGAACTTAAATGTTGCGCTGTTTGAAGCTATGAAAACGCTCCGGCTCGATTATCAGGGCGGTGTGATTTCCTACGAAAAGGCAAAGGCTCAACTGGAGCGGGATATCCGGAAAGCTTATTACAATATGATTTTGTTGCAGGAAAATATTAAACTCCTCAAAGAAAATCAAGCTGCTGCCAACTCGCGGGTGCAGACTGCTCAGGCAAATTACCGGGCAGGGACGGCTCCGCAGCTCAATTACTTGCAGGCGCAAGTCGCAGCCGAGAATCTTCGTCCGACTATTGCCCAGTCCGAGAACGGCTTGAAACTCAGTATGGCTCAATTTGCCATGTACCTTGGGTTGCCATTCGACACGCAGTTTGAACTGACTCCTATTTCCGGATCTTTGAATTTTATTCCGCTGGATCTACATGACCTCATCCGTCAGTCCACCGGAAAAAAGCCGGAAATTCTGGAACTCCGGAATTCGATTCTCCTTATGCAGAGTACCCGGAAACGGACCGCACTTCAAATGTACACTCCGACTCTTTCATTGGGTTGGGGACTTTCTCCATCGTTTGGGGGACTGTGGGGCGAGTCGCTTTTTAATGGCGATATGTGGAGCGAAGGGGGAAGATTCACTTTGACATTGAGTTTTGGGCTTAACAGTCTTTTTCCCTTTGGGTCTGAAAAACAGGGACTCAACGACCTTGATGATAATCTGAGAACATTGACACTGGGACTTTCGCAGATGGTTAATGGGGTGGAAATTGAAATTTATAACACTGTTCTTTCGTTGGAACATATCCGGGAATCGGCCGAGGCTCAGGCGAGAACGGTGTCGCTTGCCCAACAAAGTTATAGCTTGACGAATCAAGCTTACCGGAGCGGCTTTAGCGATCTCATGGAAGTACAGAACGCTGAACTGGAACTACGGAAGGCGCAGGTTGGAATGATTGAGCAGCAGTACAATT
>BOBG01000013.1 GCA_026002265.1 Spirochaetia bacterium
ATTCTTTCCTAAAGAGGCTGCTGCCACGCAGATGATCAATCTCAATGCACCGACCCGGTTGACGGAATCTGAGTATTTTTCGCTGCTGAATGCGGTTGAATATTGGGATATTTCCTTTGGAAGATTGGAATTACATACACAAGATGCGATTCTCTTTTTTGAATAATGTCCCTTGAACTAGTGAGCTACCCTAGCTTTTAGGCTAGGGCTTCCTGTTTCGTAGACAGAACTTGTTGTAGTACACTCCTACTGCAGCGGTTCTTGTCTCCGTAGGCCTTTATTTTTATCCTGAAGAGTTGGAGCTTTATTCGTTGAGTCAAGGGTGGGTTGATATTTGCAAAGACGAGGCGGTTGAATGAATAAGGAAATACGGTTTATTCCCGGAATCGGTGCGTTCGTTTCGCCGGAAGATGATGTTGAAGATTTTCTTGACACCTTGATCGCCATTGATTACCGGGAGGAATTTTGCGTTTCAACAAACTTTTCCCCTCAGTTTATCGCCCGGCTCATGGAGGCTGGTTTTCTTGTTATGGCACAAGACAATATTCTCCTGCCGAAGATTCATATTGAACGTTCCCTTCTTTTTTTTGAAGATATGCATATCAAAAAATCTATCCGTCATCTCCTTCCCCGGTATGAATTACGTTATGATACTGATTTTGATCATATTGTTGACCAATGCATCGCGGTTCATGGCGAAGGCTGGTTGGTACCGAATTTGGTACGAGGAATCCGCCAGATTCGCCAGTCTAAACGTACAAAAATCCGGCCAGTTTCTTTTGGTGTATACCGTGACGGAGTGCTTCGGGCTGGTGAATTTGGAATTGTGGCTGGCGGTGTGTACACTAGTTATTCCGGTTATACTGATGAAAATAACGCCGGTACCGTACAACTCATTTTAATGACTGAATTTCTGAGAGATAATGGTTTTTCGTTTTTGGATTTTGGCATGCCGATGGATTATAAAAGTGATTTAGGCGCTCATGTCGTTGACACGCAAACTTTTGTATCATTATTCCGGAATGCGCGTAATTAAAAATTCCAAAAAAAAAAAAGGGAAAGATCCACGAATGTCACGAATTAACACGAATAAGAAAGATTATTAATAAGAAGTATTCATTAGTGAATATTTGTGTGTATTCGTGGATCCAGAAAGAGCGGTCCACGAATGTCGCAAATGTACACGAATAAGAGAAATTCATTAGTGAATATTTGTGTGTATTCGTGGACTGTAATTATATAGATAAAGCGCGGTCCACGAATGTCGCAAATGTACACGAATAAGAAGTATTCATTAGTGAATATTCGTGTGTATTCGTGGATCCAGAAAAAGCGGTCCACGGATGTCACAAATGTACACGAATTAAGAAAGATTATTAGTGAATATTCGTGTGTATTCGTGGATCCGGAAAGAGCGGTCCACGAATGTCGCAAATGTACACGAATAAGAAAGATTCATTAGTGAATAGTCGTGTGTATTCGTGGATCCGGAAAGCGCGATCCACGAATGTCGCAAATGTACACGAATAAGAAAGATTAACTAGTGTGTATTCGTGGATCCGGAAAGCGCGGTCCACGAATGTCGCAAATGTACACGAATAAGAGAAATTCATTAGTGTGTATTGGTGGACATCTTTAAAAGGATTGTATGACTCGAATAATCGTGAATTCTCATGGAGAAGACCGGATTCTCCGCGGACATCCGTGGGTGTATGACAACGAAATACTCCGGATCATTGGAAATGACGTGTTGATTCCGGGTGAAGTTGTTGATGTTGAAAGTTCTCACAAAAGCTATCTGGGGCGGGCTTTGGCAAATCCTCACTCAAAAATCAGCGCCCGGATATTCAGCCATTCAAAAGAAGGTTTGGACAAAGGTTTTTTTAAACGTAAAATCCGGGAAAGTCTTGAGCGCCGCAGCGGTTTTGATATTCAACGCGATTCGTTCCGGATTATTTTTGGAGAAGCGGATTTTTTGCCGGGACTCATCGTGGATCGTTTTGTCGGCTGGCCCTTGGACGAGATTGAATCTGCCCTTCCTTCATTTCCGGTTGAATTTCCCCAGATATTTTCCCGGTGCGGACCGCCGCGCTCGTGGCTTGGGATTCAATGTTTGACATTCGGTATGGACAGTCGCCGGGATCAGATTCTTGAGGCGCTGGACGAGGTTCTTCCGGATAAACCATCCGGTGTTATCGAAAAGTCCGGCTCGAAAGTCCGTGAACTCGAAGGTTTGGAACCGTGCGATGCTATGATCCGGGGTACATTTCCCGACAACGGCATCGTTATATTTGAAAATAATTTTCCTTTCGTTGTTCCCTCCGCGGGTCAAAAAACCGGGCATTTTTTGGATCAGCGTGAAAACCGGCGGCAGACCGCTCATTATGCGGCTGGCAAAACGGTTCTCGACCTTTGCTGCTATACTGGAGCTTTTGCTATGCACTGCGCTCGTCATGGTGCCTTGTCAGTGACTGCGGTTGATGCGTCAGCGGATGCGCTTGAACTTGTGCAGACAAATGCCCGTCTTAACGGCGTGGCTATTGATTCGGTCAAGGCTGATGTCTTCGATCTTTTGCCGGCCTATCAACGAGAAAACCGGCATTTTGATCTTATCATTCTCGATCCGCCGGCATTTGCAAAAAGTCACCACGATCTTGATCGTGCAAGCGCTGGTTACAAACAGCTCAACTTCCGAGCCTTCAACCTTTTGAATCCGGGCGGTATTCTCATAACCTGTTCATGCAGTCAAGCTTTTGACGAGTACCGGTTTAAGGCGATGATTACATCAGCAGCACTCGATGCGGACCGGCGTATCGTACAAGTCGATTTCCGGTATCAAGACACTGATCATCCCATTCTCATTGGTTACGGGGAATCTCTTTACTTAAAATGCGGAGTGTACCGGGTACTTTGAGAAGTTAAAGAAAAACAACGAGAGGTCAAAAGAGAGTCATTTGGACTTGAAAAAAAATAACGAGAGGTTAAAAGAAAGCCGTTTGAACTTGAAAAAAAACAATGAGAAATCAAAAGAGAGTCATTTGGACTTGAAAAAAACAACCAGAACTGTACCAAGAATCATGAGGGGGTGTCTTCCCCCTGCCTCTATCTCGACAGGCTCGATAACCGGTCATCGAGCCTGTCGAGATGCCGGCACCCCCCTCTTGATTGTCAGCCAGTACCCATGATAACGATGAATTCTGATCACCCTTTACTCTTTTCTCTTAACATGTTATTCTTTCCTAAAGAGGCTGCTGCATGAACAAACAAAGGGCTTTAGTCTTTCTAGTGCTGGCATTGGTGATTACGGATTATGTCCATTCGCAGAGTGCCGGATTGTATGTAGGCGACACATTGACTGATGTCCCCTTTCAAGGGCGCGGAGGGATTTTGGCGCGATCCCTTGCCTGGATTAATGAAAACGCAGTGGATAACGGTGTGTATACTATCCGGCTGAATACCGGCGAAACAATCCTGGCGATGAATGTTGCGGCTCCTCATGAGGCTGAAAATGTTAGCATTACCATTACAACCGTAGGTATAAAAGAAGTGGTCATCAGTGTATACCTTGCCATGGACATGGGAAGGGACTCCGGCGCACCCTTTAGCTTAACCTTGGGTGGACACACAACTTTGAGAGGCATATCAGAAGGTCCTGTCCCCATGGTCAACGTCTATGCAACCTGTAATCTCACCATGTCAGGAAATGCAAAAATCACCGGCACAAGTGCAGACCTCAGCAGCGTAGTCTACATTGATGGCGGCACCTTCACCATGACAGATGATGCATCTATATCCGGCAACAGCGCAGCGGCAGGAGGCGGAGTCTATGTTGCAGACGGCATCTTCACCATGAGCGGTAACGCATCTGTGTCAGGCAATAGCGCAGAATACGGCGGCGGGGTGTATGTGTGCGGCGGCACTTTCACCATGAGCGATAATGCATATATTTCATATAATAGTGCAGAATACGGCGGCGGGGTATATGTTTTCGAGGGGACTTTTACTATGAACGATAACGCTTCGGTATCAGATAATAGTGCCGCAAAATCAGGCGGCGGACTAATCGTTGACAATGGTACCTTTAGCATGAATGGCGAAGCCTCTGTATCGAACAATCATTATTATGGTGAAGAGTGAGGAGAGGCTGCTGTGCGGAATAGTTTGGTTAATATCTTTAACATAAAGCAACCCATTTCCATAAAAAAATTGTAACTATTCAGCCAGTTTTTGCTAATTCATTACGAAACAAAAAATTACATGAACTAGTCTCACAAAGACCAATTGTCATAATTCTTTATAAAATAAATAATTACTGAAATTCTGGCTAAATAGCAAATAAATTTACCGCAGTAAATTACCGGGTACCCATGAGCTTACGCAGATTTGCGTCATCCAGCGGGGCAAAGCGGCTGTTGGTATCAAAAACCAGAGTGCCGGTTTTGCTTACGGGATCAAAGGGTTTCCACTCCAGGCCGGGCTGGCTAGGATTGCCGGTCTTGGCAAAATTGATCCAAGCTTGGGCTATTACATCCTGCATCTTGAAGACTTCAGCGGTCCCACCGGTGGCTTTGGTTATTTCTCGAAGGTTCATGTTATGGAACACATAAGCCAGTTCTGAGCAGTGGAACGGAGTAATGCCGCCATTTGCAGGAGCTTCAAAATTGAACAGATAGTTGTACACCGGGGCAGTTCCACTCTGGGCTTTGTCCGCCAGGAAATTCAGGGTATTATTCCTGCGATCAATATCATAGAAATAGACGTCCTGGGATTTTTTTTCAGGGAAGAGTTTTTCCCACTCGGCCTTTATAGCCGCGGCATCACTGCCAAAACGCTCGCCAAGGTACCTGTCCGTTTCAGCACCAGTCCAGTTGTTCTTGTTAATATTCTGGGCGATAAAAGCGAGGTTATTATGAGCAGCTTCGCCCATAACGGTACCCTGTATAAACGGTATAGCTTTGGCAAATTCGGGATAGCTAGACAAAAGCGTTTTTTCATCAATGGTAACGTTCCAGCCATTCAGACTTATGCCGAATTCTCTTCCCGCATCGGCAAGGGCTTTTTCACCGGCAGCCAGCAGCGTCCTGTATTCGGTGGTTTTAATCTGATCAAGAGTAGCGGCAGTGAGCCCCAGATTCTGTACTGTCAGTTGGGCAATACGGTCTGCCTGCGCCTGGCTTATAGGGTTATAAATACTGCTATGACCTATGGCTTTAGAAAAATATCCCTGCGCTTCGGGCATATGCATCAGAGACTGTACTTTGCGGCATCCGCCGGACTGTCCAAAGATGGTCACATTAGAAGGATCGCCGCCGAAATTGGCAATGTTGTCTTTAACCCACTGGAGGGCGGCAAGTAGATCATACTGACCAAGGTTGGCGCTATCTTTGTATTTATCGCCAAAGGAACTAAGGTTCAAATATCCCAGTACATTGAGCCGGTGGTTAACCGTTATCACGACTACATCGCCGAACTGGGCAAGGTTTCCGCCTTCGTAGGCAACTGCTTCCTGAGCGGAGCCGTTATTGAAACTGCCGCCATGAATAAAGATCATGACTGCTCTTTTTCCGGAAAGGGACGGTGTCCACACATTCAGGAACTGACATTCTTCAGCCTGAATACCGTAGCGGTGGGGCCACGCAAATTCATCAGCACCAACTGTTTTCTGCTCCGGAATTAAAGGGATCGCACCGTACACCTGGGCGGGTTTAACTCCCTGCCAGGCCGGAACCGGCTGCGGCTTCGCGTAACGCTCGGACACTACTGCATACTGGATTCCGTTAAAGGCCAGAACTCCATTGTGATCCACAAAGCCTTTAAGCTGACCTGCCTGTGTATTGGCAATCGGCATTATGGGCGCTGTTGCGGGATAGGCAGTTGTCCTTTGTAATCCGCCGCTAGCGAACACAGATGAACCCGTCAGTACAAGAATTACACATACTCCCAACAATTGTTTCATAACAAATCCTCCAGAAATTTATTTGTAAGGACACATTCCATACCTAATCGGCACAAAATTTTATGCCGGGATTAGCATTTTTTACCCATTTCCTGACTTATTCAGCCATAGTTCAGGGCATCGTCGTAACTCTGTCTTGATGGTAAATGACGTTGGCATTCTGCCCACCGCCTATGTAGGTTGCTATAGACGCATTCTGCCGGAAATATATCCTGGGAGTAATCGTCTTATCAAGAATACCATTTATACAACCCAGGATATTATTCGCGTAGAGTTGGGTAAATTGTTTGCGGTATTCATAATGTCCGGGCATGATGAAATAGGAATTGTTGCCAACCCTGTCTATGAACCGTTGTACGTTCTTTTGATAATCCACGATTGAAAGCATTCCAATCTGCATCCAGGCATCGCCGGAACCAATAGCATCACCGGTGAAAATGATGTTTTTGTAAAAGTATACCAGGGATCCCGGGGTATGACCTATGATCTCAAAAGCTTCAAGCTTGTCTCCGCCCAGGGGGATGGAAAAACCGTTTTTGATTGTTTGCAGTTTCCCGATATCCGGACCTAAACGGGTAGGATAGGAATCTTTTTCGGCTTCATGAACATAGACGGCCTTTAGCTGGGACTGGCCGATAAAGTTGTCCAGGCGACTGATATGATCCCCGTGATGATGGGTAATAAATATGCTCATGGGCAGGGTTTTATTTACCAGAACATTATCCCTGATAAATTCGTACAGGTTGCCCGCACCCATGCCGGTATCAATGATGACTACCTTTTCGGCATCCTCTATAACATGGATCTTGCCCAGATGATAATCCAGTATTTCCGTCACACCGCCCACAGTCCTCTTTATCGTATAGCTCAGAGACGGGTCTATAGTATTACCTTTGGATCTGGCGAGAGATTGTTCAAAGAGCCAGTTGTAGGCGGTGAGGCCGGTGAAGATATGCTGCCAGGCTTCGTGGGAAGGGACAGTAGAACCGAGGGTATAATTTTCAGACTTGACGCTGACGCTGCCTGCGGCTTTCAATGCATCAAGCGCATCGGTCATGGCCTTTACGGGAACTACATCATCATCGGCGGCATGGTTAGCCCAAATAGCCATGTTTGCAATTGCCTTGAATGCGGCGCCACCGTCTGCATAGTATTTCTGATCCACTTTAGCGCTGATAGGGATAGCGGCAGCAAATTTTGTCGGGTTTTTCAGGATGTAATCCCAGACGCCGTCACCCCCGATGGAGATTCCCACAATATACAGCTTGTCAGTATCAATAGTGGGGTTTGAACCAATCAGGTCATTAAGGGCTTTAATAACCAGGGGATAAACGGTGCTATCGGACCAGACCTTGCCAGAAGGGAGTTGAGGGGCAAGTACATGTACCGGGTTTTTCGAAATAAGATCATCCGCAGTCCAGAAAGTAGCGCCGTTGGTTTCAGTCAACTGGGATATATTATCGGTTCCAACACCTTTTTCTCCATGCAGATAGAGGACGAGGGGGTATTTTCCACCAGAATTCGCTCTGTTGACAAGCTGAGGATCAACTGTAGGGTCAAAGTACCGGTAAGGTATCCGGTTATTCCCTTCTGTTACACTTCCAGCCCTGAACCCGCTGCTGGTCAGAGAAGCGCTTCTTTCTGCTAACGGAGATGCCATAATAGTACCGGCAAACCAGACTGAAACTACCAACGTCAGAAACAATGCCAATTTTTTCTTGTTCATTTTAAAACTCCTTTTCAATTGTTTCATAACAAATCCTCCAGAAATTTATTTGTAAGGACACATGTCCATACCTAATCGGCACAAAACTTTATGCCGAGATTAGCATTTTTTACCCATTTCCTGACTTATTTAGCCATAGTTCAGGCTCTGTCTTGATGGTAAATGACGTTGGCATTCTGCCCACCGCCAAAGAAAGTGGATTTATTCATTTTTAAATCCCTGTCCGCCTTCAGAAAATTCCCAGCTTTTTGAGTTTAATTGTGCGGAAAAACCCCAGCCGCTCATACTTGTTCCATCTGCTTTTTCAATAGAGGTATGATCATCCGGCGAGCCGGTAATAGTCCGTTTAGTATCATCCCATTCTAAATGTCCGGTTGTAATGGTTGTTTCTTCAGAATCTGACGTGACTACAATGTTTCCATCCATCGTAAGATTGCCGGTTTCAAGCTCGATGCTGACAGTGTCTGCCTGCCCCGCGGTTTGGTTTTCAAAATGTTCAAAGGAAAAATTTTCACACTTCATCAGGGATTTGGCATCGAAACGTTCAACAGTATCTGCCTCAAATTGCAGTATCAACTCGCCGTTTTCCATCCGGATATATTCGACATCGCTAAGCACAAGTGTCGGCCGGTCATCGTCCTTTCCGGATGTTCCGCCGTAATCAAAAGAACAGGCACCGAAAAATAAAGCCCCAATAAAAAAAATGAAATATTTCAACCCGCGCCTCCAGATTGAGAACGGACCGCCGCGATAAAATCCCGGAAAAGGGGCGCAGCCTCGGTTGGTTTGGATTTAAATTCCGGATGAAACTGCACGCCGACTGCCCACGGATGATCGGGCCATTCCGCTGCTTCCACAAGATCACCCGCCGGCGTCAGTGCAGCGATATTTAAACCGGATTCCGCCATTGCGTCCCGGTATTGATTTGAAAATTCGTAACGATGCCGGTGCCGCTCATGAATATTGCTTTTTTTATAAGCTGTAAAGATATGTGTACCGGTTTTTGCACACGACTCACTCTGCCCCAGCCGCATTGTTCCGCCGTAATCCTTTATGTTGACTTGATCTTCGAGAAGGCTGATCACAGGATGCGTGGTTTCATGGTTAAATTCCGTAGAATCCGCATCATTCCAGCCGAGTACATTCCGCGCCCACTCGATCACCATAATTTGCATTCCCAGACAAATGCCGAGGTACGCAATCTTATGCTCCCGCGCCCAGGCCGCAGCAATCAGCATGCCCTTAGTTCCCCGCTGCCCAAAGCCGCCCGGAATCAGAATCCCGTCAATATTCCCCAAAATTTCTTCCGGCTTTTCACTCTCTTCGAGCCGGCTCGAATCGATTTTACACAATTCAACAATCGTACCGGTTTCAAGACCCGCATGAAAAAGCGCCTCGTAGACCGATTTGTACGAATCGTGGAGATCCATATATTTTCCGACAATTCCAACCCGGACCGATCCATGTCGCGCCGCAAATTTCTCCATCATTATCTTCCATGGACGAAGATCCGCATGCCGGCTTTCAACCCCCAGCTTTTTCAGTACGACCTGATCCAATTTTTGTTTATAAAAGATCAGCGGAATTTCATACACTGTCGTATTTACATCATAAGAAACAAAAACTGCGTCCGGATCCACATTGGTAAAAAGGGAAATTTTCCGGCGTGTGTCTTCCTCAAGCATCACCGGCGCCCGGCACACGAGAATATCCGGCTGAATCCCCTGCTCCTGCATTGATTTAACCGAATGTTGAGTCGGCTTCGTTTTAAGCTCGCCACCAGCCACTTCCGGGATCAAGGTCAGATGTACGGATAGCGCATTTCCCCGGCCGGATTCCGTGATCAGTTGACGGGCAGCCTCCAAAAAAGGAATCGATTCAATGTCTCCAACTGTCCCGCCGATTTCCACAATCGTAACATCAGTCTCCGGACTCGCAGCTGCAAGAATTCGTTCTTTAATTTCATCGGTAATATGGGGAATCACCTGCACGCACCGTCCCAGATAGCGTCCTTCCCGTTCCTTCCGGATCACCGATTCGTAAATCTGGCCGGTTGTGATAGAATTCGCCTTTGAAAGCGGAGAGTGGGTAAAGCGCTCATAATTTCCCAGATCAAGATCGGTTTCCGCGCCGTCATCGGTCACAAAAACCTCACCGTGCTGGTAGGGACTCATCGTGCCGGCGTCAACATTTAGGTAGGGATCGCATTTGACCATACACACAGACAAGCCCCGGCCCTCCAGCAGCGCGCCGAGCGAAGAAGCCGCTACACCCTTGCCAAGACTCGAACAGACTCCGCCGGAAACAAAAATATACTTTCTCATATAGCTCTAAAGTATCACCGAAGGGAGAAAAGGGGAAGGTCGGCTCCTCACCTTATGGGGCTTTCTAACATTAAATAATTCCTTCGTAGATGATCCGTTCTGCTCCGTCCAGCGTGACGGTGATGCTGTCCTCAAAAAGCTGCATAGCACCGGGAATTATTCCTACAAACACAAGATCCGGATTCAGCGTGAGGAGTGCATGCCGGGACAATTCAGAGGTACCTTCAAGGATGATGCCTTTAATCTGGCTGACAACCGGCCGGAACGCTTCGTCTAATGTATGAGTCAGAATAATTTCACCCTGCTTTTTTTGGAGAAAGTCTTCCGCACTGTTGATTTTGACAATCCGTCCCGTGCACCGAGCGCCGAAACCCCGGCGTCCGCGTCCGAGAATATGTCCAATGACATGAACCCGGATACTGTTTGTGGCAAGGGTTGAACCAACCGGCAAACCGGCTGCTACAACCACTTTATCGCCGGTCACGGCAAATCCCTCCTTGACAGCCGCAGCGATGGAGCCTTGGATCATAGCTTCGGAATCGTTTTCTTTACTGACTGCAACCGGTACAATGCCCCAATACAGAAGCATCCGGCGCCGGACCTTTTCATTGCATGTAGCGGCAACGATGGGATGTCTCGGCCGGTATTTGCTGATTAATTCAGCGGTGTGTCCGGTTAATGTCGGGGTGATGATGCAGGACGCATTGATACTGTCGGCTGTGATGGTGGCGGCTTCGGCAATAACATGGTTGAGTTCATGTTCTGGAGCCAAGTGCCGCCGGTGCTGTTCAAGAATTTCCCGGTACGGTTCTGAAGATTCGGCACTGCGTGCGATTCGGTCCATCATTTCAACAGCCAATTCCGGGTACTCTCCATTGGCAGTTTCGCCGGAAAGCATGATACAATCTGCACCGTCTAGAATTGCATTCGCCACATCACCGGCTTCAGCACGAGTGGGCCGGGGATTGTGAATCATAGAATCGAGCATTTGAGTGGCAGTTATCACCGGTTTTCCTTCAGCATTGCACAGCTTGATGATATTTTTCTGTGCAAGAGGCACTTGTTCCGGCGGAATTTGTACCCCTAAATCACCCCGTGCAACCATGATTCCGGCCGACACCCGGATAATTTCTTCAATATTACTTAATCCTTCTTCATCTTCGATTTTAGAGATCACCAGCATATCGGATCCAATGGATGCAAGATATTTTTGGATAGCAATAACATCGGAAGGCTTCCGGATAAACGATGCCGACACATAATCCATGCCCTGCTCATGCCCAAAAAGCAAATCCTCTTTATCTTTGTCTGACAGAGCCGGAAGCCGGGTATGGACACCCAAAACATTGACATTTTTCCGCGAACCGAGACTCCCGCCAGTTTCAACCGTACATTTCATAGTACGTCCTGCTATAGAATCAACGACAAGTTCCAATAATCCGTCTGCGATGAGAATCCGCGCTCCGATTTTTATATCATCAACCAGTGCCGCATAACTTACCGTGATACATCCGGCATGGGAAAAAGCTCCTTGGGGCCCGGTTGCATCAGCCTCAGCCACAACATCAACCTGCTGTCCGTCCGTGAGGAGAACTTCCCAGTTGTCTTTTACCACACCAGTACGGATTTCCGGACCCTTTGTATCTAAGATTAGAGCAACCGGCAGCCCTTCAGCCGCAGATGCCTCTCGCACCAGTGCAATCCGGGCAGCGTGTTCCGGATGACTTCCATGTGAAAAGTTGAAACGCGCTAGGTTCATACCCCGGCGGATCAGCGACCGTACAGTGGCTATAGAATCAACTGCCGGTCCCATAGTACACACAATATGGGTATTACGAATAATTTTCATATAATGAGTATAGCATAGATTTTTAAAAGGGACAGACCTCCAGCTTTGAATTCCGAATTTTGGGGACAGACCTCTGTATTTGTTTATATTATAACGAGATAATAAAAAAAGAAATTCGTACAACCTTGAAAGATTCATCCTACTGTTGGGGAATGGAGACAGACCTCAAGCTTTGGGACATTTTTGTTATGAGGCCGGTGCCTCATTCGGATTCACTCTGGAATCTACTAGTTGAAAAAATTAATATTCCAATGTAGAATGTTTTTTATAAACAATATATGGCAAGTTTTTTATATCATATAGCTGAAACAATTGCACGCTTCCAAGGACATAAAAAGGTTTTTAGCCTTAAAGCTCCGGAATTTTCACACTATGTGGAATGTCACAAGAATACCCAAAAAAAAGATCCGCCGCGCTTTATCGCAAAAGGGTATCTCCTTTCCACAAAAAAAATTCAACAAAGACCATGCTATGTGTTAAGTCCCCGGAATCCTGAACCCGTGAAAAAAGTTGTGCTTTTTCTCCATGGCGGTGGATTTATCTTTGAGATGCACTGGACTCATTGGTCAGTTGTTTCAAAATTAGTGGATAAATTATCAATTCCGGTGTGGGTTCCGGCCTATCCACTGTTACCTGACAATGAATTACTGAAAATAGTTGAAATGATTTTTGCTGTGTACGCCGACATGAGAAAACAATATCCGGAAGCGGATATTATTTTTTTAGGAGATTCTGCGGGCGCCAATCTTGCGCTTAGTTTTTGTCACCACAACAAAAAACTCTCCAATCTGCTACCGATGCCGGATCGCCTTATTCTCGTTTCTCCGGCCATGGCGACAGAGCGGGATCCGGTTATTTTAGAAGAAATGCGCCGGATTGAACCTTTTGACATAATGCTTTCGCCACAATTAATGGAATCAATGACGAATGTTTTTCACCTTGATCCAAGCTATGAAAACTATTTTTCCGCGCCTCTTTATGGAGATTTTTGCGGTTTTCCGCCGCTTTCAGTTTTTGCCGGCACTCACGATAGTTTTTTCCCGCAAATCCCCCGGTTCGTTGAACGAGTCCGGTCCGATGGGATTCCGGTGGAATTTATCCGTGGAGAAGGAATGATGCATGTGTGGCCCTATATACCGGTAGCAAAAGAATGTACATCAGCGTTGTCAAAAATATTCTACGAAATCCGGCGTTGAAAATGGCTCTTGCGAATTTTAAAATGCCAGCTATAATGAGTACCGAAATAAACAGCTTCCGCGGAGGAAAATATGAATCTGTTTCAAATATTTATTTCAGCCTTTTTGATTGATAATATAATATTGATGCGGTTTTTAGCTCTCTGTCCATTCATTGGAATGAGTGCCGATGAAGATAAGGCAACCGGCATGGGGCTTGCTGTGACCTTTGTGACCATACTTGCAACCGCGGTGACATGGCCGCTGTACCGGTTTATTCTCGAACCTCTGCATTTGGTATTTTTGCAGATTTTAGTTTTTATTCTGGTAATTGCCGCACTCGTGCAGCTTGTGGAATTTTATCTCAAAAAAACTGCACCCGCGCTCTACGGATCCATGGGGATTTACCTTGCGCTCATCACCACAAATTGCGCGATTTTAGCAGTAACATTTGACGTGATTTCAAATGGTTATACTTTTTTTGAATCTCTTGTCTACGCGCTCGGTGTTGCCCTCGGGTTCATGCTTTCGCTCCTTTTGTTAGCCGGAATCCGGCGGAGAATCCGGACGAGTCCAGTTCCGGCCTTTCTCAAGGGAACTCCGATTCTCTTTATCACGGCTGCCCTGCTCTCCATGGCTTTTACCGGTTTTTCCGGTCTGGTCAAGTGACCGGTAGTTAAGGGTTTTGACAATTCCGGTGAGATCATGTATGCTCATTGCATGACACCAGAATTGACTCCTGCACTGTGGGAAAATCCGGCCGTTCAATCACTTAACCGGTTGCCGTCACGGAGTCCTCTTATTCCTTTTTCTTCTAATGAAGCTGCCTTTTCCGATTGTATCGCCGGCCCCGAGTTCCGTACTCCGGAGCAAAATCCGTGGTACCTGCCGCTCGATGGGAAATGGCGTTTTAAATTGCTTGAAAATCCGGCTGATGATACCGGAGAATGGGTCAAGCCGGAGTCTAATGTCCGGCAATGGCCGGAGATAAGTGTTCCCGGTACGTGGTCCCGGCAGGGTTACGATAAACCGCACTATACCAATGTTCAAATGCCTTTTTCGGACCTGCCGCCGCACGCGCCCGCGGCAAACCCCACTGGCTGTTACCGGCGGACCTTCGCGATTCCTTTTCAATGGAAAAAACGCCGGATCGTGCTTCATATCGGTTCCGCGGAAAGTTGTGCGCTTATTTATGTCAACGGTGCCTTTGCCGGCGCGGGAAAAGACACCCGGCTCCCTTCAGAATTCGATATTTCTCCGTTTGTAAAATCCGGTGAAAATATTTTATGTATTAAAGTCATCCGGTATTCTGATGCAAGTTATGTCGAGGATCAGGATCAGTGGTGGTATGGAGGGATTCACCGGAGCGTATTTCTTTACTCCACCGAAGATTGCTACATTAAAGATGTCAAAGCTTTACCCGGAGCTGAAGATGGAAAATTGGCTTTTTCAGTGACTATCGGCGGAGCGGATAACGGATCCGGAGCTAACGAAGCTGTCGCTCAGGAAGAGGGGATTCCATGTATTATCCGGTATGCACTGTATCCTTTTTCATTACCGGAAAAGAAGGAAGACCTTTCCCGGATTAAGGCAAAAAATCCGATTTGTTCAGGCGAATTAAGTGTTGTGTGTAATTACCGGATTAATGCTAACCGGTTTAGTACTGAAATTGAAATAAAAAATCCGGCATTATGGTCGCATGAATCGCCGGCGCTGTATGTACTTGTACTGAGTTTGGATCGCGAAAAACGGAATATTGAAAATGTTGCACTATGCACCGGATTCCGCTCGATAAAAATTGCGAATCGGGAATTATTAATTAATGGAAAACCAGTTTTGATAAAAGGGGTAAACCGGCATGAGCATGATGAAAAAACCGGGAAAACCCTTTCTATAGAATCAATGGTCCGGGATATTCAACTCTTGAAGCAGCATAATTTTAACGCAGTCCGGACCTGCCATTATCCTAACGATGAACGGTGGTACGAATTATGCGACCGTTACGGTATTTATCTCATTGATGAAGCAAATATTGAGAATCATTGCTTTTACGATCAACTCTGCCGGGATTCTGCGTGGACCACTGCCTATCTCTCCCGGATTCAACGGATGGCCGAGCGTGACAAGAATCATCCGGCCATACTCATGTGGTCATTGGGAAATGAATCCGGCGATGGTGAGAATCACACAGCCGGTAATGGGTGGCTGCGCCGGTATGACCCTTCCCGGCCCGTTCACTATGAAGGTGCAGTCCGGCCCGTGACTGGGCAGGGCGCGTATACACTCGATTCGTTGCAGCGCGGCCGCGGTTTGACTGACATTGTCAGTCCAATGTACCCAGCCATCGAGTTAATTACCGATTTTGCGAAGTCGTGTGACGATGAGCGTCCCCTGATCATGTGTGAATATTCCCATGCGATGGGCAATTCCAACGGCTCTTTGGCGGATTATTGGGACGCGATTGAAAATCACCACGGATTGCAGGGCGGATTCATCTGGGAATGGATAGACCACGGTCTCGAAGCCTTTACACCGGAAGGAAAAAAATATTGGAAATACGGCGGGGATTTTGGTGACGAACCAACTGATTACGATTTTTGCTGTGACGGTCTTTTATTTCCGGATCAAAGCCCCAAGCCGGCTATGGCTGAATGTAAACAGGTGTTTGCACCGGTCCGCCTGCAACCGGTTCCAGGTAAACCATTTGATTTTATGGTGGAAAACCGGTTTGACTTTTCTCCCACCGGAAATATCGAATTGTACTGGAAACTCTGCAACGATGGAACGGAAATTGTTTCAGAAATCCGGGAACTGCCGGCTCTCCTGCCCGGTTCTACGGCACCGATCACCTTTCCGGCGCCGGAATCATTTGTTATTCAGCAATACACCGGAACGATTTACATTCATGCGGAATTCCGGCTTAAAAATGCAGTTCCTTTAATACCGGCCGGACATACTATTGCACAGGCCCAACGGATTCTCCGTGACGTGCCGCCCCCGGAAATTCACCGAATCGGGGACCCGACTCTGGTTTTTACCAAGGAGAGCGAAAAAGAACTCGTTGATTTGATTTCTCATGGACTTCCTTCGCTGTTCCGGATTCCCACTGAAAATGACGGACTCAAAACTATCGCGCACCTGCGAGCTAATCCAGCCGCACAATTTTACTACAAAAATAAGGCTCTGTACCCATGGCTCAATCTCGACCTGCTCCACATCCGGCTCCGGAATGCAAAAACTGATATTTTTCATTATGAAGGCTACCTTACCCAATTTTTTACCGCAGCGCTTTACTCCGGCGATCAAGCAACAACTGCATATAGCGATCTTCCGTTGGGGATATTCAGCCGGTACGTCGTTCCGCCAAATTCGGAGCATCCGGCTATTGTTGAATATGTGTTTGATCTTGAGCCGACTCTGCCGGAATTACCGCGGGTCGGCATTAGTTTTCCAGTCGGCTCAGCCTACAACCGGATCCGGTGGTTTGGAGACGGTCCTCATGAATCCTACCCTGACCGGTGCGCGGGGTCTTTTTTGGGAGAATATGAACAGAGTCTTGAGGAATTGGAAACGCCCTACATCGTCCCTCAAGAAAACGGCAACCGTACCCATATTCGGTGGCTGAAGTTGATAAGTCCGGAACATACTATCACAATCCGGGCAGAATGTCCGGTACACTTTAGTGTATGCCGGTATGATCCGGAGCAAATGCTCGCTGCACTGCACACAAGCGATCTCATTCCGATGACGGATTCTTACTATTTAAATATTGATGCAGGAGTCCGCGGCGTGGGAACCGCGACATGCGGCCCTGACACGAGAGAAAAGTACCGAATCCGGCCTGGTTACTATAAATTCAGGTTAAGTATTGATTAGAGGGACAGTCCCTTTTTAGTGCCGGTATCATGTGCCAAAGCTGATTCCTATCATTTATACTTTATTTAGGCAAAGAAATGTTCAGATTTCTCCAAATAGAGTTTAAAGAGTTTCAATTATATGTATGAACCGGCAGATTTTTGATATTATATGGGTGTATGAAATAATATTCCCTTACTCTTTTCGCGATATGTCATTATGTGATACCGGAAAAGTCATTGATGAGGAATACCTGTCCAAATGAAGGTATTAATTGTTACAACTTCGTGAAGAGAGTCTTAGTGGTACTTGACTAGAGCTGGGGATCTGACCCATACCTCCCACCCTGTTCAACTACCTCCAGAATATACTCATTCACCAGCGTGATAATCCCGGTAATTCCATGGGCCCGGTGATAGGCACCGCTGTACTCCCAGTCTTCCGGTTTTTCCACCAACCCAGCGATAACTGGATTCTGATCGATGTAATTGTACACATTCCAGAAATCCCTTTTACTGGTAATGACCCGCGAATAGAATCGATCACCCCAGAAATGTCCGGTTTTATGATGCGCTTTATTCCACCGGATAGCGAAAACAAATTTTATCCATTTCATTATTTCTGAAAGACTTTGCCCTTCAAATGGCGTGATTAAAAAATGAAAATGATTTGCCATGATGCAGAAATTCCATAATTCAAATTTGTATTTTTCCTTTGCCTCCGCAATAACTGCTAAAAACAATTCCTTGTCTTTATCCGGTGCCAACTCAAAAGCCCGGCGATTGACTTCCGAAGTAACATGGTAAGTCTGTCCTTTTTTGGTATTTCCCCGTGGTTTATGTGCCATAATTCCCCCTCGATTGCTCTATAGCGATCAAATATGATCAAATAGATCATGGGGTGAAGTCGTAATTTTGATTCATTTAACCAATTATTTTGGGGACAATCCTTTTTTACCAATTTTTCTCTGCTATAGCTGTTACAGTTGAAAATAAACTTTGTTCATGGAAAGCAGTTCATGGACTGTCCCCATGATCAAGTGTTTCAGCTATATGCTTCCCTTCTAGGGGACAGTCCTTTTCCCCTTGACACAAGATTAGGTATAAAATATCCTAAATCATAAACGATAGAGTAAAGCAAATACAAAAAGTTAAGCATGGAAAGCTATCAAGTGTATCAATTTCAGAACATTAGGAAGTAGGTTTGCATGAAGATTAAATATAAGTTGACCCTTGTTACTGTGGCCCTTGTAGTTGTAGCAATTAGTACGCTCTCTATCGTTCTGCTTGGACGGGCTCTCAATATGCAATCTGCTTCAAACCTTCGTTATATGGAATCGAGTGTAGAACTCGCCTCTATAGATGAAATTTCCTGGTACCAAACTTATACGGACACAGCATATACAGTCGCACACACTTTAAGTTATTATGAAGATATTGCGCCGGAACGCCGCCGGCAGTTGGTTTTGGATACGCTCGGTCCGGTTATCAACATGACCAGTAATTTGTTGGAAGTGTATGCGGTTTTTAAACCCGGTATCTTTGATTATGATGCTCTCGATACATCAGAAACCCCGGCTTTTGAGATGGCTGTAGTTCAGGCTACGGACGGCGATGAAACAGAACCCCCGGAAGAGGAGGTTGGTGAAGGCGAGGAGGAGGAAGTACCTCCGGAACCGGTTGCTGCGCCAACAGTCGCTGTTCGAGAAATACTGCCGGGATTTGATGAGAGCGGTAACTTTGCTCCTTGTTTTAGCCGGTGGGGAACCCAAGGGTCTGGTGTGATTTTTAAAACGTACCCCACCGCAACCCAGCTTCTCCAAAAACTGACGCCGGACCAGTGGCTTACTGATCCTATTTCTATTAATTTTAAAGGTGAACAAACATTTTCTATTGAATTTTATGTTCCCATTATCGGTGATAGAGACAAAACTCCTATCGGTATGATAGGAATGAGTATCAAGATGACCTACTCTCAGGAGCTATTAGAAAGAACCAAACTTTACGATGTGGGTACTGCCGGCATTTTCGCCACTAACGGGACGCTCGTTGCCCACTCTGATAAAAGCCTCATCGGTAAGAACTTGAGAGTTCTGAGTGACCGGTATTCTGCAGAAGGAGTACGGCTTTTTCAGGATGCTATCAGGAATGAGACTACCACGGCACTAGAACATAATGGAACAATTTTTGCGATTGCTGGTTTCCATTTCGGCAGCGTCAAAACCGGCTGGGGACTGGTCGTCGATGTTCCCCGAAGCACCGTTATGGCAGAACTTGATACTATGTTGATATTTGTCGTTATTATTGCAATTATTTTTATTATTGTTGTCAGCGGCAGCATCTTCTTAATAGTGAACAAGATCACTAAACCCATCGGCGTAATTACCGGGACTCTCAAAGATATAGGCACAGGAGACTTGACAAAAGTAATTACTGTCAAGTCCAAAGATGAAATCGGCGAGATGGCCGAGGATTTTAACCAAATGGTTGAAAAAATCAAAAACTTGATATATGCTGTCAAGCAACAAGCCGCCATGCTCGGCAACATCGGCACTGAACTCGCTGCAAATATGAATGAAACCGCGGCATCTATAAACGAAATCACCGCCAATATTCAAGGTATCGGGAAACAGGTGGTCAATCAGTCCACAAGTGTTTCCCAGACCAACACAACAATGTCGCAAATGACGGTTAATATTGATAAACTCAACGGATTAGTTGATACTCAAACTGCAAATGTAGCGACTTCATCCTCTTCCATAGAGGAGATGATCGCCAATATTGAATCTGTGGTTCATACGCTCGTGCAAAATACCAAAAATATAAAGGAATTGGCCGAAGCTTCCGGTATCGGCCGGGAGGGCCTGCAAGAAGTTTCTACGGATATACAAGAAATTGCCCGGCAGTCTGAGGGATTGTTGGAAATCAATGCGGTCATGGAAAATATTGCGAGTCAAACCAATTTGTTGTCAATGAATGCGGCAATTGAGGCAGCGCACGCGGGAGATGCCGGCAAAGGTTTCGCGGTTGTCGCAGACGAAATCCGGAAACTTGCGGAATCATCGAGCGAACAATCCCAAACTATCGGCACTGTCTTGAAAAAGATCAAAGAATCCATCGATAAAATTAAAAATTCGACAGACAATGTCCTGAACAAATTTGAAATAATAGACACAGGTGTTCGTACCGTTTCAAATCAGGCAGAAAATATCCGGAATTCCATGGAAGAACAAAGCACCGGATCCAAACAAGTGCTCGATTCCATAGCCCGGTTGAACGAAATTACTCAACAGGTTAAAGGTGAATCCAGCGAGATACTTGATGAAAGTCAGCAGGTAATCGGAGAGAGTAAAAATCTTGAGCTGATAACACAAGAAATATCGAATGGAATGAACGAAATGTCAACCGGTGTGCATCAGGTCAATGTGGCAGTTGACCGGGTCAATACCTTGAGCCAAGACACAAAGTCAAACATTGACATGTTGGTCAAAGAAGTCGCAAAGTTTAGTGTAAAATAACGTTAGAGCCGGTGATTATGACAACATCTGTCGATCTGATTCGGGAGGCTTTTCACTATCAAAGCCGGTACAACGGTGCCACGATGGTATTCAAGATCGAATTTCCCCTCGTCGATCATGCAGCTTTTTCCTACCTGATGCGGGACATTGCCCTCCTCGCCGGAACCGGGTTCCGGATTGTTCTCGTTCCGGGTGCGAAGGAGCGGATTGATGCGGTGCTGACTGAGTATGGGATTGTTTCGCGCTATCACGAGGGGAGCCGGATCACGCCTGCACCCACGCTTCCCTTTGTGGAGATGGCAGCTTTCCATGTCGCCACCCAGTTTATGACCGAATTGCAGGCTCACGAAGTAGATGCAGTTGTCGGCAATTTCGTCCGGGCACGGGCAGTGGGAGTGATCAACGGGATCGATTTTGAGCATACCGGTACGGTTGATCGGATTTTGAACGATTCTATCCGGCGCATTTTGAATCAAAATATGGTGGTCATTCTCCCATGCATTGGATTGAGCCGTTCCGGGCGTCCTTACAATGTACCGAGTGACGAGATTGCAGTGGCAGCCGCGGCTGCTCTTAATGCGGAAAAATTGTTTCTGGTGTCTGCTGACGACCGGTTTGCCAGCCATGAGGGCCGGATTACCCGGCTCACACCGCACGCGGTCGAGGCAATACTGGACCTATCTCAGGCTGAAGATTATATGCAGCGGACAATGCGGATTGCATTAAAGGCATTGAAATTAGGGATTCCCCGGATCCATATTGTTGATGGCCGGGAAGATGGCGTCATTCTCCGGGAATTGTTTTCCAGCAGAGGCGCGGGAACGATGATCTCGGCAGATGAATATGAATCGATCCGACCCCTCGAAGATGCTGACATTCCGGCGCTTCTTCGGCTCATGGAACCCCTTGTACAGAAAGGCTATCTTGTCCGGCGGGACGCAGCGGCAATCCGGGAAAAAAGTGCAGATTATGCGGTTTTCGTGCTTGATGGTTCGGTGCATGCCTGCGGCGCGCTCCACAACTGGGGCGAAGGCTGGGGGGAAATTGCCGCGATAGCGACTGATCCTGCATATACAACGTTGGGATTGGGGCGGCGGATCGTCAGTTATCTCATCGACCGTGCCGAAAAACAGAGGCTTTCGTCCGTATTTGTGCTGACAACCCGGACGCAGGATTGGTTTGAATCCCTTGGTTTCCGGGAAAGTTCTCTCGAACATCTTCCGGCCCGGCGGCGTGTCACATATAATTCCGCCCGGAATAGTAAAATTTTCGTACTCTCTCCGTTACCCTCAAAAGAATAATCACATGCTTAATTCCCTTTTTCCGGTTAATTTAAAGAAAATAAGAAGTGAAATGACTGTTAAACATGAAAGAATTGATGAAAGCGCGGCCGCAACACCATAATTTCCCCGGAGTACTTCAGAATAAATGGCAATAGTCATTGTTCTGGTTCTCGTTGTGTACAAAAGAACTGAGGTACTTAATTCGGTTAAAATGGATACCCAACTGAGAATCGCACCGGAAATAATTCCCGGAAGCATAGCCGGAACCGTGATCCGGATAAAGGTTTTAAACTTTGATGCACCAAGATTTATAGCTGCTTCTTCAGTAGAAACGCTAATTTGATGAAGAATTGCACTGCTTGACCGGATCGTATAAGGAAGGCGCCGGATCGCAAATGCTAAAATTAAAATAAATGCAGTGCCGCTCAAAAAAAACGGTTTTTTATTAAAGGTAACAAGGAGCGCAATTCCAAGAATTGAACCGGGAACGATATACGGAAACATAGTAGAAATATCAAGAATATTCGTGAGCGCAGTCGGCCGGCGTACTGTAACATACGCAATGAGCGATGCTATAACGATAATAATAATTAATGCGGCCAGTGCTAAAAAAATGGTGTTAGTGATTGCATCGCCGATTTTTGAGAAAGCGGTAATGTAACTGTTGAAAGAAAATCCCTTGACAAAAATCCGGCCGTTTGTTTTAAGAAATGAAGTATAAATGACATAAGCCTGCGGCATAATCGCTAAAATAATATATATGTAGACAAATGCATGAGCTGCAATATTCCGGATTCCTTTTTCTTTTTTCGGCTGAATAGGCCGCAATGATGTCATTGTATAAGCTTTTTTTTCCGCAATAAATTTTTGCACGAGAAAAATTGTTGTTGCAAATATAACAACCATAATACTTACCGCGGCCGCAAAACTATCATCTTCGCCCATTTCACTAATAAATTCATTAAAAATTAAAACTGGAATCGTCCGGTAGCCTTCTCCGATCAGCATCGGTGTACCGAAATCAGCAAGCGCACGCATAAACACCAGAAGACTCCCGGCGAGAATAGTTGGGAGAATTAACGGTGCAGTTATTTTCATCATTTTCCGGATTCCGGTACATTGCATACTTTCCGCGGCTTCAATTAACGAACTATCAACAGTTTTCAGCGCACCGGAAACATACATATAAATCAACGGTGTCAGCTGCAATGTCAGCACCAATAAAATTCCGGTAAAACCATAAATATCCGGAGTCTGAATATGCAAAATATTTTTAAAAAAATTAGTTATAACTCCATTTCTCCCCAACAATAAAATCCATGAATATGCGCCGATAAAAGGAGCGCTGGTGGAAGAAATCAATATGAGTATTTGAATCGTAGGTGCAAAGTGTATTTTAACCGTATTTAAAATATACGCAAGAGGAACCGCGATCAGAACCGTTAGAATAGTCACACAAAACGTAACTTTAAGGCTATTTACAATAGTACCATAATAATATTTTGAGGAAAAAAATTTCTGAAAAGCATCAAGCGTAAAATTCCCGCCCGGGCCGATAACACTTTTTGCTAAAAGCGTTAAAAGCGGATATAACAGGAAAAAAATATATATTAAAAAAACCCCAATAGTGACAATACTCCATGCATCTTTCCGGCGGGTCATATCATTCCTCCGGTTTTTGTGCTGAGATTATGTTCGCCATTTTTATCGAAAATATTGATCCGTTTAGTGTGTATTTTCAACAATACTTTTTCACCGGATTTATAAATATTATCAGAACCGGATTGGTCTACAAATTCAATTCGTGTTCCCTGTTCCAATGAAATAAAGTAATGGGTATTTAACCCCAAAAACACAGAATTTATTATAGTGCCGGCTAATCCCTGTTTGTCATCGCTAATATAAAATTCCTCCGGCCGGATCGAAACTTTTACCGGAATTTCTCCTTTATTTATTTCTATTTCGGTTTTTTCCGTATACGATCCAATACTAAGTTTCCCTTGCGACAAGGTGCCATCCAAAATATTTGTGTGCCCGATAAATGTTGCTACAAAAAGGTTTGCAGGCCGCCGGTAAATTTCCCGCGGATTTCCAATATGCTGAATAATTCCCTTATCCATAATCGCAATCCGGTCGGAAACTGCCATTGCTTCTTCTTGATCATGTGTTACATAAATGGTTGTAATGTGAATATTATTTTGTATTTCCTTAATAGCATTACGCATATCGATACGCAATTTTGCATCAAGATTAGAAAGTGGTTCATCCATTAAAAGAACATCCGGCTCGATAACAATAGCCCGGGCAAGCGCAACCCGCTGTTGTTGTCCGCCGGATAAATGCTCCGGCATCCGATTTTTATATTCCTGTATTTGCACCGTAGAAAGGATTTTTTCAACCTTTTTTTCAATTTCCTCTTTGGGAATATGCCGGTTCGTGAGTCCAAACGCAATATTGTGCTGGACATTCATATGAGGAAAAATAGCATAATTCTGAAATACCATGCCGATATTCCGTTTTCCAGGCGGTAAATCATTAATCCGCTTCCCATTAAACCGGATATCACCACCTTCAATGGAATTAAATCCAGCCACCATACGTAAAAGCGTTGTTTTGCCGCAGCCAGACGGGCCCAAAAGGGTAAAAAATTCCCCCTCTTTTACCTCAAGGGAAAGACCCGGAATGACCGTAGTTTCTCCATATTTTTTTAACACATCTTGAAATTGTATCGTAACACTCATTGTTTCATCCACCGTTAATCATAATAATCGCTGGTTTCGAGAGTTGTCAATGATTTAATCAAATATTTTTTGATGCGAATGTTATGGCAAGATTTATCCACACTCGAAAAATTCTATGGCTACAGTCTATATCAAGATCAATTCAAAGTAAGTATATATGTTGAAACAAGATACCTGAGGTCTGTCCCCAAAATTTTAAAAAATTCCGGCAAACTGAATCAAAACTGTAACTTCATCTCATGATCTTATTGATCGCCACAAACCGGCGGTTAAAGGGAGGAATCTATGGCGCGTCCAGAGCGTGGAGATACTAGCAAGGGAAAAACTTACCATGTGGCCTCGGAGATCAACCGGAAGGCTTTTGATCTACAGGATGATGAGGACAAGGAAATGTTCCTGAAAGTTATTGGAGAGGCAAAAACTAAGAAAAACTATAAGTTTGAACTTCACAATTTTTGCATCATGGACAATCATTTTCACTTTTTGATCACACCGGAATTGGGACAAAGTCTTTCTGTAATAATGAAATGGATCAAAATGGTGCTTGCAATTCGGTGGAATCATAAGTATGGAAAAACAGGACACTTGTGGGGAGATCGGTTTTTTTCGCGAGAAATTGTAGATGATGAGGATTTCCTCACGGTGTACAACTATATTGATCAGAATCCGGTAAAAGCTGGTATCGTGGAGCGTCCGGAGGAGTGGCAGTGGGGTGGATTGCACCATCACCAAGCTGGGATTGTCCGGATAGTAAAGCCCGCACCGGAGTGGGTACTGGAGCGTCTGCCGTGGCACCGGCTACTGGGGACAGACCCCCGTCCCTAATCTCCTACCATATTCCGGCATTTACTAGTCGAATCAACCAATATTCCGGCGAAATTGCTCTAAAAATTAAACCGGATAGACTCTATAGCCATTTTTCCGAAAAATATCGTGAAAAGTATAGGAAAGCTATATTGTTTTTGACATTAAATCCCGGAGTATAAGGCTCGCTAAGATCATACCAGCCGAGGCAGTTACCGGAACAGCACTTCCGTTGATAACTTTTTTTGTGGCACACCAGTCAACGCCGGTTTTGTTAGCCGGACAGAGGCAATGTCCGGAACCGCACGCAACATCAATTTCCTCGTGCCGGGGCAATTTTTCATTACTATACACTGTAGTAAAATGCCCGGTGAAGCCGCGTTTTTTGAGTCCGGAACGAACAAGGCGAGCGAGCGAGCACCCGGATGTCTCCCAGATGTCCACAGTCTTGATACAGGTCGGATCAAGTTTTTGAGCCATACCCATGCAGGAGTAAAATGTTGTACCAATTGAAGTTGCTTTTTCGATCAAGTCGAGTTTGGACGATACACTGTCGATAGCATCGATCACATAATCAAATTCGCCAAGGTTGAATCGATCCGCAGTTTCATGGGAAAAAACCGATTCGGCTGCATCGATTCGGCACGCCGGGTTAATTTCCGCGAGCCGGTCCTTTAATGCTGCAACTTTCGGCTGTCCAATCGTTGCACTCGTTGCTTGTACCTGCCGGTTAATGTTAGTTACACACACAGAATCTGAATCGACAATAGTCAGGGCGCGAATGCCGGAACGGACCAATGCTTCAGCGCACCAGCTTCCCACGCCCCCGACCCCAAAAATGATCACGGATTGTTGAGTCAAAACGTTAAATGTGTCGGGACCGGTGATAAGGGCTAATCTTTGAAACCGGGGATCCATACCTTATAATGAAAGAGAAAAACAGAAAATGCAATACCTTGACTCCGGTTTTTTATTAGTGTACTATGACAGTATGAACAATATGTGTATTAAACACATTCTTTGCAGTTTTGCTGTCACAATGCTTTGTACTTCTTGCATTTCCGGACAAAAAACCGATCCCCGAATTCAAAATAAAACCGGTATCGTTGTTGTGTGTAACATTCCGGATGCTTTTATTGACGGTATCATGTTAATAACTGGTGGCACCGAGGAAAATGCTGAACTATTCCGCTACAGTCCCAAAACCTTGCAGCATATAACCGGATCTGACATGGAAATCGGTATTTTTTCTGAAACCGGTATGGTGCAGGAGCCCTTTAACGAAACCGGTGATTTTTTTGTCACAGTTGCACTGTATACTCCAACAAACCCGCGGACTCAACAATTTTTTAAAGTAAAATCTTATTTTATAAACGGCAGTACCGTTGTTGATCTCGCGGAATACTCCAAAAAATAGTTTATCCGGTCAATGAAATAGGCTGCACCTTGGTAACCGCCCCGGATAAAGGCTGACCAAAATCCGCGGCTGTATTTTCCGGTGGACTGCACCGGAAGTGCATACCCGGTGAGACTCCGGACCGCGTCAAGGCTTTCCCCGACACTTCTCCCCACATAATCCGTGATTCCGGAATCGCTCAATGCCGGAAATGCTACAATCGACTCTTCTTCACCTACCGATTCCGGTAATGCTTCAAGAGCTTTCCGGATTTTCTCAGTCACCGGAAAGGCATCCGGCGGAAATGCTTCATGAATCCGCGCCAAAAATTGTTCAGTGTGAGGATCCGGTGCATTCAGCCGGATTAAAATCGAGCGTACCGCGTTTTCGGCTGCTGAAATTGCCTCCTCACGGCTCGCCGCAGCGCTGATCACATTGGCGCATTTGGTCACATTATTTTCCGGAAAGCGCACATGATCACCCGGTTTGATTCGCATAAAAAGGTTCTGGATATTTTTCTGCGCTTCCTCAATTCCCTGTATTGAGGACACGGTACCAGGTATGGAAATAACCGCACGCTCGGCACTTGTCCATTTTTTTGGGGAACCGCCAATATTCGGATTTTCTCCCAGCGCAATTTGGATCGCAGCTTCCGTGACTTCCACGCCGGAGGAGTAAGGATAGGTCCACCCGGACATATAACCGCCGGAAAGCCGGGCTGCAATTTCCCCGATCATGGGACCCTGTGCAGTGAGTTTGAGGTCGCCTTTTGCCGCGCCGTTGCCAATACCGAGTGCCCGGACTCCTTTCTTAAACGTTTCTAGCAATGGAGTTGTATACTCCGGAGATAACGCAGTGGGCATCGTATGACCCATTTCGATAAAATAAGGCTCAAAGTAAATGTGCCGGTCCGCGATCCCGCAGATGTGAATATCTCCTTGGTAGACAATGGCATCGACTGAAAATTCCGGGCCATCCATGTATTCTTCGATAATCGCCCGGCCGGACCGGGAAAAATGCACCGCATCTGTTACCGCGTCATGCAGTTCCGCATAAGAATCAACCCGGCGGCACCCGCGAGCGCCCATATTATCAACTGGTTTTACCACAACGGGATAGGGAAATGGAAGGGATTCCGGCGCAGAATCGGCAACTGTCCAATGCGGCGAAGGCACGCCGGCATGCTCAAAACACTGACGCATCCGGGATTTATCAGACGCATTGAGCGCAACTTCGTAAGGAATTCCCGGCAGATGCAGCTTTTCCGCGACAAAGGCAACACTTCCGGAAAAATCCGTACCAGCCGTCATCACCCCGTCAAGTCCCTGCGTAGACTGCAACTCACCAGCAAAGTCCGCGATAGACTCCTTTTCTTTTAAATCAATATGTACAAACTGGTTCGCTAGATTTTTACATGGAGCGTCCGGATCCCCGTCAACTGCGACGGTCCACAGCCCCATGCCGGCTGCAATTCTAAGCGCTGGTCCTTGCATAACTCCGGCGCCGAGTATCATGATTGTTTTTTTCATACCGGAAAGTCTAGCAAAAGGGCCGGTTTTGGAATAGTTATTGCTGACAAACATAGGACTATGGAAATTCCGGCTAAAAATCGACTCTTTACCGGAAAACAGTTCGAGGTCTGTCCCCAAAAAAAGTACCGGAGGTCTGTCCCCAAAATTTTCCAGATACAGCCATTTTTCATGTGTATCAGCTATGTTGACTCTTTATGCCGGAACTCCTAGCATGGAAAGCCATGGCAGAATATCGAGCTGAACGCGTCGGCTATTTGATTCAGGAACTGATTGGTTCACTCATTGTCGAGGAAAAGATTAAAGATCCCCGGGTGAATAGCTTCCTTTCAGTGTCAAGAGTTTCTGTGTCCCGAGACCTTGAGTGGGCTGATGTCTACGTTTCAACGTTCCGGGCCCAGGGAAATTTGGAGCGCGGAGTCGAGGGGTTGCAGAGTGCGGCTGGATTCATTCAGGCGAATTTGGCGAGCCGGATGCATATACGCCGGACGCCCCGGCTCCGGTTTCATGCGGACCAGGGAATCCGGGAAGAATTTGAATTGATTCAAAAAATTGACGCATTAGTGCAAAAGGTACCGGATCCCTCCAAACCATGAACCGTTCTCAATTTTTCAAAGCTTTTTCTTACTCGATTCCGGTGTTGTTGGGCTATCTCGCGATTGGGATTGCCTTTGGGCTGATGCTCGTGGACGCCGGTTATCCGTGGTGGCTTGCGCTGGTGATGAGTGTGCTGATGTATGCGGGTGCGGGGCAATACCTTGCGATCGGGTTGTTTGCGGCCGGAGTCACGCTGTACGAAGCCGCACTCGTGCAGATTGTCGTTAATGCCCGGCATATTGCCTATGGACTCTCCTTGTTCAAGCGGCTCAACCGGTGTGGGAAATTCAAATATTATATCATTTTTGCGCTGACCGATGAAACATTCGCGCTCTTATCTTCTGTACCGGAAGAACAATGTAACGAAAACCACGGTGCGTTTATGTTTTATGTCGCATTGCTCGATCAGTTCTATTGGGTGGCCGGATCGGTGATCGGAGCGATTCTGGGATCTATTCTTCCCTTTAGTATGGAAGGAATTAGCTTTGCGCTTACAGCCCTTTTTATCACATTGACTCTTGAGCAGTTATTCCGGATAAAAAAACCGGGGATTTTTATAGTTTCAGCCGCGGTCGCGGTGTTGAGTGTTATTATTTTTCCGGCAAAAACCGCACTGCTGACTGGATTGATCCTTTCGCTCGCTGTTGTTGCTTTACTGAATCGCAGTGCGCCAGGTAAATTATGGTAGACAAAGCAAGTGTACGAGCTATCATCAACATATTTAGTACAAAGAATCTCCGGCCAGCCGGCGCACGGTGCGTCCGGACTATTTTTTCAAATTTCTTTTTTCGGCAGTACCGGGCAGTATTCTCTCCGCAAAAAATTCCGGTTTTTTTTGTGGATCATCCTCTGGATGCATCGATTCCCTTTGATCCGGCCAAAGTCAATACCTATTTGGATTTTGTTGCATTTTGGCTCCGGCCCCTTGGAACGATTCTTAAAAAATATCCGGAAACCGGCATCGATCCGGTACTGGATTTCATCTCTTCTATGGAACGGCTCTACCGGTTTGCGGCTGAAGTGTATTCGCGTTCCCTTTCCACAACGGATCGTCCTCACTACAAGGCGAATTTTCATTTTGCCCTGATTCATGCGCTCGATCCGCATCTCCTGTGTATCCCTAGTCTCCATGTGATGATAGCTGTTTTTACATACACAAAATACCGGAAACTTCTGCAATCTCTTGGGGAGGAGCCGGGAACGGAGATCCGGGACGGTGCGCTCGCCATAACCGAGTCGGTTTTGTATGTCAAGCAGCATAGTGTGAACTGTATCGCTGCCGCGCTTTATGCGATGCACCGGTTTGATCAAACGCTGTTCCCGGCAGAAGAAGGGAAGCACTTTGTCACCGATCTTTTTGCCGGAGATGAAAAACTTCCTGACCGTGACAGAATCCGGAATTATATTATAGAATTGTACACACAATTTTGCGAATCCGGTACAGCCGCGTCTATGTGGATGGATCCGCTTTTGGAATTCCTTAAAGCAATGCCCCGACGTTCCGGCCGTACATAAATTAATTCCTTTGCTTAACGCACCGTACTGATCAACCTACGCAATTCCGGATCCAGTTGAGACTCCGGTACAGGCTGAGGGGACTCAGGCCGGAGGACTATGGTATCTCCCGGAGCCACTAGATCGAAAAAACCATTCCGGCTGACCGTTCCGGCCGCAACTTCTTCGTCAACACTGGTGATGGCGAGCGTTCCAACCACCGCATCTGTGGTGTAGGAGAGTCCGCGCCCTTCATTTTTAACGACAGCGCTTCCCTTACGCACAATTTCATACGTTGTATCAGGTTGAACCCCATCGAGCCGGCCCTTGTCGATGAGTCCCTGTCCCTGCCGGTACTGGAGGAGTTCAGCACGGAACGGCAGACTCGCACTCAACGCATCAACGATGCCGCGGGAAGCATTCCGGAAGCGATCTGTACCCGTCCGGTACACATAAAAGGAGGCAGCCGGTGAACCGGTTCGCGCGACAAACAGTTCGCCTTTTATAGAAAGATCGCGTTCATTTTCTTGTAACGACACGATTAAAAAATAATCCGCACCGGCTTTCCGGGATTCTTGAAAGGCCGCGGAAAAAGAATTCTGCCGCAGTTCCAAATTCACCGGCCCAATATCCCGGTCATGAATCAACAATTCTTTGATATATGAAGCCGCAAGCGCACCTGCATCTGCATGAAAAAATGAAGATTGCGAAACCACTGAAAAAACAGCCACATTCCAATGCCGACTCGACAGATTCACCGGATCCACCTGCCAACGCTCGTGGAGCGAATTCGCCAGCAGCGCGGTGTACGCCTCGACAGCATCGTTGAGCGGCTGATCACCCATGCCAAGGTCCTGCATAAAATGCAATTCCTCGAGATAGCGCGCCGGATATCCATTGATCCGAAGCAAATCCGCATAGTCCTGACGGTCCTTTGCATAAGGGTTGAGCCGAAGCCCGCGCCGGTATTCAAAAAGAGCCTGATCGACAAGATTCCGGGTCCGATACTCCTGGGCCCGGTTGAAATGCCATCTTGCCCATGGCACCCGTTTCGGATCCTCAAGATTCGTGTGCGCCAGCAACAATTCCTCCAACGTAATCCGGACAAATTCATCGTTTGGATCGATTTCTATCGCAGTTGTGAGCGTTTGCATCGCATCAGCGGGACGGTTCATCTGCCGGAGCGCAACACTTTTCAAATACCATGCATTGACATCGTTCCGGTTTTCCGCGATAAGTGCATCCGCAATTCCGGCAGCCGCCTCATACTCGCCGGTACGGTACCGGAGCGAAGCCATAAGAGATCGGGCCGGCGCATAATCGGGCCGGTAAAAGAGGACATTTTCAGTGTACACAAGGGCTTGATCAAGGTTGCCGAACTGAGATTCAAGGTAGGCAGCGTAGTAATATACCCGGTAATCGTCAGGGTGAACTTCAAGCGCACGCTCGATATAGTTCCGAGCGCCCTGAACATCTCCCATCGAACCGAGCGTCAGAGAAAGGGAAAGGAGGAGCCGCCGATCATCCGGAAAACGGTTGACCGCGTTCCGGTAGCGATTCACAGCATCTCCCGCACGCCCCCTCGCAATATCCAGCTCTGCTGCCGCAAAAAGAGCTTCCCGGTTATAGGGTTCACGCGCAACTATATCTTTGATCACAGCATCCGCATTATCAAGCTGACCGAGTGCGATTAATATCGAAGCTTCAAGATTTGCGAGAGTAGTGTTTCCCCGGGAAAGAGTCCGGGCCCGCCGTACCCACACAAGCGCCTGATCGAATTCGCCCAGCTCATAGTAACATTCGGAAAGCGCAGCATTTGACTCCAGATGGGCCGGATTCAGGCGTACCGCTTCCAAAAAATATTCAGCCGCAACGTACCAATTTTCAACATTCATGGTGGCACGGCCCCGTTCATAGTAGGCATCGGATCCGGCAAAAGTCTGCGCCCCGATTGTTGCACTACACATGAAAAATAACAGTACCCGGAAGCATCTATTCATAATCCGGACTCCCGTTTAAGAATAACTTTTATTTTATTGATCTTATGGCCTTCCATATCGGCAATCACAAAATCATGTCCCTCGTAAGCAATTGTTTCGCCCTGTACCGGAATTTTCCCTAACAGATCAAACACAAAACCACCAAGCGTATCAAAATGTTCCACCGGTAAATTGACTTCGAGCTGTTCTGCAAGATCTTCCAAATTAACCCGGGCATCGCAAAGATAAATGTTTTCATCAATTTTGACAATATCTTCAGTTTCGTTGTCGAATTCGTCCTGAATATCGCCGATAATTTCCTCGATAATGTCTTCCATACAAACGATTCCGGAAACGCCGCCGTATTCGTCAATGGCCACTGCAATATGCACCCGCCGCCGGCGTAATTCCTTGAGTAAATCGTCAATATGCTTTGAATCCGGAACAAAAAATGCCGGACGGAGAATTTTTTCAACTTCAAAGGACTCACCTTTAACAAGACAGGTCACAATGTCCTTGACATACAAAATTCCAATGACATCATCAATGGTCTCCCGGTATACCGGAAACCGGCTGTGCCCGCTTTCACACACAATCCGGAGCAATTCCGGAGTAGATGTGTCAACTCCAATGAGGACCGCATCGATCCGGGGAATCATAACCTCTTTAACAGTCGTATTTGACAACTCAACCACCCCGCGGATCATCTCTTGCTGATCTGTTTCCAGCGATTGGTAGGTTTTCCGGTCAATTTCAGGTTTTTTGAAGAAAGGCTTCATTGTTCTTAACTATTGTGAACGTGTATCCACAACTTGTCAATCGGTTTTAATTAAGGTTTCCGGCTGATTCTGTAAGCACCAAGGGGACAGACCTCGATCTGATCCCGGAATCTCTTTAAAAAAAGCAATCTTTCCGGTATAGTGTTGATAGAAAAATGAGTATAGATTAGGAGATTTTTATGAAACAGAAGCTGCTGCTCGTGTGGGTAGCCATTGTTTTGATTCCGGCGGCACTGTCCGCGCAACAGAAATATGCGTTGGTGA
>BOBG01000014.1 GCA_026002265.1 Spirochaetia bacterium
CAGGCTGGTCAACTCTTGAGTGGACTTGGATTAAGCGAATCAGATCAGGGAAAAGTGATGGCCGATCTGGATGAATCTCAAAAGGTCCGGGTACTGCTCGCACAGGCGCTTTTTGGGAATCCGGATATTTTACTCCTTGACGAGCCGACAAATGGACTCGATCTTGAATCAATCACATGGCTTGAAGATTTTCTCATTGATTTTCCGGGAATAATAATCGTGGTCAGCCACGACCGGCATTTTTTAAATGCAATCTGTACAACAGTGTGTGACATTGATTTTGGGAAGATTACCTCATATTCCGGCAATTATGATTTTTGGTACCAGATGAGTCAAATTTTGCAGCGTCAAGCACGGGATCAACAGAAAAAAAACGAGGATCGCGCAAAGGAACTCAAAGATTTTATCGCCCGGTTTGCCTCGAATGCGGCGAAAAGCCGTCAGGCAACGAGCCGGAAAAAGGTTCTCGAAAAATTGGACCTTGAAAATATACACGTTACGAGCCGGAAATTCCCCTATGTGTCCTTCAAACCGGACCGGGAAATCGGTACAAAAGTTCTGGAAACCGAGTCCCTCTCGGTGGATGCTCCGGATCACAGCATTGTACTGAATAATTTTAGCTTTACTGTTGATAAAAATGATAAAATTGCCTTGGTCGGTCTGGAACATACGGCAAAAACGGCCCTTTTTGATGCAATATCCGGCACCCGCGATCCTGTTTCCGGATCTTTTTCATGGGGACAGACCACTTCGTTTTCCTATTTCCCAAAAGAAAATGCAGCTTTTTTTGATTCCGATCTTTCGATTACTGAGTGGCTCCAGCAATTTGTCAACGATCAAAATGAAACAGATGTCCGGAGTTTTCTCGGTCGGCTTCTTTTCTCCGGTGATGACGCACTGAAGCCGGTGCGAGTTCTCTCTGGAGGTGAGCGTGTCCGGTGCCTTCTTGCAAAAATGATGTTTTCCGGTGCAAATGTACTGATCTTTGACGAGCCGACTAATCACCTGGACCTCGAAGCGATCAGTGCGCTTAACAATGGACTTATCTCGTTTCCCGGTGTGGTATTGTTTAATTCTCATGACCATGAATTCGTCCATTCTATTGCAAACCGGATCATTGAAATTTTCAGTGATGGTTTTGTGATTGACCGGCGAATTTCTTTTGATGAATATATTAAGGATGAATCGATCCGGAATCTTCGCGGTGCTCATTCCACGGCGAAAAGTTTGAGGATATAGTATGGAGCAATTTGAAGGCGATCATATTTCCGTACGGATTGAAAGCCGGAATCGTATTAGGATCCGGAATAAGGACAATATTTGCAGTGCAACAATAGCCTACAACCAGACAAAATTCGGCGCTGCCAAGATATGTAATCTATTTATGGACTCAGTTGTTAAAGAGATGACCTTTGAAAACGCGCTCAATTTTTTTGAGCGACACAATATTAAGATGTTTGTTTCTGGATAGGAGATTATATGGTTTTTATATGGAACAATGATTGGGCAACCGGTCATCCGTTAATCGATGAGCAGCATAAGCAATTATTTGCCGCGATCAATGCATTTTTGGATACGGGTACCCAAGGCGCAAGCACGGATCGTATGCTTGAAACACTAAATTTTTTGAATGATTACACGATCAAGCACTTTTTTGACGAAGAACAGCTCCAAAAAAAATTTCAGTACCCAGATTATCCCCGCCACAGGGAAATACATGAAGCACTGAAGGCAAATGTCCGGGCATTAATGTCAATATTTATTCGGCACGGCACGAGTCTGCAACTCACCAGCCGGGTAAAAACAGAGGTCGGGGACTGGCTCGTTGCCCATATCAAAAGTGAGGATCAACGGGTCGCCGCACATATCCGGTCAAAGGAATTAGTCCATTAATGTTGCAAGAAGGATGGCTTTGATGGTCCATTTCCGGTTTTCAGCTTCATCCCACGCTCGGCTCTGGGGACCGTCAATGACTTCGGCTGTCACTTCTTCACCTTTTACGGCTGGGAGGCAGTGGAGAAAAATCGTGTCCTGCCGGCCGGTTTTTTCCATAAGGGACTGGTTGACTTGATAGGGCTGTAACAGCGCAGCACGTTCAGCTTTTTTCGACTCCTCACCCATTGAAGTCCATACATCAGTGTAAATTGCATCCGCACCTGCCACAGCAGCCGGATCCGCAGTTACTGTGATAGTAGCACCGGATTCCGCGGCAATAGGTTTGCACCGGGAAAGCAGAACAGGATCCGGATTTAACGCAGGAGGGGTGATGATCATGATATGTACACCAAGTTTAGCACAAATGACAACCAGAGAACGGGCAACATTGTTCCGGCCGTCCCCAATAAACGCAAGCTTTTTTCCGGGTGCAGTGCCGCAATACTCCTCAAGAGTCATAATGTCCGCAAGTGCTTGCGTCGGATGAAAATCGTCAGTCAAACCGTTGTACACCGGCACACCGGAATATTTGAACAGAGTCTCGACAGTCGATTGTTTATAACCCCGGAACTGAATCGCAGAAAACATCCGGCCGAGGACTCGCGCTGTATCTTCGATGGATTCCTTTGCACCAAGCTGAATATCAGTTGTGGAGAGAAAAACCGGATGCCCGCCTTCTTCACCAAAGGCAGTTTCAAACGCACACCGTGTACGGGTCGAGCGTTTTTCAAATAAAAGCGCCAGAGTCTTTCCGGCAAATCGCTGCTGAGGCTTATTTTCTGCTTTCAATTGTTTTGCTACATCAAGGAGAAAACGTATTTCAACTTTTGTCCATTCGAACCATGTCAATAAAGATCGTCCCTTGAGCATAGGAGTCCTCTTCTACATTTATTTTCCGGAGCAGTATCCCCGGCTCTTTTTATTGAATAAAAATACCCGGAATTCCAAGATATGTCAAGATTGGTAGATATAGGACTGTCCTAACAATTATCTGCTGCGGATATAGGTCTGTCCTAAAAATTTTTCCCGGAAAGTGAATCAAAAGCAATACTTCACCCCGTGATTATAGTACCTCGATTGAGGTGGAGGTACTGTTATGACTCATAAACGAAGAGGCCCTACCAACTTTGGCTGGACATATCATGTAACATCAGAAGTCAATCGGCGGGCTTTTGAACTAGCGCCGGATGAAGATAAGGAATTGTTTCTTGCAGTCGTTGTGGAGGCAAAAGAAAAGTACACATTTGAACTGTGGAATTTTTGTATTATGGCCAACCATTTTCACTTTTTGATCACGCCGCATGAAGGGCAAAGTCTTTCAGATATAATGAAATGGATAAAGTTTGTCTTCGCCATCCGGTGGAATAAATTGCACCATGAAACCGGCCATTTCTGGGGAGATAGATTTTATTCACGAGTGATTACCAGTAAAAGGGATTTCTGGAATGTGTACAATTATATTGATCAGAATCCGGTTGTGGCTGGGTTGGTAGAAAAACCGGAAGACTGGAAGTATGGCGGAGCTTATCACCGGGCCAATGGGATAACTGGGATTATTACGCTGGTAAACGAACTGATTCTGGAGGTGGTGGAGCATGGCGGAGGGTACAGGACAGTCCTACCCCCCGGTTAATCCCCTCGATACACTGGTAGAGACAAAATACCCTTTCTCTAACTTTAAATTCAGGCGGTCGAGTCGTATTGGACGCTGTCTGACTTGACAAAAAGAAAGAATCTCTGCATTATCCGGAGCATTCGGGGGTTCTGTGCAGAAAAACAACACGGTCAGGGGACATGACGGCGAGAATCGTGCGGCACTTTTTTTGGAAAATAAAGGTATGGCTATCATTGCCCGGAATATCCGATCCAAAACTGGAGAAATTGATCTTGTAGTACAGGACCATGATACGGTAGTATTTGTCGAAGTCAAAAATTGGTCTGTATACGAATTCGAGGATTTACAGTATAGTATCAACTGGAAAAAACAACAGCGCATTATAGAAACTGCCCAGAATTTTTTAGCTGCACACCATGAATATGCAACATGGTCGAGCCGGTTTGATGTCATTTTCATTGGAGCCGGTACGATCAATCATATTGTGTCGGCTTTTTCAGACGAGGAACGATATGGGGACAATTAATCGCCGCGGCGGGCGAAACAGCGAAGGATCAAAAACCGACCGGACTGAGGCAGCAAAGCCGGCGCACCGGGAACATCGCCGGTATGAGCCGAAAGGTAAAGAAGTGCTCTATCAACATCCAAAATGGACACCGCCGGCTGCACCTCCTAAACCGCTTGAGACACTCCGGTGTGCTTATTGCGAAAAAACGATCCGGGATAGTACAACAGTATTTATGGAGCCGAATATTCATCAACCGGTTCATTTTGATTGTGTGCTGTCGCGGCTTGGGGAATGTGAATTGCTGGAAAAGGGAGATTCGTTTAGCTATATCGGCGGGGGCCGGTTTGCGGTTGTTCATTTTAGCAGCCGGACCGAAAAACGAACATTCCGGATCAAGAAAATCATTGAGTATGAACCTTTAGGAACGGATCCGGAATGGCGGCAGACGATCAGCGATCATTATTCAATGACGTGAGCCTAACGGCTAGGGCTTCTGGTATCACTACCAGAATTTTCTACTTCCTTCCCCCTGCTGTACACGAAAGCCTTAGTTATTGGCTTTTATAGAATGTATACAAGTAATGAGAACTATTGTTAATATATGTTACAAATATTTTTTTGCAGCTTATATCCCAAAGCTGAAGCATTAGGTTGTACGCCGACCATGATAAGGAAAAAATGATTGGTATTATTGGGGCAATGGAAGATGAAGTCGCACTCCTCAAAGAGCAAATACATGAATCGCAGACAGAGCGTCTCGGCGGATTTGATATGTTCACCGGAATTCTTGAAGAAAAACAGGTCTGTCTTGTACAATGCGGAATTGGAAAAGTAAATGCTGCTATCGGCTGTACCATGCTGATCCGGGCTCATAATCCGGATCTCATCATAAACACAGGTTCGGCTGGAGGCGTGATACCGGGGCTTGAGATTGGAGATACGGTTATAGCAAATGGGCTTACATATCATGATGTTGATCTTACTGCATTCAGTTACGCTATCGGGCAGCTTCCCGGAATGCCTCAAGTCTTTCCGGTTCTTGAACCGTTCATATCTCAAGCAGAGCGTGCCATAGACGAACTGATCACGGAAAAAATCCTCCCGAAAATATACCACTACCGGCGCGGACTCATTGGATCCGGCGATATGTTCATGCATGATCCTCATCAGGTTAAAGCACTTTGTATTCAATTTCCCAATCTCTGCGCTGTTGACATGGAATCTGGAGCCATAGCGCAAACTTGTTTTCGATTCAATGTTCCAGTTCTTGTTATCCGATCTATTTCTGACCATGCCGGTTACGAATCTCCCATGAATTTTGATGAATTTTTAGCAGTTGCGTCCAACAATTCCGCGGAAATTGTCCGGAGAATTGTAAAGAATGCTCCGGATTCATTCAAACCATAAGACATTGCGTTAAAGAAACATGCCGGTTTGTATATTTTGTACCTAATTTTGACTGCTTTGCCGGTATGAAAAACAAATTTAATAGCGTGTCTCTGTCATCACAAAAACGTCAGAATACACGCTTTAAATTCAGATGCCTCTGCCTAAAGACAGAGGATTGAGGTTTTATCGATACTAATTATAATGCCGCTTGTATATCGGCTGCAATGTCATCAACATTTGCACTAGGATTTGATCTTATAACAGACAAGCCAGTATTGGTTGCACTGCTAACAGTCGCCGGAAATACACCATCAATAACAGCAGTTGTTTTTTCATACTTAGTATCAAATGTAGTTAATTTCTTTTGTACCGGTGATAAGTTAAGGCTATTTATGTCGATACCCTTTCTGCTTGGTGTTGCCATTTCACCCTTTTCAAGCCTAAGAATTTGCACTTCTGTGCCGGAAAGCCATTTTACCAAATCCCACGCGGCCGCTATTTTTTCGGGATCAGCTATATCCGCACTTATGCCAAAACCGGTTGAAAGCACGCCAGAAGTAGATTTATTAAAAATTGTGCCGAGAATTTCCGGAAATACCATAATATCAATATCGTCCTTAAAAGAACCACCGGCCCAATCACCATCTATGAGATAGGCAGCTTCGCCTTGCATAAAACGCGATTTTGCATTTCCATAATCAGAGCCGTCACCATCAGGGGTATAACCGTCCTTAACAATAACACCATCAGCGTAGAGCGTTTTTACAAAAGTGAGTGCGTCTTTAAATTCAGTACTTGCAAAATTTGGATTCTGCTCCCAGTTTTCTCCACAAAACCGGCCCGCGATCATAGAAAATAAACACGATTGACTAACCCACGGGTCACTACTCATAAGTACGGTTTTTTTACCGGCTCCATTAAGCGTAGCTACTTGTGTTTTGAGATCATCGTAGGTTGTTGCCGGAGTCAATCCATGCTGCTGAAGCAGCGTCTTATTTACATACAGTACATGAGTTGCGGTTGTACCTGCCGGAATAATTCCTACAAAATTGTTACCGCCGGCTTGAGCTGCTGGATCAAGACTCTTCTCCGTATAACCGGTTTTAAAGGTACTCCAATCAGTCATAGTAGTCAAATTTTTTAAGAGTGGGGTTTCAGAAGATGGATAAAGAAGCTCTGCATGCGAGCCGGAAGGCCATGAATATAAAACATCAACTTCATCAAGCTTGCCGTCCGCAGCATATTGAGCTACTTTATTATGGAAGGACTCAAGGAACAGGTATTCCGGCACTATAGTGATATATGGATTCTTCTCAATAAAGGTATTCCATATTTTTTCTTTATACGCTGTTTCGTTGGCTATATCAGCATAATCCAATACCCGCAGCGTGATGGATTTTTTTACTGTGACCGGTATACTGCTTAGTATTGCTGCACCAAGCTGGGTTTGAACAACATCAGGAATTATGAGTTCCTCTAGTCCGGTATTTGCAAATGCACCATCAGCTATAGCTGTTATTGTTGCCGGTAATTTGACTTTCGTTACACCAGCATCGACTAAAGACTGTGCGCCTTCTCGCGGGTTAAACGCATTGGCGAGTATCTTCTTTACCGGTTTACCGCCTATGGTATCAATAAAAAAGAGTGTGTTGCCGGTAGCAGCTCTCGCCGTACTTGATCCTAAATATCCTTTTAAAACTACTGCATTTTTGAGTCTATTGATGGTAATACCACCGGCTTCCTCAGTATAATCAAAAATACTGCCTGCTGTTTGTGCGGACATAAGTCCAATGCCGGGATCATCGCCCATCGTTTTAGTGTATACGTCTTGGTTACCGGGATCGTCTGGACATCCGGCCAGTACCAGTACTGCCGCAAGAAGCACGGCCATTCCCAAAAATTTCTTGCTCATGTAAAACTCCTTAAAATATAAAAACCGGTATTTCCTTATACAGGAAACCCGGCCTATTGATAAAAAAATTGATGCTGTTAGGGGATTGACAAAAACGTTTACAGACCTATAATTGTTTGGCTGTTTGGCTGTTTGGCTGTTTGGCTGTTTGGCTGTTTGGCTGTTTGGCTGTTTGGCTGTTTGGCGCTAATGGCTTGAATTGTATGACGCATGAGCGCACCTCTCTGTCAAGTTTAATGCTACGTACCGGATTGTGTCAAGTATCTAAGTGAGAAGTTTAACTTTTTACACTCTGGAATGAGTCCGAGGAATGTTTCAAAACTAATGCCTTTTTGTCTTTCAATCATTCCGGCTCATTTCTCTGGTGGTATTTCCCTAGCCCTGAAGGGGGATGTTTTTCCTTGACATGGATATTATTGTATTAGGTACAATGTACATAACGATGGAGGATATTATGGAACAAGTGGCAGACGACAACTTATTAAATAAAGCTTTTGCTATAAGCGGATTGAAGATGAAACAAGAGATGATGAATCTAGCTTTGGAAGAATTTATTCAGAAACGAAAGGTTAAAGAATTTTTAGCATTGGCTGGAACTATTGATTTTGATGAAGATTGGGATCCAAGAAAAATTCGTGGTAAAACATGGTAGCAACTAAAATATTAGTAGATTCAACTATTTGGTCAAAATTTCTCCGAAGAAAATACCATGAAGAGAACAAAGAGATAATAGACCAATTAAATGCGTTAATACGTGCATCAAGAGCTGTTATAATTGGTGCAGTTAGACAGGAAATATTATCTGGTGTTCCAGACAATAATGTTTTTAATGATTTAAAGAGTAAATTATCGATATTCAGTGACCATATTGTTGAAACTGTAAATTATGAATTAGCTGCTGAATATTTCAATATTTGTAGGAAACATGGAATACAAGGTTCAACAACAGATTTCTTAATATGTGCCGTATCTGTTAGATTTGAAATTTTTACAGAAGATAAAGATTTTTTGAATTACAAACAATGTCTGCCGATAAAATTGTACAAAACCGAATAAAAAAGTCAATTTTTAACGATACTCCTATGAAAACAATAATTTTACAGCTTGTCTCAGGTCAGTGGCCGACATGAATTCTGCATTTTCCCCGGAATCTGGAATGGGTCCGAGGAATGTTTCAAAACCAATGCCCTTTGCGGTTTTAATTCTTCCGGCCAGTCTGCGAACCGACCGGACCTCTCCGGCCAAGGATAATTCCCCGGTGATTGCGGTACGAGCCGGCACCGGAATACCGGTACGGGCTGAGTAGAGCGCCGCGGCCACGGCTAATTCCACACCGACTTCCCGGATACGGATCCCTCCGGCGACATTAATGTACAAATCCTGATCGGAAAACCGGATTCCCAGGTGTTTTTCCAATGTTGCAGCAATGCGCGATACCCGCGCCTGATCGATTTTGTCAGAAAAAACCCGACTCATGCTCCCTTTCGCCGGAACCGTGAGGGCTTGAATCTCCACCAAAAGGGGCCGAGTTCCCTCAAGCACAGCCGCGGTTGCGACTCCGGGCGGCAGTTCCCCTTCACGGCTCACCAAAAAAAGTAAAGACGGATCCTCCACAGTGCTCAAACCTTTTTCACCCATGGTAAAAATACCAATTTCGTCCACAGACCCGAACCTGTTTTTTGCAGCCCGGAGAAACCGGCTGTCCGCATCATTTTGCTCAAAGTACAAAACCGTATCGACCATATGTTCAAGCGTTTTCGGTCCTGCAATGACACCTTCTTTTGTAATGTGGGCAACGAGAAAAAGCGCCGCATCATGTTCCTTTGCCCATGAGATCAACTCCCATGAACAGAATTTCATCTGATTAACGGTCCCAGGCACGAGTCCAACTTCATCACTATGAAGGGTTTGTACCGAATCGATGACCATGATAACCGGTTTAATCGCCTCGATCACTGTATTAATATCTGGTAAACGTCCGGTACAGCAAATTTCGATCCGGTCACCGGTGACACCGATCCGATCCGCCCGCATCCGCACCTGTCCGGCAGATTCCTCACCGGAAACGTAGAGGATTCTGCCCTTTGTGTCAGCAGTGGCCGCGGCTTGCAATAAAAGGGTGGATTTTCCGATTCCCGGCTCTCCGCCAACGAGAATCGCCGAGCGTTTCATGATTCCACCGCCGAGTACCCGGTCCAATTCCCCGATTCCGCTCAGAATCCGGGTTCCTTCCTGAGGATCGACTGCTGACAAGGGGACTGATTGCGGAACTCCGCCGCGCCTCGTACCAGCCGGAACTTGTACCGTACTTTCGGTCAGGGTGTTCCATTCGCCACACTCCGGGCACCGGCCGAGCCATTTTGACTCCTCATGCCCGCATGAAGCGCACCGGAAAATAGATGTGTTTCGTTTTTTCATTCGGGAAAGGAGCTCCACAGACGTTCCAGATCATAAAATGAACGTGTGGCTGCACTCATGAGGTGAATCACGATTGGTCCAAGGTCGATAAAATGCCATTCAGAAGCACCCGGCGGACGTCTGGCTTTACCCAGAGTTTTAACCTCGTGTTCCGCGCACCATTCCTTGATCTGCCGTTCCAAGCCTTGGAGGTGAGTGTTACTAGTCACAGTTCCTATCACGAAAAAATCGGTCCACGAACAGTGACCCCGGAGATCGAGTACCTGCACATCGGCTGCTTTAGAATCCCTAAGTACTTGTGCGAGGCTCTGAGCGACCTCATCCGCCTGAAACGTAACGTCCATCAAAATCACTCCCAATAATAACGGTAAAATCAAGCCGGTATTCAAAAGTGTCAGCATCTGCTTCGCCGGCCCGGTATTCGATGTTTCTGCACCGGATCGTGTTGGCAAAACTTTTAACCATATCTTCTTCACCGGAATAATCATAGATAACGGTTTTTTTGTAATCGCTGCGCTCCGCGTTTCCCACTTCGATCACATCATAACCGAAATACCGGAACAATTCAGCAGTTCTGCTCGCAAGTCCATTGGAAACCGTGCCGTTGAGTACCCGGATCGTAAAAACCCGGTCCGACGCAATCGAATCCATCTGTGTCATCGCAGTAAGTGTTTTCCTGACAACATCTTTGATCAGAGATCCGTTATAACTGGGGAAGAGAAGCGTCTGCCCGGAAACTTCCCGGTTATTGCCGCTCACCCCCTGAACAGTCAGCCGGTCCGTGCTCATCCGGGAATATTCATCAAACAAACGCGTCAGGTTCCGGCTGCTGACACTCGTTTTGATCGCATGGTGATACCACTCTGCGAGTCCCGGTTTTTTGAGCAATTCATTCTGCTCGATCAAGCGTTTGAAAAAGCCGAGGAAAAAACGCTGATGCCGTACTACGAGATCTTCCTGACCGTCAATATTCGGAAAAGTCAAATAGAGCCTAGACTTATCCCCATCTAAAAAATTCCGGCCGGAGGGGAGGAGAATCACCGGTTCCTGATCGAGCTGCATGATCTGATCCGGGATCAACACTTCCACACCTTCAATGAGATCGACAATGTTTCCAAGTCTTTCCATATCAAAGACAAAGGAATAATCGACATCAATATCCAACAGATTCTCGATTTCTGTCCGGAATGCAGCGATAGTGTGAGAATCGTAGACCGTATCAATTCTATCAACCCGGTTTATTTTTTTCAGAATCAGCCCAATATTGCCCGGAATGTCGAAAATGGCAGAGCGTCTGGTAGCCGGATAGTACATAAAAATATACGTACCAATGGGTTTTGCACCGTCTTCGATCACAAAAAGGCTGTTTACAACCCGGTCCCGCGGCAAAACATCCGGTTCAGCCCGGAGCGAAATAAAAATAGCGCTCAAGCCCGCAACTACAATCGCCACAATGATAATGAGCAGTACAAAGGATTTGTCGCTTTTTTGTGCGGGTGCCGTACTTGACCGGTATGTTACAGGTCCCTTAGTTTTTTGTTTGAGTGCCATACTGAGCCTCAAGAAGTTCAAGGGTATCCGGGGAAATTTCCACTTTTTTTGATTGGAGATAGGCAACCGAAGAGGAAAGTACTCTCAAAAAAAAGGAATCCAGAGTACTGTCTGTCGGATCCCGCACCGCAGGATCAACACCGCTCCTCGATACTTCGATTTTATCGGCACTGTACAGCACTTTTGCAAGAGCGCCCATACCCGGATGCCCCATCGTGTGGAAACGCACTGCTTCAAGAATCGCCTCATCGTGGATATTGTACTGTTCCTGCAACAAAATCGCAGCCACCCGTGCGTGCAGGAGTCCCGGCTTTTCCTGTTCCAACTTGGAAAAACCTAATCCGTCACGACTTGCACACCGGATTAATTCTATATCCGAAAAATTCTTACACATATCGTGCGCGATTCCTGCAAGGTATCCGGCTTCAGGATTCAGGTTAAACCGGACGCAGAGATCGTAGCAGAGAAGTGCTGTACTCCGGCTATGGAGAAACCGGTTTAAATTCAGCATCGACCGTACTGCATTTTCAACCCGGGTAAGGAGTTGATTGTGGAATATTGTAGATCCGTAGAGTCCTCGGTCCTCAATAATAGAGCGTACTGCCTTTGGTACCAAATAATGCCATTGTTCCCCATTTTGAATCCGGTTCCGCACAATACTGGACGAAAGATCAAGCGTTTCATGAGTCAAATGTTTATAAGGAAAAGGAAAAGCAATCTCCGGCGTACCGGTGCGATGTACCATAATAATGTCAGTTAAATCTGCAAGAGTCCCGGCCTCCTTCCAATCAGGAAAACCGGCTGCCAGATCGTCACCGATGATGAGTCCCAATTTCCCCTCCGGCCGATACCGGTTAACGAGATCATGCACCGTGTCAATCGTGTAGGAAACCCCGGTCCGCCGAATCTCGCAATCATCGCACGTAAGATGCGGATCTCCAGCCATTGCAGCAGCAAGCATTTCGAGCCGGTCCGAAGCACTTTGGGGCTGACCTCCGGGCTTAAAAGGAGATTGAAAGGCCGGGACGAGAATAATCCGGTCGTACCCAAAAGTGGCGAGTACCAGATCCGCCAAAAAGAAGTGACCATTGTGAACCGGATCAAAACTCCCGCCAAGCATTGCGAATTTCACGTTTCCACTTCCCCTAGTTTCATAAAAAGTGCAGCCGTTTCCGGGATTCCCTCACCGGAATAAACTGAAATGCCGAAAATCATTTCATCAGGATAGATTTTTTTCAGATCGTCCAAATGTTCCGCACTCCCCTCAAGATCCAGTTTTGTACCAATAATTACCCGTTTTTTCCGGAGCAGTTCCGGCGAAAAAGCCTCCAACTCCCGGCACAAAATCCCAAACGCCTCATGATATGTATCTTCAGAAAGATCGATGAGAAATGCGAGCGCAACAGTCCGGGAAATGTGTTTCAAAAACTGAATCCCCAAACCTGCACCCTCAGATGCGCCTTCGATGATTCCGGGGATGTCAGCGAGAATCAAATCCCGGTCATCAACCCTCAACATACCAAGGTTCGGAATTTTTGTCGTAAAAGGGTACGGAGCAATTTTCGGCCGCGCCCTGGTGAACCGGTCCAACAGTGATGATTTTCCGGCGTTGGGGAATCCGACAAAACCAATATCAGCAAGGAGCTGTAATTCGATCTTGAGTTTCCGGCGCGATCCCTTTTGTCCCGGCAATGCCTGCAACGGAGCTTGGTTGACAGAGGATTTGAAATGAATATTCCCCCAGCCCCCATTTCCACCCTTCAAAAACACAAGGTCCCGCTCATCTTTACCAAAATCATGGAGCAATGCACCGGTATCCGGATCAAAAAGCGCAGTTCCCGGCGGAACCGGAATCACCATATCCTCACCGTTTTTGCCATAGCGACCCGAACCTTCGCCGTCATGACCATTTTCAGCTTCAAACAGGTGCCGGAATCGAAGGTGAGCCAAGGTCCGGAGATTCCGCCTGACGCTAAAAATGACACTCCCGCCCCGCCCCCCGTCACCTCCGGCTGGACCGCCGTGGGGAATAAAACGTTCACGCCGGAATGCTACACAGCCATTTCCACCGGAACCGGCCGCCACCTCGATCAACACTTCATCGGCAAATTTTTCCATTAGAGCGCCGGAGCAACGACCCCAGCAAATTTCCGGTCCCGTCTGTTGGTAAAAGTGACTCTACCGTCAATCAATGCAAATAAAGTGTAATCTCCACCGCACCCGACATTTTTCCCGGGGTGGATTTTCGTTCCGCGCTGCCGGACGATAATGGTTCCGGCTTTTACAATGGATCCTGCGGATCGTTTTACACCAAGACTGTGGGGATTCGAGTCGCGCCCGTTTTTTGAGCCGCTTCCCCCTCGTTTTCGTGCCATCTATTTTCCTCCGTTATAGTTACTGTACAAAATTCCGGATATTCCTCCGCGATAGAAACAAAACCTTCTTTCAAAAAAGTTCCCGCCGCATCGAGAAATTCCGCTCCTCCGGCCGGAGATTCAACTTCCATCCAAAAAACACCCCGTTCCGGCGCCCCGCTCCGGACATTCAGCGCCGGATATCCGGAGAGTACCTTTGTTCCGGTTCTGATCAGAACTGAAACAGCCGCACACACAATATCATACCCTTTTCGTGCGTAGCCCGCGTGTCCTCGAATCGTACATAAATGTAGGAATCCGGATCCATCAAAAGCAAGATCGATTCGGATCACAGTCCGCTGAAACCAGCTACTTTAAGGACTGAATATTTTTGCCGGTGTCCCTGGGTTCTACGATAATCCTTCTTGAATTTATACTTAAAAACGACAATTTTCTTGTCTTTTTCATGGGATTCTACGGTTGCTGTCACCTTTGCCCCCGGAACGTATGGCGAACCTACCGTAATATGCTCTCCCGAAACCAGTAACACATGATCGATCTCCACAGTTGCGCCAACTTCCGCGTCCACAAGGTCAACCTTGAGCAAAGCGCCCTCTTCAGCTCTATACTGTTTCCCTTTAAATTCTATCAATACATACATAATTCTTTATTAATAGCATAATAAAAGGCACTCGTCAAGGGGGTATTATGCTGTACTTTGTTCTGATCACGGCCGGAATGATTCTTTTACTGCTTGGCTGGTGTCTGAGTCTCTATTTCCGCGGGAATCGCAGGTCCAAAAATCCGGAATCAAAGGCAAGAACTCCGGTTCATGCCTGTCCGGTCTGTTCTACCCGGCTCGATAAAAAAGAAAAAGTGTATTCGGTTGTTTTTTCAGAAATTGGTGCGGATAAAATTGTCCACCTGCGCGGGTGCCAGTACTGCATTGAAGGGGAACAGACCCGGAAATGCCCGGTCTGCAAACGGATTCTCGGAACTGAGGAATTTATTGCAGCTCGTATGAGCGAAAAATCCGGCAGAGTGCATGTACATATTTTAGGTTGTTCACAGTGCTGCCGGTTTTTTGTGTGAGAGCTGAGATCTATCCTGATGATTCATGGCTCGGGATACTCGATTCTGGGGACAGACCTCTGTATTTCTTTGTATTACAATGAAATAACTGGGGTCAGACCTCCGGCGAAATTTTGGGGACAGACCTCGAACCCTAATATTATCATAGAGAAATTTCCGGTAGCTTTGATTTTGAACAATTATTCCACGGACAGATTCCGGGGAGTATGCGGTATTCATGCCAGCCGCCGATCCGGAACAGGTTGGAGAATTTTTGTTTTTTAAAAAGGTTACAATTTTTTACAAAAAATACTTGACTCCGCATGGCAAAGTAGAGTAAGCTCATGACAGATAAGGTGAATTTTTTGGATATTGCTGTCATGCTCATGTATCTCGTCCGGTCCAATTCCTCCTTTATCGTTTAAATTGCATCCGTGTCTCCTCACAGGAGACTGGAGTCGTCCGCGGTCTGCGGACGTGAATAACGGCGTGCCCGGATGCCGCGGCTTGCAAGAGTCAAAATCCGGGAGAAGGAATTTTCTCAATGGCTAAGAAATTGTATGTCGGTAATCTTTCGTACAACACGACTGAAGATGGTCTTCGTGCCAAGTTCGAAGAATTTGGTTCTGTAGTTTCTGCTAAGATCATTTTTGATCGTGAAACCGGCAACTCCAAGGGTTTTGGATTTATCGAGATGGGCACTGATGAAGAGGCATCTGCCGCGATTAACGGCACAAATGGCGCTGAACTTGACGGCCGTCAGCTCCGGGTCAATGAGGCGATGGATAAACCCCGCCGCGATCGGGGCGGTTATAGCGGTGGCGGCTGGTAAAATCCTTCGTTAATGTTGGATTTTCTGTGGTGAACTGGGGACTTGACTCCCTAGTTCATTTTTTTTTGCCGATAAAAAACTATGGACCTTTCTGTTCGATTCCGGTTGATGGTGCCGGTTCTCTTTTTAGCTGTTCTCGTTTCGCTGCCGGCTGTGGATAGTGCTTTGCGGTTTATTCCGGATGATTCTTCGCTCCGGCTTGAACTGCGTGATGAGCATTGGTTTGATGGTTCCGCGGACGCGGTTCTTCAGAAAAAACCTTTTAAACGCACTCTTCTCGGCGGAGGCAGGGTTGAGGTCAGCTCCGGGTGTAGAGATGATCAATTTTGGGTAGTCATTGCACGGGAATTACAGGGTTCTTTTCCGGAATGGTCCCAGGGATCATGGTCACTTGTCCGGAATCGCACAACCGGAGATATAGAATACATCCGGGTCTTCCTCCGGAGCGATAAGTATCTGTACGTACAATTCCGGCCTTTTACCGGTGCCGAAGATAAATGTTTTATGGATGTCGTAGCTTATGATGCCTATATCGTATCTGGACTTATTCTTCCATTTTCGATGAAGCGTCTGCTGGTACTTCCGGTTGAAGATGTACTCAAGGCGGCCGGTACACGCTTTCCCCGGCGTTACTTTGAACCAAATCCTGACCATTATCAGGATATTCGTACGTTTATAAAAAATGTCCGGGAACATTTACCGAAATTGCACTTTGCAGATGACGGAGGAATTGATGAACAGGGACGCTATGTATACATTGCAAGCCAGAAGCCTCAGCCTGTTGACGGTGGGTTAAATTGTTCCGGATTCGCAAAATGGCTTGTTGATGGTATTCTCCGGCCTGTTACCGGAACCCGACTCACGATTCCACCGCTCAAAGCTCCGTTCGGGACCCGGGGATCTTCGTTTACAAATCCTTACGAAGCATCGCGCGATCCGTTCTTTGGACTCGATTGGACTCGGAATCTTGCAGCCACTGTCATGCGTACGCTGCGTTCTCCGGAATTTGGGGTGCTGAGTGAGATTGAAGTGCAGTCCACTCCTTTTAACCGGATTATTGTACGGCGTTCTGATAAAGAAGCGGTTGTTGAAAATTATCCGAATTTTATTCAGGACGTGGGCTTCAGTTTTGAAGGGCTGCAGCCGCTGCTCTATACCTTGGCAATTGACGAGCCCGGTTACCTTTATCTTGCTTCGGTCAACGCTAAGGAAGGGGATCCGCCTTTGGCACATCCTCCGGCTGGCAGACCTCCGCTCCGGATGCATTTTCATGTTGCGGCGCTTCTTCCCTATTTTGATGAAAAGGGGAATTTCTGTGTAACTGTTTTTGAAAGCGCGGCAGAAACGTCTTTTGCCAGTTTCAAAAGAGTCCATCAAGGGCGTTATGTCAAACAACGATCCGGTCAGGATCTTTGGATTCCGCCGCATTTTGTGAATCTGGTCAGGATTCCCATTGAAGGAATGTTCAGACCCTGATGGTGTACGAATATTATTTCTTATTCGTGCATATCTTCCGGTTCGCTAAACGTTCCGGCTGTTTGCCAGTCCGGATAAGGGCTTTACACAGCAAAGACCAGGGCTGGCAAAATGTGGCAGAGTTTTGGTGTGGGAATGAACAAAGCGAATGACCTAGCTAAAACGGAGCCCGAGCCACCAACGGCGATGAAGCGTGACCTGTTATATGTCGTTTGGGCGTACACCATTTTTTTGTAATTTATTTATAATACTTTATTAAATCATTATAAAGCCTTTTTATAAAATCATTTTCATTACAGTCTAAATTATATATATCACTATCTAAAAATAAGTTATTGCATACATCATCATAACTTTCCGCATATTCTAAAATATAAGAATTAGCTTCATTCCAATATTCCATTTTATAATAAAAATTATTTTTAAAATAATATTCATCTCCATTAATATTTCGTATTTCAAAGTCCAATTCTTTAAATAAATTATTTATTTTATCCTTAATACTTTCCATAAAATAATATTATATATTTTTTATTTTATTGTCAATTTCATTCTATGACGCCGGGATCTCCTTTTCTGTAATAGAGCATTGTTACTCCTATTCCGGCCGCGAGTAATATAATTGTCAGGACAAAGGGGAGACTCCGGGAAATGCTGGAGAGGATTCCCGCAATCCAGCCGAACGGCGCAGTTACTCCCATGATGATCATGTGTTGAATGGCCATGACTCTGGCGCGTTCAGCTTTGTTGACGTGCAGCGCAACGAGAGATTCTGCGAGCATCGCTAGGATTCCGGAACCGAAACCATCGAACAAGAGCGATACACAGAGCAGCGGGTACCGGGCGATTCCAACCGGAGTGAGGATCAAAATAGTTTGGCCTACCACATAACAGATGAAGCCGGTGAGCAGCGGGAACCGGAATCCCCTTTTCATGATCCGGGGAATGAGTGTCCAAAAAAAGATGATGGCGACAATGGACCGGAGCATGGGGAACATGGGCAGTAGTGAATCCGGAACCAATAATTTTTTGCTGGCAATGATCTGCCAAAAAGTGACGTTGACCATCGAAACGATGCCGACAAGCGCGGCGATCACCAGAGAAAAAATGGTTCCCGGAGAGTGTGCGATGATCCCCAGTACGCCCCGGTAGCCGGCCGCTAATTCCCAGATACTCTTCCCTTTTGTCTCGGCCATGCGGACCACTCCGGTACGGGTTTCACGGGAAAAAATATACAGGAGGGTAAGTTTCGTAGTCATTACCACGAAAGCATTTATGTAGAGGATCCGTATTGCAGGAATCAGCGTGAGCTTTGACACGAGAACGGCCGAAATGGGTGCAAAAAGTGCAGAAAGTTGTCCGCACATGATCACCAGAGAATAAATTGAGGTGATTTTATCTTTTTCAGCATCTTCGACGAGAAGGCAGTCCCATGAATTGGTGGTTACTTTCATGGTACCATTAAACAATGCGGCAACGATAAAAAACCAAAAATTTTCAGCCCGCCACCAGATAAGGCAGGGAATACACCACGCAAGAAAATCAAAAATTGCGGTGGTTTTGCGCCGGCCCAATTTGTCGGTGATAGGTCCGCTCAAAAATGCAAACACAACCTGTGAAACCATATACACCGTGGCACTGAGTCCAATATCAGCGTCTGCAATGCCGAGCGCAGCCATGTACACAGATGCGTAAGGAAGACAGAGATTCATCGAGAGTCCCCACAGCGGCTCTGTGTACACACAAGCCCGGGGGTTGCCCCGGAGCTCAAAAATCGTTTGAAGGAGAGGGTTTTTTACTGCCACAATATGCCTTATACCGGAATCAGAATCTAATTATTTTTAGCGCTCCGGAAAATGACGCAATTGTTGCGACAGCTTCCTTGAGGTACAAAACCTGCGTATTATCATCATCCGGCGAATACCGGGTTTTTAACCGGGGGTAGGCATCTAGCATAGATACTTTTGCCTCCCGCCGGTTATCTTCCACCGCAACTGCTTGGATCCGGATCCATTCCTCGCCGTTGATAGCACTTATTTCGATTTTGGGATTGGCCGCGATCTGTTTTGAAACACTCTTTACCTTCCCGGTCTGAATATAAAGTTTAGATTCAAAAATATTAACTGTACCGAAGGGCCGGACTCTCGGCTGATCTCCTTCCACAGTAGCCAGATAATAGGTTCCAGCCTTTTTCAAAAAATCATATACTTCCTGCATAAAACCTCCATATTATTTTACAAATTTAATTCCGGTTAATTTACGCACGGGTACTATGCGTTGTAACTTTTGTGGTAGCACTATCCACCGCCGTGAGCGAATAAATCAATTTTTTCCCTTTCTCAAAGTTTTTCCGGAAATTCACAAATTTTATGGTGCCAACGACACTTTACAATAAAACTTTCTATATTTTTTGTCAAACCATCTCAAAAGGTATGCCACTGATATAGGACTGTCCTAAAAATTTAAAAATTTTCCCCGGAAAATGAATCAAAAGCAACACTTCACATCGTGATTATAGTACCTCGATTGAGGAGGAGGTATTCTAATGACTCATATAGCAAGAGGTCCTACCAACTTTGGCTGGACCTACCATGTAACTTCGGAGGTAAATCGCCGGGCTTTTGAATTGGCTCCGGATGAAGACAAAGAATTGTTTCTCGCAGTTATCGCGGAAGCAAAGGAAAAGTACACATTTGAACTGTGGAACTTTTGTATTATGGCCAACCATTTCCATTTCTTGATCACACCGCATGAAGGACAAAGTCTTTCAGACATAATGAAATGGATAAAGTTTGTCTTCGCCATCCGGTGGAATAAAGCGCATAATGAAACTGGCCATTTTTGGGGTGACCGGTTTTATTCGCGGGTGATTACCGGTAAACGAGATTTCCGGAATGTGTACAACTACATCGACCAGAATCCAGTTGTGGCTGGTCTTGTGGCAAAACCGGAGGACTGGAAGTATGGCGGAGCTTATCACCGGGCGCATGAAATTACCGGGATTATCACGCTGGTGAATGAGCAGATTTTGGAGGTGGTGGAACAGGGAGGAGGGTATAGGACAGTCCTATAATTGGGATTTATCTTGATTCCGGCATTGTACAGATACAATCCGGTACATTTTCTACGAAACGATGAATCGGAAAGTCTCAAAAATATTTTCCGGCACTAACTGTACGGGAAAAAAGGATAAATTTACGCCAAAAATTCCTCAATAGTACTGTTTATATCGTTTCCCTCTGCATTTTTTATGAAAACCGGCAGAGAAATTATTTCGTCACCGTGAACATCGAGGCGTCCCGGAATGGTCCGCACTGAAACAATTGTTTTTTTCCGTGCTGCATTCACATAATCATGTATCGTCTGTATTTTTTCAGGTAGATACACTCCAAAGAGATAGGAACTTTGTAACTGATCGGTACTGTGAATATCCGATCCGGCCGTCATTGGAAGGCCATTTTTTTGTGCATACCGGAATGCGAGCGCATCAAATGATTGTTCATTACCGCCATTTGCAACTTCAACAGCGTCAACGAGATATGGCGAAAGGTTTATTTCAGAAATATAGTATACTTGCCGGAATGGGTGAGCCTGCACCACACAGCCGCCCGCGAGATGCACCTGTTCATACTGCTCCCGGCGTGTCCAGTGCTTTGCCTCTGGGTGATTTAGCAACCATTCTTTATCCAAACCATACACCAGATAATCGTCAGAGTCATCGTAAGTCTCTTCCCAGCCAAAAAATACATCTAAACCACGCCGTAGCCCCTCATTATAGGTATCCTCATAACCTCGGTAAAATTGTTTAACCCATTCAGCCCACGGCAATGACCGATCAAGGCCGGTATTTCCCCGGAAAAAGTGATTTGTCACAATGATTCCCGTGTAGCCTGCATCAATATAACCCTGAACATAATCAGGACCATGTGCAACCGCACAAGCACTTTCCGGCGAAGTATGGAGATGTGTTTCATACAAAAAATTCATAATAACCCTTTACCCCCGAAGGGGCAAAATCAACAGGATTTTACACCGACTCAGTAAAAAAAACATTTGAGAAAATTGCCTACCTGTAAAAATAAATAATGCCCTGCTAATCGCCTGATGAGTAGTACTGGGCGCCGGTATTTCATAGGCAATCCCGTCAATAAGCTCACCCTCTTTTAATTCCCATTCCATATAATCCGAATAAGTGTATAAATATTCTTCATAAACATCTGCCATATTAATTCCTTTCTACAATTGATTACGCCGCGGATCAAATGCGTCCCTAACTCCCTCGCCGATAAAAACGAGAAGACTTAATGTAAGCGCAAGTACAACAAAAGAAGAAATACCGAGCCATGGCGCGTGTAAATTGGCTTTACCCTGAGCCAAAAGTTCGCCGAGGGAAGGAGATCCGGAAGGTAATCCAAAACCAAGAAAATCCAAACTGGTTAATGTGGTAATTGATCCGCCCAAAATAAACGGTAAATACGAAAGTGCGCTCGTCATTGCGTTTGGGAGGATATGTACAAACATAATACGGCTGTTTTTCATGCCCATTGCCCGTGCAGCCAGCACATATTCAAAATTCCTCGCACGCAAAAACTCCGCCCGAACCACACCGACAAGTGACATCCAGCCAAAGAGAAGCGTAATTCCTAACAGCCACCAAAAAGTTGGTTCTATAATGGAACTTAAAATAATAAGCAAAAATAAAGTCGGCATTCCGGACCATACTTCCATAAAACGCTGAAAAAGAATGTCGAAAATTCCGCCGTAATATCCCTGCAATGCACCGAGAATAATACCAATTAACGAAGAAAAAATAGTGAGCGTGAGTCCAAAAAGAACAGAAATCCGGAATCCGTATAAAAGTCTTGCTGCAACATCCCGGCCCCGGTCATCAGTACCGAGAATATTAACCGGAGTCGGCGGGGAAGGAGCCGGTGACGGCAGAACGTAATTTATCGTTTTATAGCTAAAGTGAATAGGAGGCCAAAAAATCCGGCCATTTTCGTTAATTAAGTCTGCAATATAGGGATCCCGGTAATCTGCATCAAAATCTAATTCACCTCCAAAATCCAGCTCCGAATAATTGTGGAAAATGGGAACGAATATTTTTTTTTCAAAAATCACGAGAAAGGGTTTATCGTTGGCAATGAATTCTGAAACTAAACTCATAGCAAAAATCACGAGAAAAATCCATAACGAAACAAAGGCCCGTTTATTCTTACAGAATTTCCCCCACCGGGAGAGCCGGGCGCTATTCATTTCTTCGGATTTCCTTCTTCTTTATTGAAGAGTAGCGCAAATGGATTGTACCGGGTGCCGTCCTCGGATCCTTTTAATAGATCAGGAGATACTGGATGATTTTTTTTGAACGGTGCCGGTTGCGGAGGAATCTGCCGGTTTTTTTGAGGAGAATCTGTCTTTTTAACAATGATTTTTTTCGGCGTCTCCGGTTTTTTTATAACGATAATTTTCTTTTTTGGAATATCCGGCTGCACCGGTTCTGTTTTTTTCCGGGAAAGGCTGATCCGGCGCCGGTCAGAATCCAGAGCAATAATCCTGAATTCCATTACATCTCCAACTTTAACTGCTTCAAGGGGATCCTGGATAAACCGGTCGCTTAATTGGGAGATATGTACCAACGCAGTTTCTTTAAGACCGACATCAACAAAAGCCCCAAAATCAACCACATTTTTTATTTTTCCGGTGATCATCATTCCTTCGTACAAATCTTCGAATTTAACGACAGCAGTTTGCAAAACCGGTTTTGGATATTGTTCACGCGGATCACGATTCGGTTTTTTTAATTCTTCAACAATATCGCTTATTGTCATGGTGCCGACATTAGCTATTTCCTGAATATGATTCCGTTCCACAGCATTTACATTTCCAGTTGTTGTCAAGGTTTGCTGAATCATCCGGGCAATTTCATAATTTTCCGGGTGGACCCATGTATTATCAAGAGGTTCCGGACTCTCCGGAATTTTAAGAAAGCCGGCGCATTGCTCAAAACTTTTCGGTCCCATTCCCGGCACTGTTATTAATTCCTGACGGCTGTTAATTGTTCCTTTTGATTCCCGGTACTGCACAATTTTACGAGCGAGGCCGGAGTTGATTCCGGAAACGTACCGGAGCAGAGAAACACTTGCAGTGTTTAAATTTACACCGACATTATTGACGACAGAAGAAACAACTTCATCCAATGTTTCTGATAATTTACGCTGATTAACATCGTGTTGATACAGCCCGACTCCAATGGATTTCGGATCGATTTTTACCAATTCCGCCAAAGGATCCTGCAAACGCCGGCCGATTGAAATTGCCCCCCGGATCGTAAGATCAAGTTCCGGAAATTCCTCACGCGCGGTGTTGCTCGCAGAATAAACCGAGGCGCCGTCTTCGTCAACAACAGTATACGGCACTGTTAAATTATGCGTAGCAATGATTTCAGAAACTAACTCACGTACTTCCAGGGATCCGGTTCCATTGCCGATGGCGATTAATTGAATATCATATTTCCGGATTCCTTCAAGAATAATTGTTTTTGCATCTTCCGGTTTATGATTGTAAAAAACAATGTGTCCAAGGTATTTTCCGGTATCATCTAAAAAGGCACATTTAGATCCGGTACGGATTCCCGGATCGATTCCCATTACTCTTGTTCCTCGAATCGGCTGCTGCATTAAAAGGTTTTTAAGATTAACGCTAAATACCCCAATGCCATGAATATCAGCTTTTTCCTCATACTCGCCCCGGATTTCCCGTTTTACCTGCGGCGAAAGCAGACGTTTAACAGCATCTTCTATCGCATTTTTATGATAATTATTGTACACAATGTATCTTTTCTGGAGCATTTCTACCGCAGCCGCTTCCTCAACATCAAAACTAACGTCCAAAACTTTTTCCCGTTCGCCCCGGTTAATCGCCAATATCCGGTGGGCTTTTATCTGAGAAAATGATTCAGTAAAATCCCAATACATTTGATAGATCGATGTTTTTTTTGCATTTTCGTCACCGATTCCCTTGACGACAATTCTTCCGGTTGTTTCGTACAATGTTTTTACTGCCGCACGGTGTGCCGGATTTTGGGCGACTTGTTCTGCAATAATATCAGCCGCGCCTTGCAGCGCTTCTTCGATTGTTGTAACAGAATCATTGATAAATGCATTGGCCCGATTCTGTACTATTTCATCCGGTTCCGTCTGCATGATTTGTGCCAATGGTTCAAGTCCTTTTTCTATTGCCAGCATTGCCCGGGTTTTCTTTTTATGTTTATAAGGAGCATAAAGATCTTCGAGTTCCGTTAATGTTGCAGCCTGACTAATACTCACGCACAGCGGCTCGGTTAATTTTCCTTGATCAAAAATAAGCCGGATAATATCGAGACGGCGTGTCTCAAGATTTTTTCCACTCGAAAAAAGGTGAGCAATATCTCGTACCTGTACTTCGTCAAGATTACCGGTTTTTTCTTTCCGGTACCGGGCAATAAAAGGAACTGTGGATCCTTCGGCTAATAAATGTACCGCCGCGGCAGCTTGTTCCGGTTTAATATTAAGCGTATCTGCTATATGTACTATAAGTACAGACTCATCAATTTTTAATTGATCAATATACTCTTGATTAAGTTCCATGAGTTCCTCTTGATAGAAATATCGGTAACAATGTAGCTGAAAATAAAGCAATAGTCAATATTTTTTTTAAAAAACCTCTTTTCTTTTTTTTTATGTTATGATAAAGTAAAATCGATTTTAATAACAAATGGAGGGTTTATGGCAAAGCGAAAAAATGTTTATTTTTTCGGCAATGGAGTTGCCGAGGGTGATGCTTCGCTGAAAAATATTCTCGGCGGTAAAGGCGCTAATTTGGCCGAGATGACTAATTTGGGAATTCCGGTTCCGCCCGGTTTTACTATTTCCACAGAAGTCTGTGCCGCATATTATGCGAATAATAAACAATATCCGGCTAGTCTTGAAAATGATGTGCTTCGGAATTTGGCTAAGCTTGAAAAGGTTATGGGAAAAGGACTTGGGAATCCGAATGATCCGCTTCTCGTATCGGTTCGTTCAGGTGCACCGGTTTCAATGCCCGGTATGATGGACACAATTCTCAACCTCGGCATCAGTGATGCATCAGTTCAGGGCTTAATTAAACACACGAATAATCCCCGTTTTGCGTGGGATGCCTACCGGCGTTTTATTCAAATGTATGGTGATGTCGTTATGGGTGTGGAGCATGCACGCTTTGAAGAAGCAATTCGCACAAAAAAATCCCAGCGCGGCATTTCTTTGGATATTGATTTGAATGCAGGCGATCTGCAAGATTTGGTAAAACAGTACAAAGAAATTGTTAAAATTGCAACCGGAAAAGAATTTCCCCAAGATCCTTATGATCAGTTGTGGGGTGCTATCGGCGCGGTTTTTGAATCATGGAATAATGAACGCGCGATTAAATACCGGGAGTTAAACGAGATAAAAGATGTTAAAGGGACAGCCATCAATGTTCAATCGATGGTTTTTGGGAATTTCGGCAGTGATTCCGGAACTGGTGTTTGTTTCAGCCGGAATCCCAGTACTGGTGAAAAAATTTTTTACGGCGAATATTTGATGAATGCCCAGGGTGAAGATGTCGTGGCCGGCATCCGGACTCCGGAAAAAATTGATCAACTGGAACAGGAAAATAAAGCTGTCTATGATCAGTTGGTAAAAATTAAAAATCTGCTCGAACGGCATTTTAAAGATATGCAGGATATTGAATTCACTGTTTATCAGGGAAAACTTTTTATCTTGCAAACCCGGAATGCAAAGAGAACGGGGCCGGCTGCTGTGCGCTGCGCGGTTGATATGTTCAGGGAAAAACGCATCGACAAAAAAACCGCAATTATGCGGGTGACTCCTCAGGATATTGACCAAATTCTCCACCCGCGGATCGATCCGGATGCACTTCTGTCCGCGCATATCTTGACCACAGGTTTGAATGCGTCGCCGGGCGCGGGAACTGGGCGTATCGTGTTCAATGCTCCGGATGCAGAAGCCTGGCACGAGAGAGGCGAAAAAGTGCTCCTTGTGCGCCAAGACACGAGTCCGGAGGACATCAGCGGTATGAGTGTCTCTCAGGGAATCCTCACTGCAACCGGCGGAATGACGAGTCACGCGGCCGTTGTTGCCCGCGGTATGGGTACCCCGTGTGTGGCCGGCGCGAAAGGCATCAGCGTCCAGGAGAAAAAATTGATCATTGGGGGACAGACCTTTAGCGAGGGAGACTGGATCAGCATCGATGGCTCAACCGGCGAAGTATTTGAAGGCAGACTCCCGTTGGTTGCGGCTGAGATCAGCGAAGATATGCAGGTTTTCCTCAAATGGTGTGACGAAATCCGGGCAAGTTCTGTACGGGGAAGCGTGAACGGTTTTGAGGTACGGGCAAATGCGGATCAGCCTGAAGATGCCCGCCGGGCCTTTGAATTCGGGGCGCAGGGCGTTGGGTTGTGCCGGACCGAGCATATGTTCTTTGCACCGGAAAAACTTATCCATTTCCGGGCGATGATCGCGGCTGATACGACTGAGGGCCGGAAGGAGGCTTTGCAGAAAATTCTCCCGCTTCAGCGCAAAGATTTCCTCGGAATTTTGGAAGCAATGGAAGGACGCCCCGTGACGATCCGGCTTTTGGACCCGCCGCTCCACGAATTTGTACCAAAGACTCCGGAAGAAATTAAGCAGCTTGCCGATTATCTCCATGTGGATCCGGAATCTCTCAAGCCGAAACTTGAACGCCTCAAGGAGCAGAATCCGATGTTGGGGCATCGGGGGTGCCGTCTCGCGGTTACCTATCCGGAAATTTATGATATGCAAGTCGAAGCTATCGCGCTTGCCGCGGTAGACTGCCTTAAACGTACCATTCCGGTCAACATGGAAATCATGATTCCCATCGTGTGTGATGATCTGGAACTCGCCCTGCTCCGGCCCCAGATCGAACAAATCATCAAGGAAGTTTTTAGCCGGGAAGGAGTTTCAACTCCGGTTAGAATCGGTACTATGATTGAAGTACCTCGTGCGGCTCTGCTTGCAGACGAAATCGCCAAGTACGCAGATTTCTTCAGTTTCGGTACTAACGATCTGACCCAGATGACCTTTGCGTTTAGCCGGGACGATATTGCATCATTCTTGCCGGCATACCTTTCCAAAAAACTGTTGGAAGTGGATCCTTTCCGGTCCATCGATGAGAAAGGGGTCGGCAGTCTGATCCAAAACGCGACTATCAAAGGCCGATCCGTTAAACCCACCCTGAAAGTCGGCATTTGCGGCGAGCATGGCGGAGATCCGGCAAGCGTTGATTTTTGTTACCGGGCCAATTTGAGTTATGTGTCCTGTTCCCCATTTCGTGTGCCCCTCGCACGGCTCGCAGGCGCTCAGGCAGTGTTGCGGAATCTCTCCTTGACCGCGACTCTCAAGAAGCGCGGACGGCCGGTCGGGTATAAGGTCGGAGCCAAAAAAGCAGAACCGGACAAAGCGATCTCGGCTGCACCGAAGAAGCGTGGACGGCCGGTCGGGTACAAAGTCGGAGCCAAAAAAGCAGAACCGGACAAAGTCACCCCGGCTGCACCGAAAAAGCGTGGGCGGCCGGTCGGGTACAAGGTCGGAGCCAAAAAAGCAGAACCGGACAAAGTCATCCCGGCTGCACCGAAAAA
>BOBG01000015.1 GCA_026002265.1 Spirochaetia bacterium
TATGGTATACTTATGTATAGTTTTATAAAAATTATTTGGAGGATTTGTTATGAAGAGTAAATTGTTTTTTGTGGGATTGTTGGCAATGGTGCTGGCATTTGGAATGTGTGGACTTGTGTTTGCTGAAGGTGGTGTTGATACTGGCAGTAGCGCCTCTATGGGGCGTGAAATAGCAAGGGAATATTTGGGTAGGACTGCAAATCGGGAAGCAGCATATTTGGTGGTAAAAGCAAAACAAATATCGAATACTTCTATGGAGTTATTTTGTTCCGTGGTTGGAGGAACAGGAACAGAGGTAGCTGAGATAGGCAGGCAAATAATTTCAGTTGTAAATGGAGAAGTACGGGAGAGTTCTGTCTCAAGTGCGGTATCCTCAATAGTGACGACTGCATTGAATAAAGTAGTAGAACCGGCTATTACAACCATTAGTCCGTTAGAGGCGAAAATATTTGATGCTTTATGTTTGATGTATACCATTTCTAAATAATTAAGAAAAAGCGGCGTTTTTCTGTTTGTATAGAAAAACGCCGTATCGCATAACAGGGCATTTATGCTGCGCTGGCTAGAGCTACGTCACAGTTTCATTTTGCTGGAAATGCTACTCATTTCTTTATCGCAAAATAAAACCGTCATAAACGCCCGGAACGTTATGTGCCCAAAAAACGCAGAACTGGATTCGTGCCGTCGCTAAGAGAAGAAAAAATTTTGTGTTTTAGGCAGCATTGGTTTTCCGGTGGTTTTAAAAACTAATAAAGCCTAATTTTTCCGAAAACAGCCCTGAAAGAAACTGCGGTAAATTTTTCGATACCTGGTCAGTTCAGAGAGGGCCCGGAAGGTCCTGCTGAAAATCTGTGAGGGAACATAGCAGCCGCCATCGTAGGCTACCCGGACGGAATTCACCAGTTTATCCATATCGGTTTTTTTGAGGAGATACCCTGAGATGCCGCAGGCAATGGTGTCACAGACATGCTTTTCATCATCCCAGGGGGAAAGGAGGATCACGGCGGTGTTGGAGACTCGGCGTTTGATCAGGGGGATAAATTCTGTAGTTCTCGTTACTTGTATACTTCCTGTGAAAGCCAATAACCAAGGTTTTCGTGTTTAGTCTGTACAGCAGGTTTGCAAATGCTACAATACTGCTGCAACGGCAGGAATGAACGCCTATGGACAGGGCAGCACTGGCTGCATTGTGAGTGCAGTGAAAGACCCTGAGAAGCCCGCGGAAACGGAAGGAAGTAGGAAAGGTTGTCTCGAATAATCGAGACAAGCCCAAGCCTTTAGCCTTGAGTAGTTGACGAATGTACGCCGTTGGTATCAAGTACGTGGAGAAAAAGGGTAAAAGCCAACAGATCCGCGCAGCCCCCGGGGCTGATGTTCCGGGCGATAAAATCCCGGTCCAGGACGGCGGCCTTTTCCCGCAAGTCTTCAATGCCGGGATTGGATTCAAGGAAGGCCCCAAGGTCCCGCTGAATACGGCGGAGGGTTTCCAGATTGGAGCGGTGGATAATATTGGTGTCATCCGTATGGGCCAGCAGGGTCAGGAGCGCGGCGATTCCGGCGTCGTTCATCGAATGTCCCTGGGCAAGGATGCGGCGCAGCGTGGGCAGAGAATAAGAACACACCGTGGGAAATCCCCGGGAAACTTCTCCCCGGATGCCCTGGATGCCGTTTTGGCTGTAAACCACTTCTCCGTGGGACGCCCCGGGTAAAGCTTTGCCGCCCGAAAAATCTTCTTCCAGCCGGCCGGTCATGGCGCGGCACAGTTCCATGAGTTTTGACAGTTCAGGTTTTTCTTCATCCCGGTAGAGCCTGCCGTAGGCGGCGGAGAGGATGCCGATGGAAAAGATGGCGCCCCGGTGAGTGTTGGCGCCCCCGGAGGCTTCGCGCATCAGAACTTCGGCGATCTTTCCTTTGGGCCGCAGGGATTCAAAAAGCGCTATGGGATCTCCGGCGCTTTCAAAGCCTGCGCAGGCGCAGTCCCGGAAATAAGGCAGGATTGCCGCCGCTGAATCGATGAAGGAAAAAAAATCCATGTCCCGGTGCGCGCCGGAATTGGCCCGGTCCACCAGGCCCGGCTTGGGAGTGATGGCGATTTCACCGGTCAGAGACCGGACAGCGGCGGAGGAAACAATATCCGCCACTTTTTCCCGCAGCCATTTCGCCATAATGTTCAGCACGGCGGCGCTCAACTCTTCCGGGGGATGGGCGCGGCTCCGGGCGCATGCAAAGCTGTTGCCACCGCATACCAGACAGGGACGGGGGGGCTGATCTTTATCACTCCGGGAAAGTTTTCTCAGATCTGTCCCTGCCGAAGTAAGAATATCAATATCAAAAAGCCGCCCCAAAGGATGAGTGTCCTCGATGCAGCGGGCCATAGCCTTGACCCTTTCCGGGGGAGCATCCGCCAGCACATATCCCGTATACCCGGCTTTTGTTTCCACTGGTTCATCGTGGAGGATTTCGATCCCCTCCCCTTTCAGGGCCAGGGTAAAAATGCGGCGTTCCTCCCGGAAGGAACGGCGGGCCCAGGGGAAGTCCTTATACTCCCCGGGTATGTTGAGGCAAAGACAGACAAGGCTTAGGCCGCGTCCGGCTAAGTCATGCTCAGCATGGCCGTACCTGGCAAGTCCGTAAGCCGCGAGTTCCTGCTGCCGGCGAGCCCGTTCCTCACGTAAGGCAAGCACCTCGCCCAGGGAAACCTTATGGCAGCCGGCGAAGAAGGATTCCGGGCATTCGGCGGAACAGGAAGTTAAAGAGTTTGCAGGGCCTTGTTTATCCATAGTTTGTTTCCAGGTACGCGAACGTGGTGGTGGGGACCAGCTCCCTGATCGCCTGTAGGTTCCCCTCCCGCAGAAGCTGCCGTACCCGGCCGGCGCTGATTGCCGCGCCTCCGGATTCAAGGCGGGGGATTTCCACTACCTTGACGCCGTAGGCAGGCAGGACTTCCCGCATCTGCCGGTTGTACTCCCGAGTAAGGGGATCGATGGGCTCGGTCCCCACAAAACGGCAGTTTATGCCCAGGGGCAGGGCGAAGCGTTCCGCAAAGATAGCCAGGTCCAAGCGGGTGTTCACCGTCTCGGGAGGCACAGCATCGGGGCCGTCCTTGAGGAAGTAGTCAGGGAAGGTGGCGGCGGAAATAAGATAGGGGCCGGTGGGATGGGGGTACACCTTGGGCAGATGGGCGATGCCGGCCAGAACCAGATTCCGGCGGACATCCGCGGGGAAGGCCGACGTCTGATGAATGGCGCCCGGCGCTGCTTTGGCAGCCTGATCTTCCGAAACGATAAAGAGGTGCAGGACGTCACATTGCTGTGCGGCGGTTTCAACAAGATACAAATGTCCCTTGGTAAATGGGTTGCAGTTAACCACGATGGCCCCACTATTTTTTGCGCCGGCGGAAAACGAGGGACCTTCCAGACCTGCGACAAAATCCGCGACGCCGTTTTTTTTATTTTCCATCAACAGGGATTCTGCGGTCTTTGCGATGGGGTAAAAACCAAAGCCGGAAAAAAGCGCTTCGTTTGCCGGTTTGGTAAACAGGAAGAGGTGATGCTGCCCGTTCCGCCCCGCCTGGTTCACCAGTTCCGTTAGCACCCGGGCCGCCAGCCCTTCACTCTGGTAATCCGGGGAAACGGCGATGCATTTTAGTACGGCGCGGTCCAGAGAACCGGTTGCGGCAATACGGCCTTCTTCATCCATAAGGCAGACCGAGTACTGGACGCGGTCATCGTATTTAAGGCCGCAGTCAAAAAGAAAACTGCGGAGCTTTTCGAGGGCAGATGCGCGAAAAGGAAATCCGCAGCTTAACTCCATTTTTTAGTTTTACTTGACCTGATGAATTAAATCAATGATACTGCCGTCGCGGTAGGTGATTACCCCGACTATCTTGTCGGTGTATTCCACCGGGTCCGGCTTGCCGACCAGGGCGTCTACCCGCTCGTGGATCTCCTCCATGGGGTGAAGCAGAATACCTGCGGCGGTAAATTTTTCCTTTAGATCCGGCCGCAGGGGATTAACCGCCACCCCATGTTCGGTAACGATCACATCCACGGTTTTGCCGGGGCTTACAATGGCCCCCACCCGGTCCACAATACAGGGAATCCGTCCCCTTGTTAGGGGGCAGACCACGATGGAAACCGATGCGCCGTAGGCCGTATCCTGATGCCCGCCGATGGCCCCCCGGATGATACCATCGTTGCCGGTAAGCACGTTGACGTTAAAATTCACATCCGCTTCCAGGGCGGAGAGCACCACCACATCAAGCTGATTCACCGCCGCGCCGTCCCCCTTGGAGCTGGCGTAATACTCCGCAGAAATCTGGTGATGGAAACGGTTATTTTTAAGGGAGTCCGCCGCCTTAAGATCGAAGCTCTGCACATCCAGAAGCTTTTTGATAAGCCCCTCCTCGTGGAGGTCAACGATGGAACCGGTAATGCCCCCCAGGGCGAAACTTGCGGTAATACCCCTGGCCTTCATCTTTTCCCGCAGGAACCGGGTCACCGCCAGGGACGCACCGCCGGTACCGGTCTGGAAAGAAAAGCCCTCCACTAGCCGGCCCGATGCTTCAACCACATCGGCGGCCATTTCCGCCATCACCAGCTCTTTGGGGTTCGTGGTGAACCGGGTGGCCCCGGACATGATCCCCGCAGGGTCGCCGATTTCATCCACCTCCACGATGTAGTCCACATCGCTTTCCGGAATGCCAAAGGGCACGTTGGGGAAGCTGACAATATTGTTGGTGATAATCACCGTTTTTTTTGCGTACTGGGCGTCGCACTTGGCATAACCCATGGAGCCGCATTTTACCCCGTCATCGTTGTCACGGGAATAGCCGTTGGCGTTACCAAAGGGATCACAGGAAGGAGCCCCCAAAAAGGCCACATCTATCTGCAGCGCCCCGGATTCAATGGCGTAGGCCCGGCCCCCGTGGGAACGGAACACCACCGGCACATCCATAAGGCCGTGGCTTATGGCGTCCGCCAGTTTTCCCCGAAGCCCGCTGGTTTCGATATGCCGGATAACCCCGTTCTCTATATGTTTGATCAATGGAGCGTGACAATCCGTAAGGGAAGAGGCGGCGAGGACCAGATTTTTAAAACCCATCTCCGCAAGCTTGTCCACCACCATGTTGACGATGTAATCGCCTCCCCGGAAGTGGTGGTGAAAGGAGATCGTCATGCCATCTTTAAGTCCGGTTAAACGGATCGCCTCTTCAAGGCTTGCTACGATTTTATTGTGGGTCTTTTCCCGCTGGGCCAGGGGGGAAGTGTCTTTTTCCAGGACCGCAAGATCAAACGCGCCTTTTACACCATGCATATCATTGATGCCGGGAATCTTTTGCATATCAATTTTATTTGCTCCGCTCATAGTGCTTCCTCCTCAGAAACAAGGCCCGCAGCCCGGGCCAGGTCCAGCACCCGTTCCGCCCGGGCAACCACGGGTTTGTCGATCATTTTGCCGTTCAGCGAAATAACCCCGGAACCGTTTTTTTCCGCCTGTTTTATGGCGTCCAGCACCGCAAAGGCATTGGCGATTTCCTTTTCCGAAGGGCTAAAGACCTCGTGGACCGTTTTGATCTGCCGGGGGTTGATGATGCTCTTGCCGTCAAAGCCAAGCTGCCGGATGAGCGCGGCTTCCCGCTTAAGCCCCTCTTCGTCATTCACATTTGAAAATACCGTGTCGATTGCGTCGATACCCGCGGCGCGGGCCGCCAGCAGGATCATGCTCCTGCCGAAGAGTAATTCTATTCCCTCAGGGGAACGGTTTGTTTTAAGGTCCGTCACATAGTCTTCCGCCCCCAGGGCGATGCCGATAAGCCGCTTGCTGGCAAGAGCTATCTCCTTTGCATTGAGTACCCCCGCAGCACTTTCAATGGCTGCCATCATCCGGGTGGAGCCGATTTCCGCGCCGATCTTTTTTTCGATGCCTTCAATCAAAACGGCGCAGTCCCTTACATCCCCGGCGCACTCGGTTTTTGGCAGACGGATAACCGCCTTCCCGGTGCGGACGATAGCCTCAAGATCATCCTTCCCCAGCCTGGCGCCGGGATCGTTGATCCGCACCACCAGTTCCTTTTCCGGATAATGCAGGGTGCTTAAAGCCTGGTAAACCAGAAAACGGGCGCTGTCCTTTTCGTGTATCGAAACCGAATCCTCAAGATCAAACATGATACAGTCGGCTTTATAAATTCCCGCGTCCCGGATCATGCCGGGGTTATTCCCCGGTACAAAGAGCATGGTTCTGCGAAGATGTCTCATGCTATACCCTCCACTCATAATCGGTGTTACCCGCTGCGCGGTACACCGCTGTTTTTACCCGGGCCTGGATCGTGCAATCAAGGGCGCCCTTATCCACCGCAGTAACCTTGACCTGCTTTACCTGCAATTCCGCCAGACAATCGGTGATCACCTGACGGATCTGCCGGCCGTATTGTTTTTCCACCATACTGGTCAGCTCAATCTCAATGCCCGCTTTTCCCGGTTCCAGGGTAATCATGATATCACTGGACTCCATGGTACCGGCAACACTGGTTTGTTTTAATTCCATACTGTTCCTCACTTTAAAAATAGCAACAAGAGATTAATAATCTGCGGAAAAACCGCAATTGCAATAACCGAACGGAAAATTTGAATGATGATAATATCAGTATTGGTAACACCCATATCTGCGGCGCTTAATGCAATATCGGTTGCCCCCGCAGGGGTAGTGATAAGCATCCCCTCCTTGCGGCTGAATCCGCAAAACCGTGTCAGTACCGCCCCGGTAAAAAAGCAATTAACGATATACCCGGTAAGCACTATCCCTATGGGAATTGCCAGAAATTTGAAATTCCGCACGTCCCCCATGGTGATTGCCCCGCCGATATAACAGCCGCTGATAAACTGGGCAAACCGTTTGGCCCAGGACGGAAGAAACGCAAAATCAAATCTCAGCTTCAGAATCATTACCGCGATAATGGAAAACAAAAAAACCCCCGCCGGTATATGGGTCAGCCTGCCGATAAAGCCCCCGATGCCGGCGGCGATCATCGTGCAGAGAAAGGCCTGCCAGGATGAAACCCCGGACTTTTCCCGTTTTACCGAAGGACCCCTTGATGCATCATCACTAGCGCCGCTCTCCGTTCGACGGCGCTTCACGCGCACATTATCATAGGCGAGTATCATGGGCGGAAACAGGGCTATGCCCATGATGTACCGTGCAAGCTGTACTATGGCAACCGCAGGAACATCGGCCCCCATTTCTGCGGCTATAATGGGCGTATCGGTAACTCCCCCGGGAATGCCCCCCATGAATGAGGTAACCCAGTCAAGGGGGCTTAATGCATGCACCAGCGCACCTGCGATAATATTAAGGAAAAAGAGGCTTACAACCGTTATACACATGGGCTTGATTATCGCCGACAGCCGTTTAAGGTCGCTCTTTTCCGTAGTGCAGCCAATCATGGCGCCGGCAATAATCTGAACCAGAAACCGTGTCTCCTGGGGCATCCAGGCGGCGCTGAAAAAAATACTCAGTAATGCTGTGCCAATCATGGCGCCTATGCGCAACCCGTTGGGTATCTTTGAAACCATACCGATGGCCCCAAAGGCACCCCCCGCAAGAAAGGTCAACAGCAGGTGTACCACGTTCATGGCCTTAAGCCTTTGTCCTTATTTTGATTCCGCCCTCTTCTTGAGCAGTGTCCGTATCCCCGGGGTAACCAATACAACCACACATATAATCATGAGTATTGCCGTAAGGGGAATCGGTGCAATTTTGAGGGGCGCCTTAAGAACATTCCAGGTCGTTTCCAGCAATGAGTCGCCGGGGGCGATTATGTAGGCCCGCCGCAGATTGGATTCGCAGATTTTGCCGAGCACCAGTCCGAGAATCATCGCCGAAACATTGAATTTGCAGGTAATGAAAATAAATCCGATAAGGCCGGCCACTGCCATGGTAACAACGTCTATAGCAATGTTCTTTGTGGCGAAGGCGCCGATGGTAGCCATCATGATAATCATGGGTCCCAAAATTGAATAGGGAATACGCAATACCTGCACAAAAATTTTGGCAAGCAGTATGGCGGCAAAAATCATGACGATGTTTGAAACAAACATTGAGGCAAAGGTTGCCGAGAGGAACTGCGGCTGTCGTACCAACAGCATTGGCCCCATTTGCACTCCCTTTAACACCAGGGCGCTCATCATAATCGCGGCCGCGTTGCCCCCGGGTATACCCAGAGACAAGAGTGGAACCATGGAACCTCCGGTGGCGGCGTTGTTCGACGTCTCGGGAGCGACAATGCCTTCAATACAGCCGGTTCCGAATTTTTCAGGATGCTTCGATACTTTCTGTTCCATGGAATAGCACATAAAGGCGGCGATGGTGGCACCCGCTCCGGGAAGAATACCGATAATCGTCCCTACTATTGAACAACGTACAATAGTCCATTTTGCAGAGAACATTTCCTTGAAAGAAGGAAATACGGTTTTCATCTGTTTTACTTCGCCTACCGCGTCCAGCTTGTCCCGCTTTACGGTCTGCTTTAAGACCTCGGTTACGGCAAAAAAGCCGATCATGATGGGTATCATCTCCATGCCGCTGTTCAGGGAACGGACGCCGAAGGTCATGCGTGGCACCGCAAGGAGGGGATCAATCCCGATGCACGCAAGCAAGAGGCCGATAAGCCCGGATATTATGGTGCGGCAGATATTATCCACATCAAGGCTGGAAAGAATTGAAAGACCCAAAAAGGCAATGGCGAATAACTCGGCAGGGCCAAAACTCACCGCGGCAGTGGTTAAGGGGCCGCAGAGCAGCAGCATGACAAGGGCGGCGAACATACCACCTATGGCAGAACTGAGCAACTGAATACCCAGAGCCTTTCCCGCCTCACCCCGCTGGGCCATGGGATAGCCGTCGTAGGTGGTGGGGGCGCTGGAAGGCACTCCCGGTATCTTGAACAGAATCGCCGTCATGCCACCGCCGGTGATGGAGGCGCAGTAGACTGCTACCAAAAAGACGATGGCTTCCACCGGCGTCATACTGTAGGTAAAGGGAATCCCCAGGGTTACCGCCATAGTCGCGCTCACGCCGGGCAGCGCGCCGAACAGAGTCCCCAGAAACACGGCCAATATTACAAAAAGAAACATTTTTGGTACAAGCAATACCGCAAAGCCTTGTATTAACAAATCAAACATACTTCCCTCTACTTACCAAAAATTGATTCCAGGAAAAACGCGGCGCTTCTCAGGAAAGGCACATAACCCCGGGGAAGCATGACGCTTAAAAATACGGAAAAACCTATATAAAGAACGAGCGTTATCACCACCGAAGAAATTATCAGGGGGAGCGCTTTTCGGGCGCCCAGCAAAAATCCATAGCTAATCATAAAAAGCGGGCAGGTCATGACAAAACCCAGGGGCTCGTATAAAAACGACATAACCACGAGTAAAACCATGCCGATAAAAAGTTTACTTTTTACAAAACGGACTACACCCGGAAAAAAATCAGCAAAAGCCGCCTTGATGTCTTCCTTTTTGTTTTTTCTGAAATAATTATAAAGATTATATCCTATAGCGATAATCAACAGAACAAGCAGCATCTGGGGCCATTGCTCGGCTCCCATTTCTGAATCAGGCGATTTGGGCATGGTCGCGCCCACATACCAGAAAGCAAAAACAGCGGCGATCATCAACACCACGTTTACGATTAATTCCAAAGCCATTACCATTTCCTCCGTTGAAAAGGGACAACGACAAAAAGCCGCTACCCCCTTTAGAGATCTACTTTTGAAAAAAGGACAACAGCAAAAAGCCGTTGCCCCCTTTAGAGATCTACTTTAAGAGACCCCTGGCTTTTAAGTATTCCGTAAATGCCGTATAATCAGCGTCTACCAGCTTTTTAAAGTCCACCTGTCCTTCAAAACCTGCCCGCTCATCGTAGCCTTCAATATCGCAGAATTCCTGATAGGGGGGCATAGCCCACGCCTTGAACAAGGCCGCTTCCATAGCGTCTATTGCCGCCTGGGGAGTGCCTTTCCGCGCCCAGATACCGCGCCAGGTACCGATATAGGCCTTTATGCCCATTTCGCCGGTGCAGGGAATATCGGGGAACGATTTCATGCGCTTTTCGGCCATAACGACTAGGGGAATCACATCGCCGGATTCAATCAGCCCTTCCTCATCGCCGGGGCCCGCAATAGCCAGATCAACGTGTCCGCCTACGAGGGCCGAGTCAATCTCGGAACCGCCGCCGTAGCTGACGATTTTGATATAGTTTTCAACCTGATTCATGGGAACTCCAAAGGCCATTGACAGGGTCTCGTACAGACAGGCCGCGTCGGTTCCGCCCGCGGAAAGCATGGCGATACTCAGCTCTTTGGGGTGGGCTTTCACATACGCGATAAGGCTCTCGAAATCCGTGTACTTGCCTTTCATGGATTTGGCGGAAGCCATGAGGCCGTTGGTTGAGTGTACCAGTTTACCTACGGGGATCCATTCTGACCTGAAATCATAGGGAAGGGTTTTTTGCAGATCCAGCAGAATCTGGGTCTGGGTGGCAAGCAGCCAGGTATAACCGTCAGGCGGCTGGCGTTGGGCCGCAATCGCGCCGTTGGCGCCGCCGGCGCCTTCAATGTGCTGTACCTCGCAGGGGACGCCGATTACTTCCTGCACCAGGGGTACAATATTACGGATGGTAGGACCTGACCCGCCCCCCGGTCCCCAGGGAGATATAAAGGTTACCTTGCGGGTAAACTTCCACTCACTGGTCTCTGCCGCCTTGCTATCACTGCCGCCGCTGGCAAACAGGCTGCCCGTAGCGATCAACGCTAACAGTAAGGATACAAGGATAATTTTTGTCCTTTTCATTTGATCCTCCTCAAAAAATATATAGCAACTGATTATGCATCAGCCGATATCCCTGAATATCCACCGCACCGCATCGGGAAAGCGCAGCCGCCATCCCCCTTGAGTGTGGGAGAGACCTTTGACCACCAGATACTTCAGCTGGGTCTCGTCAAAGCCGCAGTTGGTAAAACGGTCGTACATCATCCTGGTTCCCTCAAGGAATTGCTCCGCAGTGGTAAGCCGACCTTGTTCATTGGTGCTTACATCCAGATAGATGTACTTGATATGATCCAGATTTGCCACTTCCAGGGTCTTGTCCAGACAGTCCATCCAGTTGTAAAAGGAACCGCTGATGCAGAGGAGCCGGGAAAAGGCGTTTGGATAAGTGATGACCCCGTAGGTGGAAATGATCGTCCCGCTGCTGAATCCCCCCAGGCCCGTATAGACTCCCTGTTTCCGGGTCCGGTAGTTTTCGTCTATCCAAGGCTTAAGCTCGTAGACCAGCCATTCCAGATATTCCTTGCCTGTACCGGCAATATCGCTTTCGTAGGAACTCCATTCGGGAACCTCAAAGTGCTTTGCGTAGGGGGTGTACTGCCGACTCCGCTCCTGATTGGTCGAGGGGCAGTCTATCCCGACGATGATCACCTGAGGAACAAATTGGGCGAATTCGGTATAATACTTTGCATAACGGATGCTGTGCCCGGAAACGCTGTCCTCATCACGAAAAAGGTCTTGCCCGTCATTCATATATAATACCGGGTAGAGACGGTCCCCTTTCTCGTAACCATTGGGAGTCATGACTCGAAAGGTGACATCCCGGTTCAGCGTGGTCAGTTTGGTCAGTTTGGTTTGAAAAACATCTATCTTCATAATCAATAGACCATACCGTTTAAAAAATATGGTAAAACGCTTTACCAACCATTTGATCATAATGGCTAAAATTTAGATCTGTCAACAATTATTTTTACGAATTTTTATATTTCTCCCGCGTTTTTTGGAAAAAAATTCTTGTCTGGGCCGAAATTATCAAATATAATGAGCTAAAGCGTTTTTGCAGGAAGAGGTTTGCAGTGGGTGTTACGATCAGGGATATTGCAAAAAGGACTGGGCTTTCGATCACCACTATCTCCCTGGTTTTAAACAAAAAGGAAAACCGGATTTCGGAAAAAACAAAACAGATTGTAGAATCCACCGCCCAGGAGTTAAACTATTCCCCCAATCAGGCCGCCATAAGCCTCTCTACCAAAAAAACAAACACCATCGGCTTAATCATTCCCGCCGGGGCCTATTACCTCCCCGCAGACCTTCTTACCTCTATGGAACACGCCTGCCGGAATTCCGGATACAGCCTGGTTCTGTCCCTTCCCGAAAGGGACGGCGATTCCTGTCTGGAGGCTATTCAGAACATGCTGCGCCGGGGAACCGACGGTATTGTGGTAGATTCTAGTGGCATGAGCGAGGCTTTTTATCAGCCCTACATCGATCTGGTACTCAAAACCGAGACCCCTATTTCCTCCCTGGCCGGCGCTGGGGCGCAGCTCATGGCCAATTCGATCATGCCGGATCACCGGAAAGGGGGCTATCTGGCGGCTTCCCACCTGCTGGAGTTGGGACATTCAAAAATCGGCTGCATCCCGGGACCCCGGACCGATTACACCGCCACCGATTTTTACCTTGGTTTTGGGGATGCCCTTGAAGAACGTAACCTGGACGGCGATTCCCTGCCGGTTCTTTTCTCCCCCTACACCGCCGCCTCCGGCTATGAGGGCCTGGACCGGCTTCTTGCACCGGAACCGGACCTTACCGCGATTATCACCGGGTCGGATACCATAGCCGCCGGACTGCTGCGCCGGGCCTTTGAGCGGGGCATCGTCATACCCCGGGACATGTCCGTCACCGGTTACGGCAACAGCGCCATTGCCGCCGACATCTTTGTGCCACTGACCACTATTTCAGTCCATTTTGACCGCATCGCCCGCAAAGCCGTCAATATCATCAAAAAACTTAAGGACAAAACCCTCCTCACCCCGGAACTTATCCAGCCGTCATTGATCATCAGGAACAGTACGGCGGCGGTATAGGCCCTATATTACCTACGATGAATTTTGGTTTACCTAAAAAATACATTGGTATACCAAACAAGCAGTTGTAGACCAAATTCTCACAACGGTCTTCCGGTGAAAAAGCAGATCGAGGTCTGTCCCCAAACTAAGCTGGTACAATTAAAAACTGTACCAGCTACTGCATTAGAATCCGGCTCCGCCGTAATTATTTTTAATAAAATCGTAACTCCGTTTGATGGAATCGAGCGGATTGCCGGAACTATAATCTCCATAGGTCAAAGAACCGCCGATGTAGTTTGCATCTTGTTCTACCACAAAGTATTGAATTTTTAAAAAAGAAGCCGCGCGGAATATGCTGTCCCAATCGACAATACCGCTGCCGATTTCCTCATAATGAAAATTGAGCGTTTCTGTTGCCGCGTCTGCAGCAGCTTTTGAAGGACCGAAAGAAAGGTCTTTTATATGGAGATAGGTGATGGCCTGCGGATACTTGAGCATGAGATCAACCGGATCCCGCATTGCACGGATCGCCCAGTGAATATCCAATTCCACTTTGGCACCGCTCGCAACAATGGCTCCGAAAGGCGTTGCCGTGTTGCCGTCAGGCTGGGCAAATTCTTGACTGTGAGTATGATAATTAACTGCGATTCCGTCACGGGAGAGCCGTTTCCGGAAATCTTCAACCCGGGCGAGGAAGGGAGCCGCTTGTTCATACGTAGCAAAGCCGCCGGATGCGATGAAAATATGGTTCAAACCAAGGGCTTTAAGATTATTCACCAGAGTCTGGATCTCAGATTCCGAGTCAAGAATATTTTGGTGTATAGACGAAACTTTGAGACCGGCTGTATCTAAGATAGATTTCCACTGCGTTCCGGTCAGTCCCCAAAAATTGTACATTTCTACGTTTTGGTAGCCGATTGCAGCGACCGGTTTGAGGATATTTTCCAGAATCCAATTCGCATCTCCATTATGTCCAGCTTGAAGTGCCCGAAGGTTGTAGAGCTGAACTGAGAGCTGATTCCGGTTTATTTTGTTTGAATATAATGATAAATCGACTCTTTCCGGATACCGGTAATTAAGGCTGAAAAACTGACTGAGGTAGTCGAAACTCGTTTTAATTGACCGGATCTGCGGCTGATCTGAAAAACCAAAGTTTGTCGTGGTTCCGGCCGCGGTATAGGCGGGCTGATAATTTCCATCTTGTTCAACAATATAATATTTAATACCTTGAACTTTAGCGGCTTTAATGACTTCCGGCCAATTAATGGTACCGTCCCCAATTTCTTCAAACCGGGTCGGAACATTGTTGCCGTCACGGGAAACAATCGAAATATCTTTCATGTGCAGATACTGGAGTTTGCCATGGTAGCGTGCATATTTTCCGGCCGGATTGCTATACTCTTCAATAGCTTTGACCGGATTCACACCGCCGCGCACGGCCCAGTGAAGGTCGATTTCGATTACATCGCACAATTCCACGATTCTGTCATAAAATCGGACCGGAATGGCCTTTTCATCATCATGCGCTGTCCGGATTTCGCCGTACTCATGGTTGTGAGAATGAAAACCAACCTTTATACCGCGCCGATGCAGTTCGGCCACGTATATTTCCAGGGATTTGTAAAAAATATCCCACTCCGCGGCACTTTCATAACCGGCATAGTTGATGATGGAATAGTCAATATTAAAAGCTTTTAAATAGCCTTGCAGAATATCCACATCAGCTTGAATCGCGGCAAGGGTCACCGGTGCGCGGTTTGCGATTCCATTATTTGGAATTCCATGGTGCAATCCGGTTACGTTCAGACCTAATTCGTTAAGAATCTGTTTCCACTGATCCGGCGCCAGTCCCCAATAACTATAGGGTTCCACATTCTGGTAACCCACTTTTTTCACTTCACCGAGCAGCCGTTTTACATAGTCAACATCACCTTCGTGACCGTCCATCAACCCGCGGATAGTGTACAGTTGCAATCCGACATCCGATGGCTTCAAGATTCCGCCGCTGGCACTAAAGTCGGATCCGCCCCGCGCAAAACCAAGACCAGTCACCATAGCGCCACTCAGTACAAGCATAAGCAATTCTTTCATGATTACTCCTCAAAATATAAGGTGAGATGCCATAGATCATTCATGACACAACAATGTTTACCAATTTATCCGGAACCACAATAATGGAGGTGATCGTTTTTCCGGCGAGCCATTTTTCCAGTACCGGTTGGGACAGTGCGGTCTTTTCAAGATCCGGCTTTGCGGTGCCGGCCGGTGCGGTGAATTTTGCACGAATCTTTCCATTTACTTGTACTACAATGGTTGCCTCGGCATTTATCGTGAGTTTTTCATCAAAAACCGGCCACGGAGCTTGTGAAATCGACTCGGTGTGACCGAGCTTTTCCCACAGTTCCTCGCCTAAATGCGGTGCGTACGCACTAAGCATCAGTACCAATGGTTCCCACAAAATCCGGGGAAGGGCCGGCAATTTTGCCAACTCGGTGGAATACACCATCATTGCAGAGATTGCGGTGTTGAATGCAAGGTGTGCCGTATCGTTAGTAACTTTTTTAATGGTTTTGTGGAGGAGCCGGGTCAACACGTCAGACGAGGGGGTCTGGCAGGACTGCGTAGCGGGCCAGCCAGTAGGGGGGGACGCGGCAGATTCGGGTGTTTCATGACCGATCCGGTTTCCCCCCTCCTTAATCTCTTCGATTTTTTCACTCATTGCCCACACGCGCTCCAAAAAGCGCTCGACTCCAACCAATCCGGCCGTCATCCACGGCTTGCTCACTTCGAGCGGGCCCATGAACATTTCATAAATCCGCATGGAATCCGCACCGAAATCACGGACAATATCATCCGGATTTATTACATTTCCCCGGCTTTTGGCCATTTTTTGGCCGTCTTCACCGAGAATCATGCCCTGATTCACCAGCCGCGCAAAGGGTTCGGGGGTGTTGACAAGTCCAAGGTCGAAAAGGACTTTGTGCCAAAAGCGTGCGTAGAGCAGGTGCAAAACCGCGTGTTCAGTGCCGCCGATGTAGAGATCAACTGGTGCCCAATAGTCAATTTTTTCTTTGCCGGCAAAAGCTTTATCGTTGTGAGGATCGAGATACCGGAGATAGTACCAGCAGGAGCCAGCCCATTGAGGCATCGTGTTCGTTTCACGTTTGGCAGATGCACCGCAAACCGGGCAGGTCGTGTTGACCCATTCGTCAATAGTCGCGAGCGGAGACTCGCCGGTACCGCTTGGCGCATAGGACTGAACATCCGGCAGGCGAAGGGGAAGTTCAGAATCCGGCACAGCAACCACACCGCAATGCGGACAGTGGATAAGGGGAATCGGCTCGCCCCAATAGCGCTGCCGGGAAAAAACCCAATCGCGCAATTTATAGTTAATTGCCTTTGTACCGATGCCCTGTTCCTCAAGCCATCTCGTTACAGCTTGTGACGCTTCGTCCGTGGGAAGTCCGGTAAAATACCCGGAATTAACCGCAAAACCGGAGGCTGTTGTACACTGTTCCGGTGCCTTTGAATAATCAGTTCCGGGACTAGGCTTTTCAGTGGAAACAACTTGAATGATCGGCAGGTTGAAAGCTTTGGCAAAATCCCAGTCGCGCTCGTCATGGGCCGGAACTGCCATGATCGCACCGGTTCCATAGGTAGAAAGTACATAATCGGCAATCCACACCGGAATTTTTCCGCCGGTTACTGGGTTGATCGAATATGATCCGGTAAAAACACCGGTTTTCGTTTTGGCAAGATCTGTACGCTCAAGATCGCTTTTTTGTGCGGCTGATTCGAGATATTCGTTGACTGCATCTTTCTGATCCGGCGTTGTAATCCTTTGTACCAACGGATGTTCCGGAGCGAGTACCATGTAGGTTGCCCCGAAAAGGGTATCGGGCCGAGTCGTGTAAATTTTAATTGTTTCGTTTTCGAGTCCGGCGATTTTAAAGAAAACATTCGCACCTTCTGACCGGCCGATCCAGTTACGCTGCATCAATTTAACCGGTTCTGGCCAGTCAAGCCCGTCGAGATCCGCGAGTAGGCGTTCAGCGTACGAAGTGATTTTGAGAATCCACTGACGGATGCGTTTCCGGGTCGTCACGGTTCCGCACCGTTCGCATCTTCCTTCCTTTACTTCCTCATTTGCGATTCCGGTTTTGCAGGAAGGACAAAAATTGATAGGCGCTTCAGCCTCATAAGCCAGGCCTTTTTCAAAAAGCCGGAGGAAAATCCACTGCGTCCACCGGTAATATTCCTCAGTCGAGGTATCAACTTCCCGGCCCCAATCGTAAGAAAAACCAAGGGATTTTATCTGATCCCGGAACCGGTTGATGTTCGCAGCAGTCGTCACCGCGGGGTGCGTGCCGGTTTTCATCGCATAATTTTCGGCTGGCAAACCAAATGCGTCAAAGCCCATCGGGTGCAGCACATTGTAACCATTCATCCGCAAAAACCGGCAGTAAATATCAGTCGCGGTATAACCTTCCGGATGCCCAACATGCAAACCCTGCCCGGACGGATAGGGAAACATATCGAGCACATACCGGCGTTTTTCTTTTGGAAAGGACGGATCTTCTGTTGCATGAAAGCTTTGATGATCATTCCAATATTTTTGCCACTTGGGTTCGATTTCAGAAAATGGATACTTTGCCACGACCTCCCCCTCGATTCATGGTGAATGTTATACTATTTTAGGTTTAGAGGCAAGCCGGATCCGAATTTTGGGGTCAGACCTCCGGCTGGGATTCCGGGAACGATTCTGGGGTCAGACCTCTGACTGGGATTCCGGGAACGATTTTGGGGTCAGACCTCCGGCTGGAATTTCCGGGAACGATTTTGGGGTCAGACCTCCGGCTGGAATTTCCGGGGAACGATTCTGGGGAGACCTCCGGCTGGAATTTCCGGGGAACGATTCTGGGGTCAGACCTCCGGCTGGGATTTCCGGGAACGATTTTGGGGTCAGACCTCCGGCTGGAATTTCCGGGGAACGATTTTGGGGTCAGACCTCGAATCGTTTTTTGGCAAATAAAAAAATTCTCTGGTATTCCCTTTATTACGACAAATTTCTGAGTATTTTCTTTGCAAGGATTGCTATGATGAGGCACAGCTTCTTATTCTCCGGTTTTGCATATCATGTTCCGGATACTGATCAAAATGACCCAAATACCAATCCCCATGTTTCTAATAGGTATATGTAATTTCATTCTATTCTTTTATCTCTATACTTTAAATCTTCCCGTGTTTTGTATCCAATTTTTCTCCAAAAATTATTTCCAATTTTATTTTCTTTAAAAACTACTAACGATATTTTTTTTATTCCTTCTTTTTTTAATGCATCTTGTGTTTTTTCAACTAATTTTTTTGCAATCCCTTTTTTCCTATATCCTTCTTTTATAACTAAATGGTAAATATGTCCTCTCCTTCCATCATGTCCAGCCATGATTGTTCCTATTATTTTTTGGTCAATTTCTGCAATAAAATTGGTAGTAGGGTTTTTTGTAAGAAATATTGTTATAGATTCTTTTGAATCATCATTCCCGCTGAGTCCTACGCCGGGTGTATTTTTCCACAATTCATATATCTCCTCATAATCTTTTATTTCCATTATTCTTATGTTATACATTTATTACTCCAATATTTTCTGTTATTGATAAAAATCAAGCGTATCTTTTTTGAAATATGTCCGTATATCAAAAAAAAATCAAGCGTATCCGGATCATGAAAAGTCCGTATTTTGTTTTGTTAGATCCGGATAAAAATTAAATTTTAGTGTACCTCTGACAGTTGTTCAACGATCCGGCCGAAGACCTGACAGGCAGCTTGAATCGGTTCCGGAGCGGACATATCAACCCCCGCCTGCTTGAGCGATTCAAGAGGAAAACGCGAACCGCCTGATTTTAAAAAATTAAAATAATCATTCCGTTCCGGTTCTCCACCGGAAAGCACTTTTTCTGCCAGGGCAAGCGCTGCGGAAATACCGGTTGCATATTTATAAACATAAAAAGCCCGATAAAAATGGGGAATCCGTAGACCCTCAAGATCACTCTCCGGTTCAAATTCCACATCCGGTCCAAAGTATTGAGTCAACAATTTCCGATATTCAGCACGCAAAAGATCAACAGTCAAAGGAATTCCCTCTTCCTCCAATTTGTGACTAATACTTTCGAATTCTGCAAACATCGTCTGCCGGTACAGCGTGGCCAAAATATCATCTGCACGTTTATTGAGCAGGTAATGCTTGAGCGCGGGGTCAGAATTCGTTTTTAACAGGTGCCGGAACAAAAGTTCCTCGTTAAAAGTACTCGCAACTTCAGCTTCAAAAATCGTGTAGTTGTAATGAGTAAAAGGATTTGACCGGGCAGAATACCATGAATGCATTGAATGACCGCCCTCATGAGCAACCGTAAACACATCACGGATACTGTCATCTTTGTAATTCGTTAGAATATAAGGATCCCCCGTGAACGAGCCAGCCGAAAAAGCCCCGGAACGTTTTCCTTTATTTTCGTAGCGATCCGCCCACCGGCCCCTTAAACCAGCCGCAAGTGTGTCAGTATACTCCTTACCCAAGGGGGCGAGAGCTGTTTCTACCAGATCAACAGCTTCATTCCATGAGGTTTTTTTGTGCGCAACCAGCGCCAGCGGCGCGTATACATCGTAATGACGCAAGGGATTAACGTTGAGAACCGTTTTTTTCAAATGATAGTACCGGTGCAGAATGTCAAGATTCGCATGAATCGTCTTGATCAAATTATCGTAGACTGCTTCGTCAACTTTATCCGGAAAAAGTGCGGCAGCCCGTGCTGAAGAAAAACCCCGGATCCGGGCGCGGATCACATCCTGCTTGACTTGAGCGCTGTACAATGTTGCCAACGTCGTTTTGTGGGAATCAAAATTCCGATAAAATGTTTCGTAAGCTGCTTTTCGGACCTTGCGATCCGGATTCTCCATGAAAACTGAAAAGGTGGATTGGGACAGGGGCTTTTTTCCCTCCGGGGTATCCACAGTGCCAAAATCAAGATCAACATTGGTAAGTACTGAAAAGGCATCATTTGCAGTATTTTCCCCTTCGGAATGGAGTGCGAGGAGTCGTTCCTCGGCAGCACTTAAAATATAGGGTTTATACCGGAGTAGTTTGCGTAGGAAAATGCTAAACTCCTGCAACCGGGGATCCTTTAAAAATTCTTCGATAGTTGGATCCGGAATGGACTGAATCTCCGGAATGGACCATGCAGAAGCAGCCTGAACCTTGGCAGCAGCCATCAAAAAACGTCCAGCCATGGTACGGGCGCTACTGTCACCTTCATCCTCAGTTTGCCGCAGATCGCTGTAATAATTGAGGCGTTCCTCTAGAATACCAAGGTCCCGGGAAAATTCCAAATAATCGGCCAGATTCTCCGGCGCGGTTCCTAAGGTTCCTTGAAAGGCTGGAATCTGTTCTGCCATTTTTTCATAGTTCGCCAAACCCTCAGACCATGCTTCATCATTTTTAAAAAGTTTGGAAAGATCCCATGTATCTTCCGGTGCAACTTCATTTCGATTCATACAAACCTCATAGTATTTCTTAATTCCCCGCAAGGGGAATTGTTTCACTCACAGTCAGGACATGATCCTAATCTTTAGGGACATATCCTTGATTCTCCGGGACATGATCTCAATCTTTCAGGACATGTCCCCGATATGTGCGGACATATCCCTGACCTTTCAGGACATGATCCTAATCCTTCAGAACATGTCCTTGTGTTTATGTGTACCTTTCCATGCGCAAAAAAACCCGCGGAACACACCGCGGGAGTGATGAATTTAGATTTTGTCAATGGTACCGGAATTCAGCGCGGCGATAAAAGATTCAATGTGTGGTAACGGGATACTCCACATCAAGAGAGAGCGTAAGGGCATCTCGGTGCCGCCTCTTTCAAGCATTGAGATAATGTCGCTGTCAGGCTTACCAAGAAGAGCGCCTATCTGTTTGGCAGCTACTGGAATGAGCTTTTGTCCGACAGGTGTAGCAAACGCTTCGCCGATAGTACTATTGAGCGAAAACGGCGCGGTCCGTTCACGAAGCTTCCGGAAGGTAGCACCTCTGATCGCAAAGGCAGCTGATTGTTTCAGATTATAATATTCCGGCGTGTAAGAGGGCAGATCCGGAAAGAGTTTTTCAGAACTGTCACCGGTCACATCTACCGTTGCCGTAAGCCGGACATCACGACTCGAAGCCCCGACCCGAATCTCATACAGAGCGCTTTCCACTGCCCAATCAGACTTAATCGTGTTGTAATACGCAAATGACCGGGTATCAAGTTCAACCGTCACTGTTTGTTCCTGACCCGGTTTCAGAGCGATTTTCTCAAAAGCTTTAAGCTCCTGCTCAGCCCGGAAGAAGAAGGTTTTTCTCGGTGCAACATAGACTTGAACGGCTTCCGCACCAGCGGCTGTGCCGGTATTTTTAACCGTGAATGTAAGCGTGAGTTTTTCACCCGGTTTGAATGAAGACGCACTCACTTTCAAATTACTGTATGCAAATGTCGTGTACGAAAGGCCATGACCAAAAGGAAACACCACTTCTTTTTCGGCAGTGTCATAGTACCGGTAACCGACAAAAATACTCTCACGGTACTCAGCGGTTTTATCCCCCGGATAATACCGGTTGCAGGGTGTATCTGCCAGCGAAACCGGCCATGTTTCCCCCAATTTACCGCTCGGATTTACTTTTCCGGTGAGCAGGTCCACAGCAGCGCCGGCTCCGGCCTGACCTCCAAGATACAGTGAGAGAATCGCTGGTACCGTATCTTTCCATGGGAGCGCGGCCGGTGAACCGAGCTGCAACAGTACTACGATATTGGGATTCACCCGTGCGAGCGCATCGATCAGCAGATTTTGATTCTCCGGCATATTCATGTTTTTCCGGTCATAGCCTTCACTTTCATATTCATCCGGCAGACCGGCAACGATGATAACCGCATCTTTTCCCGCGGCAACCTGTTCTGCTTCGTCTATCACATTCCAATCGACACCCGCGTCCGGCGCCAAAGCGTAGCCTTCCGCATAATCGAATTTGATTCCGGCCGCGGTGAGTACATCAAAAAGTGTATCCAGCCGCGTCGGGTTTATTTTGGAAGAACCTGCACCTTGGTACCGGGGCTTTTTTGCAAAGGCGCCGATCACTGCAAGACTCGCTCCGTCCTTCAACGGCAAAAGGTTATGCTCATTTTTCAGCAGAACAGCCGATTCAGAGGCAACTTTCCGGCAGAGTGCATGGTGAGCATCTTTGTCATACTTGTAATCGGGTTTCCGTTTTTCCTGAGCTTTGAGGATAAATTCCACGAGCCTCAGCACAACTGTGTCGAGATCCTTTTCGTCCAATGCCCCGGATCTAATCGCCTCAACGATATGCTTATCGCGCCAGCCCGCGGAACTCGGCATTTCAAGATCGAGTCCTGCCTTCACGCCCTTTACCCGGTCATTCACCGCGCCCCAATCCGACATCACGATGCCGGTAAAACCCCATTCGTCCCGCAGAATATCCGTGAGCAATTTCTTATTTTCACTCACCTGCACGCCATTGAGAAGATTATACGAACACATCACCGTCCACGGCTCGGCCTCTTTTACTGCATATTCAAAGGCGCTGAGATATATTTCCCGCAATGCCCGTTCATCGATCACCGAATTTGACGTGAGACGGAAGCTTTCCTGACTATTCGCCGCAAAGTGTTTGAGCGAAGTGCCGACATCTTTACTTTGAATACCTTTGATTATCGCGGCTGCCATAGATCCGGCCAAAAAGGGATCCTCGCTAAAATATTCAAAATTCCGGCCGCACAAAGGACTCCGCTTGATATTTGTCCCCGGGCCAAGAATAACCGACACCTGCTCCTGTAAACATTCTTCACCGAGCGCCTGCCCCAGTTCGTAGAGTAAATTCCGGTCAAAACTGCACGCTGTCGTGCATGCAGCCGGAAAGCAAGTCGAAGGGATACTTTCGCGCTGAAGCGGATCATCACTCTCCACTTTCCGCAAGCCATGGGGGCCGTCCGAAAGCTTTATGTTGGTTAAGCCAAGCCGGTCAATATTTTTTGTATGCCACCAATCTTGGCCCGAACAAAGAGATGCTTTTTCCTCAAGGGTCAATTGCGCCACAATTTCTTTTGCTGTCATATACCATCCTTATTTTTTATTATACAACCGGCCTATTTAAAAGTGTACAAAATTTTCGTGCGAAAGTTTTAATCCGTTATAAAATCCTATCAAAAGAATCATTGACGAAAGAGCCGGATCTATCAATAATCAAGGATCATGAATATTCGAGATCGCTACGCTCCGTCACCAACCGGCCTTCAACATATCGGCGGCATACGGACTGCTCTTTTTAACTATCTTCTTGCCCAGTCTAAACAGGGCGATTTTATTTTACGCCTTGAGGATACTGACAGGAACCGGTTTGATCCATCGTTTGTACAAAATTTATACGACACATTCCGGTGGCTGGGTATTCAGTGGGACGAGGGGCCGGATATTGGGGGTCCTTTTGCTCCGTACGTTCAGTCTGAGCGTTTTGCGTTGTATCAAGATTATGCGCTGAATTTATTGAACCGGGGAAGAGCCTACCGGTGTTTTTGTTCTACGAAACGTCTCGAAGCGATCCGGAAGGAACGAGAGTCGGCTCATGCCGCAGCAATCGGCTACGACCGGCACTGCCGATATCTTTCTCCGCAGGAGTCTGAAGACAGAGCTGATTCCGGTGAAGCCTTTACGATCCGGCTTAAAATTCCCCTCGGTGAATCCACTTGTTTTGAGGACCAGTTACTGGGAAGAATTGAGTGGAGAAATGAGGACTTGAATCCGGATCCAGTTCTCCTCAAATCTGATGGTTTTCCGACTTATCACCTTGCCAATGTGGTTGACGATCATGTAATGGGAATAAGTCATGTCCTGCGTGCTCAGGAATGGCTGCCATCGACTCCGCTTCACATCATTTTGTACCATTTTTTTGGGTGGAAGGAACCGGAATTTTGCCACCTGCCCATGGTTATGGGTCCAGATGGAAAAAAACTTTCCAAGCGACATGGTGCAACCAGTGTTGATGAATTCCGGCGTCAGGGCTATTTACCGGAGGCGCTGATCAATTATGTTGCGCTGTTAGGGGCTTCTTACGAGGAGGGCCGGGATATATATTTGCTGGCGGAATTGGCTGCCCGTTTTAGCATTGATAAATTAAATAAAGCGCCGGCTATTTTTGATTATAAAAAATTAGAATGGTTTAACGGACAGTATATCCGGGCGAAGACCAATGAAGAACTTGCACTGTGCGCGATGCCTTACGCACAATCGGCCGGTTTGTTTGGGAATCCGGATACGCAGCCTGATGCAGATCAGGAAAAAACATTTATTGCGGCAATGCCCCTTATCAAGGAGCGGGTTACTCTGCTTTCAGAAATTCCGGCAAAAATTGCCTATCTCTTTAGGGAGCCGGATCTTCCTGATGTCGAAGATTTTATTCCGCGGAAATCAGATCTGGCAACAGCTATCACATTACTTATGTCCGGTAAAGAGCTTGTCGAAGACCTATCTCGTTTCAATGATGCCGATGGAGAACGGCTAGCAAAGGAAAAAGCTGAAAAAGAGCAGATAAAATTAGGAGATTTATTAATGCCGCTGCGTGTGGCCATAACCGGTTCCAGAGTGAGTCCGCCACTTTTCGGATCGATCCGGATCCTCGGTGCACAAAAATCAATGGATCGCATTGAACATGCGATTGCTTCGTTGCATTCCCGTGTTCACAAGGACCTTTAGGTCCAACTGCGATGCGGTTGGGTGGTGCGGATGTGTCCCGGCAATAACTTCCGGGACCAAGGGGGCTTTAACCCCTGATGCATGAACACATTGTTATGCGCTATTTTTTCTGAAAATTTTCTGGAAAACCTATTGACAATAAAAAAATATGGTGTAAAATGTAATTAAAGAGGATTTTATGAATAAAAATACTATTTTAGAATTAAGTAATGATACCTTTGATAAAATAATGGATTTTGGTAAATATTATAAAAATGAAAATTTGCTTGAAACAAGTTTTGCAAACTGGAATGTTAGAGATGTTATTGGGCATGTAAATAGTTGGATAAAATTTTCTGAAGATAAATTGGAATCTATAAAATTAAAACGTTCATTTGAAGATGTTCGTCATGTAGATATAGATAAATTCAATGAAATGAATTATGAAAAAAATAAAACAAAAACATTAGAAGATGTATTGCATGAAACAAAAATAATTCTAAATAATTATAATAATATATTAAATTTATTTAATGAGGAAGAATTATTAAGTAAAGAATTTCCTACGGGGTTTTCATTTGAATTATGGAAATATATGGCAATGGATGTATATATTCACCCCATAGCGCATATATTATATCATTACATAAAGCGAGAAGATTATAATAAATTTATAATAGAAATAGAAAATAGTAAAAATGTTTTTATGGAATATCCAAATAATATAAATGTATATGATTTTGGGGATTTTTTTGAAAACAGGGAAGAAAAAGTAAAAAGATTCAATGGATTAAAGAATATAATAAAAAACAAAGGCAATAAATTTGTGGAGGAAATAATAGAAATAAATTCAAAATAAATATAAAAGCAAAAAATTGGTTTTGAAATTATTGTGAAATAGTATTGATATAAAATAAAAAATGTAATAATATAAAGTATGAAGAATAATTTATTGGATAAAAATAAAGCTGAAAAATTATTGTTATGGGCTGAAAAAAGTAACCCGGGAAAATGGATTCAACATAGCTATCATGTCGCAAAATCGGCAGAAATAATAGCTAATAAATGTTCATTGGATAATAATTTTGCGTATATTTTAGGATTGTTGCATGACATTGGGCGGTATGAAGGAATTACAAATTTAAGGCATGTATATGCTGGATATAATTTGATGAATGAAAAAGGATATTACGATATTGCAAAAATATGTTTAACACATTCATTTCCATTTCAAAATATTGAATCATACCAAGGGGATATTGATTGCGATAAAAATGAAGTAAATTATTTAAAAAATGAACTAGAAAAAACATTATATAATGATTATGATAAATTAATACAATTATGTGATGCTTTGTGTTTGGCAGAAGGTGTAACGATAATAGAATGTAGAATAGTTGATGTAGTTAATAGATATGGTTTTAATAAATATACATTAAACAAATGGAATTCAATATTTGAGAATAAAAAATACTTTGATAAAAAATGCAACATGAATATATATGAATTATTTTATGAAGATATAATAAAAAATATATTAAGAATATAAAAGCAAAAAAACTGCACATAACATACGCTATACGCTGCCGCTCTTCACTGTATTCCTTAATTTCTTTATCGTTTTTAATATATCTTCTCTATTACTTTTATCCTTAATCCATTTAGGTAGCCTACTAAATAGCCCTTGATTATAATATCCTCGCTCATCATCTTTATTGCTTTCCCTTAGTTTTGCTTTTACGTATTTCTCAATAAATTCAAGATGTTCAAGATTGTAAGCCCATAATGTATTTCCATTACAAGTTCCGCTTAACCATAGATCATGATTACCCGCATTTTCTTCAAACTTACCACAATACCTACATAAAAAAGTCTTCTTCTTAAATAAATTGAATGTTTCTTCTTTATTTGTAGTAATTGTTGCGCATCTATTACAATCAGGGCATTCAACTAAATAATGATCTGCAAAGTCATACAGATGCATTCCTGGATCTTTAAAACGATCTACCATAAGATCCTCTCTTATATGAACTTCTCTGAATAGGCGGTTGCGTATAACAAATAAAAAAGGATCCTCCTTCCGGAGGATCCCCCTTCTATTCTTCTCGTTTAATCCCTATTCAATGCCTCAATTTTTTCTTTTACACCAGCAAATTCAACTTTAAGAATATTGAATCTGTTGATCAGTACGTTTGCAGTGGCTGTTCCTTCAAATTCGCCGAGGTTTTGAAGTACGGTTGTTCCAATGGCAAAGCCACCTTCAATTTCTGTAACCGGCTGAGCCAGGGAAGCGAGATTCACAGCCGCATTTCGTTCTGCATCAGTCACCAGCTCAGAAAGCACGAGCGGTACCAATGCTGCTTCCAGCCCTTTTATCGCGGATTCCAAGTCGTCAATACTGCTGTTGATGAGCCCAAATCCATAGGCTTCCGCAGCCACGAATGTATTTTTCAATGTTGCATATTCAGCTGACAGCGCATTGAAGCTAGATACAATGCCGGCACCCGGCTGCACGCCCGCAAATACTCCCAAGCCTGCTTTCAAATCGTTACCAATGACGAAGCTATCTTCGAGACTGTTGAGAGAAGTTTTTAATGCAGCAAAGTCAGTCACCAATTCTGCAAATTGATCCGGCACAGCATAGTAGCCCAGAGCTTCAAATTTTGTTTCCAAATCCCAAATAGATTGGGAGAGATCATCCAACGCAAATTGCAATTCTTCGAATCCAACGGCTTCTGCGTCCGCAATAGCAGCCTTGAAAGAATCATATTCCGGCTCCAGTCCCGGTTGGACTCGTTCGACTTCGTCTGGCCCCAGTTCGGATTTGATCGTAGCAAGAGCGCCGTCAAACCAACCGATGTCAGCCTTTAGTGCCGAAAAATCTTTTATCA
>BOBG01000016.1 GCA_026002265.1 Spirochaetia bacterium
CGGTAGGAATTCACACCGGATATAATAAACCGGTTAATGATTCTCAGTATACATTATATAAAAAATTGTTAGAACGCCGTTTATCTGGTGAGTGCAGCGCCTATATTATCGGTAAAAAAGAATTTTGGGGCTTGGAATTCACTGTTAGTCCGGATGTGCTGGTTCCGCAGCCGGATACAGAAACCATTGTGGAGATTGCTCTTTCCATTATCCGGCCGGGGTTTAGGATTCTTGATATAGGAACCGGATCCGGCGCGCTTGCCATTGCTCTCAAAAAAGAGCGTCCGGATAGTCTAGTGTATGCTGCTGACAATTCCTGCCCGGCTCTTGAAATAGCCCGGAAAAATGCAGCACAGCTCAATGCTGACGTCACATTTTATGAAAGCGATCTTTTCAAAAATATTTCCGGAACCTTTGATCTCATCGTTGCAAATCTGCCCTATATTCCAACCGATATGATCCGGACTCTTCCGCCTGAAGTACGTTACGAGCCGCGAAGCGCACTCGATGGCGGGGAAGATGGTCTTAGCATTATCCGGCGCCTGATAGTTGAGGCAAAAAACCACATGAAACCGTATTCCGCGATCCTTTTGGAGGCGGATCCTGGCCAGATGGACGCACTCACCGAAATCTTGCAAAGCGAATATTACACTCACATAAAAAGATACCCGGATATTTCCGGTCAAAACCGGGTGATTCGGGGTCAGACCTCGACCGGTTTTTTGGGAGCTTGAATCCGGAGAGAAAAATTTTTATACTAGAAATGTGGAAAATCTTGAATCGGCCGCGCCCAAGACTTTTGTTTTAGGTGATTTTGAGGGACCGCTCGATCTCCTGCTCTTTCTTATTACAAAAAATGAACTCAACATTTACGACATTCCGGTTGCGCGTATTACTGAGCAATTCGTTGCATATATTCAACATGCGGTTGACCGGGATCTCGATGCGATGAGTGAATTTCGGGTGATGGCTGCAACTTTGCTCTATATAAAATCCCGGATGCTCTTGCCGGTGGAAGTCAAGGATGCTGACGAAATGGATCCCCGGCGCAACTTGACGGAGCGGCTAATCGAGTACCAACAATTTAAAAAGTTGTCTCATCTTATGGAACATACCGCACTTCAGGCAGAGCTATGTATTGAACGGAAAAAGCAGCAGCGTATTCTGCCTTTTGATGAGGAACCGGTTGCGCTGGAACTGAATATCAGTGCATTGTTTAACACTTTTTCATCATTGCTTTCAAAACTTTCCGCGGAACAGCTTGTCGATCTCTCTGAGGAAATTTCGGTTAATGAAAAAATTGCATTTTTACTCGAACTGCTGTACCAAAATGGTCAATGCACCTTCCGGGAATTGCTGATTCGGCCCGGATCCATCATGGAAATAGTGTGTACGTTTTTTGCGATTCTTGAATCGGTTAAATCCCGGCTGGTGACTATTTTTCAGCATGAAATATTTGCGGACATTCTCATCCGGCCCGTGGCGGCTGAGGGGCAGCATGGATAATGCAGCCTTGATCGAAGCGATTCTCTACCTTGAGCCGGATCCGGTTGATGAAGCAAACCTCGGACGGATTGCACATCTTGATCCGGAAAAAGTTAAGCAAGCAGTTGCAACATTATCTGAACGGCTTTCCACCGGGAATTCCGGTCTGGAATTGGTTCATATCGCCAATGGCATCACGCTTGCCCCGAAGTTAAGCTACTGGGAAGCGCTCAAAAGCTCCTATGGCCGCAAAAATGATGCCCGGCTTTCCCGCGCCGCGCTCGAAACCCTTTCGATCATCGCCTATTCACAGCCGATCACCCGGATGGAAATTGAAGCAATCCGTGGAGTTGCAGCGGATTCAATGATACGGCTTCTGCTCGAAAAAGGACTCATTGCGGAAGTTGGTAAAAAAGATTCACCTGGGAAACCGGTTCAATTCGGCACCACTAAAGAATTTTTGACGCTCCTCCGGATCGGCAGTATCCGGGATCTTCCCAAACTTGAGAAACAGGAAGCAGAGCGTTTTGCATTAAATTGATCAAAACCGGTACGTCAGCGCAAGGAGAATTTGCGGATTTCCATACCGGTTAACAGAAGGAGCCACCACTAATTCAGAATAATGAAATAAATTCATGAGTTTTGTATTGTATTGATGTGCAAAAATAAAGGGCCGGATACAATCAAAGATCCGGAAAGCGGCAAAGATAAACATTCCGGTCGGCGCCAACGCATCTCCAGTCACGGAAAGGAATGAAGTCTCCCCTGAATTTCTTGACATAATATCCCCAAGAAAAATTGAACCGAGTCCAAATATTTGTCCCACCAAACTGATCAATCCCCATGTATTGTCTCCAAGTACAAAAGATCCGGAGCCAAAACCGACAGTAGCGTTGAGCAGCAGGGGAAGCGTAACGCTTTTTAAATTCCATTCCACTATATCGATGCGCTGGGACGGACTCAGATTGAGTGATTCCTGCTGAATTAAGAGGTAATTTTTATCAATTCCGGAATCAAGTAATGCAGCAATTCTAACGAATGACTTTTCAGCTTCGTCAGCCCAACAAAGATAACCAGCGCACAACAACATCACACAAAATACTATCTGTTTCATTTTTTCAGCCTCAAGCAGCTATTGTAATGAACGTGCAGATTTTTTTCAATACCTTAACCTGAATTTTGATATAGTGTATAATAGTTATGATGAACAAAATTTTTTAGAGGCGCAGCAGTATGAATATTGAATATTTTAATGAATATATTAAGAATAAAAATATGGGTATAAAAACAAAAACCAAAGAATATGTACATAAATTTATACAGTCATTTGAAAATTATCATGAAAAAGAATTATGGACAATGGAATATTTGCCAACATTACAGCATAATCATAACAAAAGAATAAGGAACGAATTATTTGAAGCACTAATATTTCCGGTATTGTTAAACGGATATAATAATAAAAATATTAGTGTAATGATATGGCTGGTAAAATTAGAACAAAACCTGATTCAAAATCAAAAATTATGGAAAATAATAAATTACAAATCAAGTATACAGATAATAAGAGAATGCTATGATCTTGATCCGAATAATACTGAAGTTATAGATATATATTTAGAATTGAAAATTCAGTGGATAGCTTATAGCATACACGAATGGCCGAGCGGAATACTCATAGGAATGAATGGTGCAACGGCTGAACAATGTAAGGAACTAGTAAAAGAACTGCCATTCCTCTATAAACTGGATACAAAAAATAAGTATAAAGCATATATAATGGACTATGAAAATAAATTACATGATTATATCATTCGTTTCCGATAATCCGGCAGAGAGTACTATACGTCCGGATTATGCATATTATTATGTATCCATGGTGCATAAAAACACGGGATAAACTTACAAAATTTTTTGAATCGTTTACAAATCACTATGAGCATGGTATAAACAGTTATGAATCGTTTACAAATACCTGTGAGCAGCTTATAAAAACTTATGAGGATCTTGCAAAAACCTAGACAAAGCCCGGTTCCAGATAGCCTTCTTGATCCGTTTTGAAAATCACCCTGAATCTTTGTTCCGGATGGAATCAGTTTTAGAAAAAAATTCTGCTTGCCGGATGGATATTCATGGCATAGTATTAAGCTATGCTGAAAACAATATCAAAGATCATTTCTCCTGATTTGCTGAAAATCCTGTGTGAAATGGGCCATGGCGATGAAATTGTGATCGCTGACGGCAATTTTCCGGCTGCTGCACTTGCAAGCCGGCTTATCCGGGCGGATGGACACGGCGGCTCGGAAATTTTAGATGCTGTGGTGAAACTGTTTCCATTGGACACGTACGCTGATCCGAATGTTCTCCTTATGGAAGTGGTGAAGGGTGATCCGGTTGTTCCGGTGATCTGGGATGAATATAAAAAGATTCTCGCCGGAGCTGAAGGTGATAGGGTAAAAATCCGGCATATCGAGCGCTTTGCGTTTTATGAACGCTGTAAATCCGCTTACGCGGTTATTGCTACCGGTGAAAGCGCACTGTATGCAAATATTATTTTAAAGAAAGGGGTTATTTAAATGAAAACCAAAATTGGAATCCGGCCTGTTATTGACGGCAGGTGGCTTGGTGTTCGAGAAGGTCTTGAAGAACAAACCATGAACATGGCAAGGGCCGCACAGAAATTATTGGAAGAAAATTGCTTCTATTCGGACGGCGCTCCGGCCGAAGTTGTTATTGCAGATACTACTATTGCCGGCGGTAAAGAGGCAGCTCTTGCCGAAGAAAAGTTTATCAGAGAAAATGTTACCGCGACTCTTTCAGTGACGCCCTGCTGGTGTTACGGCAGTGAAACGATGGATCTCAATCCGCTCACCACCAAGGCGGTGTGGGGCTTTAACGGTACGGAGCGTCCGGGTGCTGTCTATCTTGCGGCTGTGATGGCAGCTCATGCCCAGCGCGGACTTCCGGCTTTTGCTATTTACGGACATGATGTGCAGGATGCAACCGACACGAGCATTCCGGCTGATGTGCAGGAGAAACTCATCAGGTTTGCCCAATGCGCTCTTGCGGTCGGTCAACTGAAAAATAAAGCTTATGTGAGTATCGGCAGTGTGGCGATGGGGATTGGGGGGAGTTTTCTCGACCCACAACTGATGCAGAATTATTTTAACATCCGTGCCGAATGGGTGGATATGACTGAAATTTTGCGCCGTATTGAACTGGGCATCTACGATAAAATTGAGTACGAAAAAGAACTTGCATGGATCAAGGCAAATTGTCCTGAAGGTGCCGATCTTAACGAAACGCTGTGGGAACGCGGGCCTCAGACTCGCGAAGAAAAGGACAAGCAGTGGGAATTCACCGCCAAGATGACGCTGATCATCAAAGACATTATGCTTGGAAATGATAAGCTGAACGCGGCCGGATTTCATGAGGAAGCACTTGGCAGGAATGCAGTTCTGGCCGGATTTCAAGGGCAGCGTATGTGGACAGACTACAAACCCAATGCCGATTTTCCGGAGGCGATTCTCAGTTCAACGTTCGATTACACCGGTAAAAAAGAGCCGATCATTCTTGCCACGGAAAACGATAACTGTAATGGACTTGCGATGCTGTTCAGCAAACTCCTCACCGGTCAAGCGAGCGCCTTTGCGGATGTCCGGACTTACTGGAGTCCGGATGCGGTACAACGCGTATCCGGCTGGAAACCTGTCGGCACTGCAAAAGATGGTTTTATTCACCTGTTGAATTCCGGTGCTGCTGCGCTTGACGGTAACGGTGCGAGTAAAGATGCGGCCGGGAAAAGTATCATGAAAAAATGGTGGGATGTCACTGACAAGGATATTAAAGCGATGCTTGAACATACCAAATGGTCGCCGGCTAACCGCGGTTATTTCCGGGGCGGCGGCTATTCTTCCAGTTTTTCAACCGAAGGGGAGATGCCGATAACACTCGTGCGGGTGAACATGGTGAAAGGGCTTGGCTACACGCTCCAGATTGCCGAAGGCTGGACCGTTGATCTGCCGGCAAACGTGAACAAAATTCTGCTCGACCGTACCGACCCGACGTGGCCCTCAACGTGGTTTGTGCCGCGTTTGGGTGAGGGACTCGCATTTAGCGATGTGTATTCGGTGATGGCAAACTGGGGTGCGAACCATGGCGCATTTACCTACGGACATATCGGTGCTGACCTTATCACTTTTGCCTCTATGCTCCGGATTCCGGTAACGCTCCACAATGTTGCTGACAAAAACATTTACCGTCCGCATGCGTGGAGTGCCTTTGGTACTCGTGAACTCGAAAGCGCAGATTATCGCGCCTGTACCACTTACGGACCGCTCTACAAATAGCTTTATAACGTTCCGTCTGTATATGACGTTTTGCCAGCCCGTATAAAGGCTTGCGTAGCAAGACCAAGGCTGGCAAAATGTGGAGGGAGGGAGGCGGAGCATATTCATTCTAGATTTATGCAAATAATTATTATTCCAGCCTGTGCGATAACATAACTTGTCCTTAACCAAAGCAAGCGAATATTTGGAATTTGATAATCCTTTGGAAGATGTAATTTTTTATTATTAGACTTGTTCAACCACTCTAAATTGGTAACTCGAAATTAATGATGCTTCTTTTACTCCAAATAACCGTTTAAATACAACCTGTTTGGCGTCTTCTGCCTTCTTTTCTCATCCCCTCCTTTCAATATATCATGTCTTCAGTTATCGAACAAGTCTAGTATATATTATTGTAAAAGAGGCTAAAAAACAAAATGTTTTTGCTTTCATATTTGTCTGCAATTATTCCTGAAAATAATTTTATGATGCTTGCCAAACTTTTGGCAATACCTTCAATAATTCCTATTATTAAGGAAATCGTAGGTTTCCAGGTCAACAAAAATATGGTAGAGAAAAAACGCACAAAGGGAGCAGCCCGAGCCGCCTACTGGCGGCGAAGCATATACAGTTATGCCGTACCCCATTATTTTTTATTATTTTTACTATATTCCCTTGCTTTACTTAAACAATTTTTACACAAAATATAATTTTTTGATCTTACTCTTTTTCCGCAACGTGGACATCTATTTTTTTCTTTACGTTCAGCATATCTTTCTCTTCTTTTTTTATTAACTTCATCTTTATGTTTTTCAAGAAAACGTTGCTGTCGAATACGATTTGCTTCTTTAATTAATTCCTCATCTGTTTTAACCATTTTAATTAACCTCCTATAATTTTATATTATTGTGTTTTTTATTTTATGTCAATATTTTTTTCCAAAATTTTTAAACAAAATCTTAGGCACAATGTCGCATAACATTCCGGCTGTATGTGACGTTTTAAGGAACGTGAAGCGTTTCCAGGTCAACAAAAATGTGGTGGAGAAAACCGCACAAAGGGGCGTAGCCCTGACTAGTGTTTTTCGTAGGCCAAGCCGCGAAGAGCGTCCAGTCCTGTTAGACGCCGCTTGGCTGTACACCATTATTTTTATTATATTATTTTAAAATGCATGTTAAAAAAAAGCTCTAGACAGAACCAAAAAGGTATTCTACAATTCTTCTTACTTGTCGAATCATTGCGATAGATGAGTAAAGGTCTAAATTAATTTATTTTATTAAAGGAGCTATGAAAGATGAAAAAACTGTTGTTGGTTTTAGCGATTTTTGGTTTGGCTGTTTCCGTCTATGCAAGCGGAAAAACAGATACGGGCGGAACGGTGGTAAACTTTTACGGACACTCGGATAACGACCCGATACTCAAGGAGATGATTGCTGCGTTTGAGAAAACTGATCCAGGGTTTAAAGTTGAGTATCACTCGATTCCGAATGATGATTACGACGACAAAATCCGGGTACTCACTGCGGGCTCGAGCGATATAGATGCGCTATGGATTCGTACGCCGGCACAAGCCCAGCAGTATATCACAAACAAAGCGTTACTTGATTTGACGCCGTTCATCAATGAATCGAAGGTTAATACGGCGCCGATAAAAAATGCGTTGACCGGTGCGGCGCGCGACGGGAAAATATACGGCTTGCCGACTACGGGCTCGTGTTGGATGACCTTCTACAATAAGGATTTGTTTGACGCCAAAGGACTGCCATATCCAATCGACTTAACGTGGGACGAGTATTTGGATTTAGCAAAGAAGTTGACTTACACGGAAAATGGTGTAAAGTATTGGGGTGGTGCTTGTCCGCCTTGGTCGCTCAATTTGGGCTCGGCTGCGGGCAACGAATATTTGACAGCTTCAGAGCCGACGCCGCTCACACGTCGTTATGCACAGGTGCTGCACCGGATGTATATTGATGATAAATCACATCCGAGCATCGAAGATATGAGTGTTGGCTCGTTTGATATTATGGCGCTCTTCGATAGCGGTACGGTATATATGATGATAATGGGCGACTGGGAATTTAATCTGTTCAAGGGAAATTTTAATCTTGGTGTCGCGCCTATGCCTATATTAAGCGGCATGGAAAAAGGCTCGTCGGTTGGACAGGCATCATATTATTGCATTTCGCCTAAATCGAAACATGCCAAAGAAGCGTATCAGTTTATAGAGTGGGCCACGACTACTGCAGGCGGCACAACGGTTTATGCAAACCAGAAACAGGTTCCTTCGTATTCAACACCCGAATCGCTTGCAGCCTACAAAAAGTTAGTCACCGTAGATGGTGTCGATTACCGCTTCTCCTCGAAGATTTTACCTGAGCAAGGGCCTGAGCCGTATTATGGTCAGATTAACGATGAAGCATACATACCGGAGATGCAGCTCTACCTCCTTGGTGAACAAACTCTCGATCAAGCGTTCAACAATTTTTACAAACTGCGCGCCGAGATAATTGCTAAGAATAAATAATTAGCTTGAAATAAAAAACTAAAAAGGCGGTAACCGGTATGGCTCGTAAAAAAATGAGCGCTCTTGAAAAAGAAGAAGCGATCAAGGCGTATTTGTATCTGCTTCCAAACTTTATAGGTTTTCTTATATTTACGGCTGTACCAATTGTCATAGGATTAGTATTAAGTTTTACTGATTACACTGGGTTTCCGGGAGCTGCCTTTGTAGGAATTAGTAATTATATAAAAATGTTCGGTGATTCACAATTTATCGCGGCGCTAAAAAACAACTTGTTCTATTCACTAACAAGTGTACCATTAACAATTGTTGTCTCTCTCGCTTTGGCGCTGATACTCAACACAAATGTACGCGGCACTACAGTATTCAAAACGCTATACTTCTTTCCGAACCTCACTTCGATGGTTGCTGTAAGTTGTGTGTTTATGCTGCTATTTGACCCCAATAGCGGCCCAATCAACCGCTTTTTGATGTCCCTAGGGTTTTCGGAAGCTGCATTGCCGCGTTGGTTTTTCGCATCGAAGTCCGCATTGTTTACGGTTGTAATAGTTGTAGTATGGAAACAAGCCGGTTATTATATGATAATGTTTTTGGCGGGATTAAAAAATATACCAAGCCACTTATACGAAGCGGCGCGTATAGACGGTGCAAACTCAATACAATGCTTCCGCCATGTTACACTGCCGATGCTCTCCCCCACAACTTTTATGGTAACAATATTATCAATCATAGCGTCCTTCCAGGTATTCGACATAATCAACGTTACTACAAAAGGCGGCCCCGGCCGGGCAACTACCGTGTTAGTATTTCGCATATACAAGGAAGCCTTCTCTAATTGGAAAATGGGTTACGCTTCGTCTATTGCATATTTCTTATTTGTCGTAATCATGATTGTAACGCTCATACAATGGCAAGGCCAAAAACGCTGGGTAAACGAGGACTGATATGGCAAATACAAATCTAAACAAAAAACATTTTAATGTAAGCAACTTAATATTATTTATTTGTTGTATTGCAATTGCGTATTTAATGATAGTACCATTTGTGTGGATGCTTAGCGCGTCATTTAAATTAAACACAGAAATATTTAAGTACCCCGTCGAATGGATACCGAAAACATTTCGCAGCATCAACTATGATACAGTTTTAAACAAGATACCTTTTATAACATATTTTTTTAATTCGGCAAAACTAGCGGTTATTATTACCTTGCTGCAACTATTCACGTGCTCGCTGGCGGCATTCAGTTTTAGCAAGTTAAAATTTCCCGGACGCGATAAATTATTTTTAGGTTATCTCGCCACGATGATGATACCTTGGCATGCAATTATGATTCCGCAGTTCATTATTGTAAAAGGATTGCATTTATACAATACTCATTGGTCGTTAATTGTGTTGCAGGCATTCAGCGCGTTCGGTGTATTTCTGTTGCGGCAGAATATGTTGAGTATACCGAATAGTTTGCATGAAGCGGCGAAGATTGACGGCTGCGGAACATTCCGTGTATATTGGAATATCATATTGCCGTTAACTAAAACAGGCCTCGCAACTCTGGCCGTTCTTACATTTAATGGTATATGGAATGATTACATGGGGCCGATGATTTATTTGGATTCTGTAAAACTGCGTACGATACAAATCGGTCTTGCAAGTTTCCGCGAGGAGTTCAGTGCGAATTATGGCGCGATTATGGCGGGTACTTGTATTTCGATAATACCGATTGTTATAATATATGTGCTGTGTCAAAAATATATTGTGGAAGGCATCGCCTATGCAGGTGTAAAGGGGTGAGTTATGCCGAATATTGATTATACTAATTTGGTAGAAGGTATAAAAGAGCTTGATAATGTAATTGCAAATAGTGACTACAAAGATACCTGGGATAGTATAAATAATTTCATGGCACCGAAATGGTTTAACGATGCCAAGTTTGGTATATTTATTCATTGGGGTGTGTTCAGTGTACCCGCTTTTAACAATGAATGGTATCCGCGCAGTATGTATATAGAAGCTACACCTGAATATCAACATCATATAAAAACTTACGGCCCGCATAAAAGTTTTGGGTACAAGGATTTTATTCCATTATACACGATGGAGCATTTTGACGCTAACGAGTGGGCGGCTGAACTAAAAAACGCCGGTGCGAAATATATTGTGCCCGTTGCAGAGCATCATGATGGTTTTCAAATGTATAAAAGTTCCATATCACTATTTAATGCTGCTAATATGGGGCCTAAAAAAAATCTGCTAGGCGATTTGAAAAATGCAATTGAAAATAACGGATTGGTTTTTGGAGCATCATCTCACCGTGCAGAGCATTGGTTTTTTCTAAGGCATGGTAAACTTTTTGACAGTGATATTAAGGAGCCTCTTATACGCGGTGATTTGTATTGGCCAAGCGTAACACCGGAGCCGTCATTTCAAGACTTGCATGGCACACCAACCCCAAGTGATGAATATATGTGCGATTGGCTACTGCGCACAGCGGAACTTATTGACGTGTATAAACCGCATATTTTGTATTTTGATTGGTGGATTCAACACGCGGCATTTAGGCCTTACTTAAAAAAAGTTTTAGCTTATTACCATGCTCGCGCAGATGAATATGGTTTTGAGCCTGTAATATGTACCAAACATGATGCAGTTGCTTTCGGCAGCGGAATTGTCGAAATTGAGCGCGGGAAGTTTGCCGATGCAAAAGCATTTAAGTGGCAAACAGAAACTCCTGTCGCGAAAAACTCCTGGTGCTACACCTCGCAAAATGTTTACAAGAAAGCAAGTGATATTGTATGCGAGCTGGTTGATGTGGTTTCCAAAAATGGTAATATGCTTTTAAACATCGGCCCAAAATCTGACGGCACAATTTCGTCTGAAGAATGTTCTATTTTGCGTGATATTGGTGCATGGTTAAAAACAAATGGAGAGTGTATCTACGGGGCAAAAGTGTGGCGCACGTCTGCCGAAGGTCCTACAAAAGAAAGCGAAGGTCAATTCCAGGATGACGAAGGCGCATGTTACACAAGTGAGGATTTCCGCTTTACATGCAAAGGTGATTCGATTTATGTAATATCCCTTGCGTACCCAAATGAAGGTATGCTCAAAATTAAAGCCCTCTCAAAATCCGCCGACCCGAATAAACCGGCGTTTCACGGAATCATAAAAACAGTTTCCATTTTGGGGAGCAAAGAAAAACCGCAATGGAAAGTAACGGATAATTCATTGGAAGTTAATTGTAAGCTTCCGGCTACCGGCTTCCCTGTTGTGGTGAAGGTGCAACTTGAATGATGCAAAGCATTTGTATAGTATAAATTGCAAAAAAAATGCAAATTTTCCACAAAAAAATACGAAATTCACTTGTCAATTTCTTTTAAAAGGTTGATATGATAGATATCAAAATATTTTTTTTAGGAGGCCAAAAGGCGTACTCCATTGTTTATTTTACAGTTTTTATAATGAAAATAGAACCTATACATAATGATAAAAATTCCATACTCAACACCATAAAATTACCTAGCCAAGTAGTTTGAAATGCTATACCTTGTATTATTCCACAAATTACCAATGGAATCAACCATTTGTATTTCCGTCTAATAATTATATCAAATAATATTCCAATATAAATTAATACTGATGCAACATAATTATGCACGAAAAGAAACTCATCAAAATAGGAATTAAAAGTTGCTAAAGCTAAAAATCCTATTCCTACAAACCATTTATTATAAAGAAACCATGAACCGATTATAAATAATATAAAAGTGTAGAGATAAACTCTATTTATATCCATTCCCATTATAGAAGAATAGCTTCTTTTATTATGCAATAAAGCATCTATTAATCCAGTAAGAATATATCCAAATAGTAAGATACTTGATATTATTCTTTTCATTTTGTATTCCTTCCAATTCATAAACGCCATAATTTATTATACTGTCATTTTTTATATAATGTCAAGTATTTTCCAGTAAATTTTTATTTCAACATATTCCCAACCAATTTTAGCCGCCATGTCGTCTAACGTGGAAGGTTTACGATGTTTTTGCGGTTTTTCGTAGCCTGAGGGCGCTACTGCGCCCGAAGCATATACAGTCCTGTTATGCGAAGTGCCCCTTGTATTTTATATCTATTTGTTTCTTAATGTTGCTTCCCCATACATTTTTTCTGCCCTTTCATGAACATTTTCTATTCCACCTACTTTTTGATTGAGTCCTGATATTATATTACAATCATCTATTGCTTTATCATACTGACCTAATTTAAAATACAGACTGCCTCGAATAAAATATGCGTTTATATCCTTATTATCAGTATTTATTGCTTCTGTATAATCTTTTAATGCTTGACTATAATCTCCTTTCGTTTCATATATACCACCTCGAAGAAGAAAAGTAATAGCAGATGTAAAGTTTAGTTTAATTGCCATTGTAAAATCATTAATCGCTTCTTCATATTTTCTTTTTATTACATTTTCATGTCCACGGTTATGATAGGCTTCAGGATATTTTGAGTCTAACCTAATGGCTTCATCAAAATCATTCATTGATTCTTCATGGAGTCCTTTTTGAATATATACATTACTCCTATTATTAAATGCTTGTGCATTATTTGGATCAATTTTTATCATTTCAGAATAATCGCAAATTGCCTTATCATATTCTCCTAGTTGGCGATATACGGAACCACGATTAAGAAGAACTGTGGATTTTGTTAGAGAATCATTAGGATCACTATGATCATTTAGTGGATCATTTGAAAGATCAAAATCGAGAGTATGGGTTAAATCAAATAATGCCTCCCTATATTTACCTAAAAACATTAATGCTGTACCACGGCAAAAAAAGCTAATAGATGATGAAGGATTTAATTCTATTGCTTTATCAAAGTCTTTGATCGCTAAGTCAATTCTTTTTATTTGCGAATAGGTAAACCCACGTTTATGATATACTATTGAATTAGTTGCTTCTGCTTTTAATGATTTTGTAAAATCAGCAAGAGCCTTATCATAGTCACCTTTTTTGAGGTAAACATCACCTCGATTATGGTATGCATTAGCAATTGCATTCGAGCTTGAATCAATGCGTAATACGTTTGTGTAATCGTCAATTGCTTCTTTGTATTTTCCTTGTTTGTAATATATACATCCTCTATTATTAAAGCGGCAGAATATTTAGGATTTAATTTTAGTACATTAGTATAATCATTAATTGCCCGATCATCGTTATTGCCTTTTTCCCGATAAGCTTCACCACGACTAAAATAGGCATGTTCTTCAAGAGGGTTTATTGCCAATGAACAATTAAAATTATTAATTGCAAGTTCGTATTCTTTTTTACACAAATATACTTCCCCTTGTGCACAAAGTAGTTTAGAAGAATTTGGATATAGTTTTAATCCATTATCATAAAGTGATATACTTTTATCATATTCACCACTTTCTTTATACATTATACCTTCAAATAAAATTAAGGCCTCTTCTAAAGATATTTTCCAATCCTGAGCCAAGGTTTCTATCGCTTTAATTCTGTCCATAATTTTATCTCCTCATATTGGATATATTAATATATAATCCATTTTCGTCAGCGGATGCTTCTTGCTCTTCTTCTTCGGCGTCTCTCTGTTCTCATGTAGGCTGTCTATCCCTTGATACCCGCTGTCCGCCTGCACCCGTATGTCCGTATCAATGGCGACGCCTATCGTCTTTTTATACAGGTTGAAATCGTGCACGCTCTCTTATCCTGCGCAACACAATAATCTACATACTCTTTCGGTTGACTATCACCTGCGTTTTTATCGTGTACCGCTTTTTCTTTCCACTGTAATAGTTCGCTGTTTTTTTTAGGCCGCTCTATCGTGCTTTCCGTCACATCCACCACGATATATTCTATCGTGTCTCCGCTTTCCCGGCAGCCGGAATGTACCGTCTTTTACCAGCGTGTCCTCCACCCATTTGATCGATCCGCTGCTCGTGTTTTTCTTGACTCCCCAATCGAATCCGATGTGTTCCATCGTCCGGTATTCCCTTAGGTACTGTAACGCAATTTGCAATTTATCATCAACGCTCAGTTTCGGTGGACAGCCCTCCGCCTGATGCAATACCGCGTATTCTTTTTCCAGTATCAGCCGCATCGCTTCATATGTCTCTTTTTTTACTCCAAACAGCCGCTTAAATTCCGTATCACTTAGACACTCTCTTTGTTCTTCCCTATCCATGCTTCATTATATACTATTGGTGCGTTGTCGAACAAGCCTATTATATAATACAAAACTAATGTGTCAAGCATATTTTTTTGATATATTCTTGTTTTCATTTATCGGCAATCATTCAAGTAAAGCCGCCGTGTAACAAGCCCATCCGCAATAACCCCGTCCCCAAATTAAAGGACCAAATATTTTTGCTATTGCATAATGAATTAATACACGAGTAAATATTCCAGTATTTATAAAATAGACAAAATAAAATACTGTTTCTTCTATATCTTTTGTTTGTTCATATAATTTAAGACGAATGTTTTCAAGTTGGTCTTCGAAATTATTCATAATTTATTACCTCCATTGGCGTACAAATAAATGGGTTGCTAAAACCTTTGATTTTATGTATGATTTCTATTGCTGCTTTTGTTTTTAATTTATTTATATGCTTAAAATTAAGACTAACAATGCAATCCATGTTATGTACCGCCGACATTGCAATATGAGCACCATCAACTCTTGATTTTTTAGGAAGTATTTCCAGCTCAATATATAAATCTGCTAATTCAAATGCTCGTGCATCATATTCTTTAATTAAACCTAACATCTTGCTTCTTTTAGGTTCAGAAGCTTCTTTCAATTCTTGAACAACATAAGCTGAAGTAAATGCGTCAATCTTTTTCAATTGTATATTTGCAAAAAATTCTTGTGTTTTTTTACAATAGACTTGTTTAATAACCCTCTAAATCAGTCTGTCATAGTTTATGAGGCCGCAAATCAAAGTCATTCTCAGTGAATGCCGGTTGCGGCAATGTCCCCGGTAAGGATATGCCATGCTCTTGAATGTTTTTATTTTGGCATTGATATGCTCAATAACAACCCGCTTGCGCGCAAGTCGTCTGTTATACGCTTGCTCCTTCGCGGTCAGCTTATACTTCTTGCTCGCCTTCTTCGGTATCCGGCTGTCCGTATGCAACTTCTCTATTCCAAGATACCCAAGATTGGCGTCTATGCGGATAGACTGGTGAACCGATTTCCCGATGACGCCTTTATACATCTTGAAGTCATGTTCGCTGCCTTTGGTTTTCTGTACATCAATGATTCTCTTGCTCTTTTGCTCGATGATTATCTGCGTCTTTATCGTATGCCGCTTTTTCTTGCCAGAATATCAGTCTTTTTGGTTTCTTTTGGCCGGTTTATCGGACTTGCCGTCATGTCTACTACGATGTAGTCAATGGACGACGACTCCTTTTTGAGTACCTTCTTGTCGGGAAGCCGGAAGCTCTTGTCCTTCGTCAGCGTGTCTTCCACCTACAGCTTGTCCTCGACTGTCAGTTTGGCTGGTTTTCCGCCTCTCTTATGCAACAGAGGCGTATTCTTTTTGGAGAATAGACATTATCACTTCAAATGTATCCGGTTTTACCCCGTTATTTGGTCAGCTACATAATTTACAAAATCAATGTCACTTGCCATATTTAGTCCTGCTGGGCAAATGTTAAAATATAGCCGTTACAATCTTCAATGGCAAAATCAGTTGATCCTTGAGGCGTCTTATGTACCTCTTTGGCAATTTTTGCCTTTCCTTTAACTTTTTCATATAACTTGTTCACATTAGTTACATGAATATACAAAGTTAAACAGCCGCCCTGCGAGAAATTTTCCAACTGGGGGTATTCTTCTTTTATGCTTTTTTCTTCCTGAAACGAAATAATAACACTATTTGCGTTTACCATGGCAAAAACAAAAGGGCCATTTTCAGGAACCGTTGCCAAAACATTAAAACCGAGGACATTTTTATAAAAATCAACGGTTTTTCCAACATCCTTTACCATTAAATTGGGCATAAGATCTTTAAAGTCCATTTTTTTCTCCTTGATTAGGTATCATATACCTTAAGTATTTTTATATCAACCCTACTATATATTTTACACAAATTTTAGCTCCTATGTCGCATAACGTGGAAGCTATACGACGTTTTGCGGTTGCGTTGGAGGCTTTGCTTGCAAAGACTAGCAAGCCGCAAAATGTGGCGTTAGCCCGAACAGCGTACCCGCTGTAAAGCCTAAACCGTGTGTTAAATATAGTATACCCTTGCTCTTTCAAGGGCCTGTATTTGCGTCTTTTCATCCACACAAAGTATTAATGCGTTGTCAGGCGGATTCATATACAACCCGACAACATCCCGTAATTTTTCTTCACATTCAGGATCATTGCTGTATGAATAGTATGATTGTATATGCGGTTTTATCCCATTATTCCGCTCACTTTATTATGACTAATACCAACACGTTTAGCAAGTTTCCGTGTGCTCCAATGCGTAGCGTCTTTTGAGTTCTCGTAGCATGCGATGTCTATTACTTTGTTTTTTATTTCTTCACTTATCGGCGCTGTTCCAGGTTTTCGTGTCTTGTCATGCAACAACGAATCAACCCCGGTTTCATTATACCTTTTGACATACGATGTTATTGTGTTGATATTGATCCCCAAGTACTCTGCTATATCGGTCGGCGTCTTTCCATTTGCCCGATGCAGAACAACTTGCAATCGAATAGCATATTTGTGCTCAATATGTCCGCTCTCAAGTAATTGCTCCATTAAAATTTTGTCTTCCGTAACTAGTGCTGCTTTTATTTCGTTAGCCATAACGAAAGTATAATTTACTTTCTGTTATTTGTCAATTACACCACACTAGAAACGCTATGGCGCTTCTTTATCGCAAAATAAAACCGTCATAAACAACTGGAACGTTAGATGCAATTTGCCCTAACTTGGTTGACAATAAAATAAAAAATATAATAAAATATGTATGGAGGAAAAAATGGTTAAAAACATTGGCATTATTGGTTATGGAAGCATGGGAAAAATGCTTCTTGATAAATTTATTGAATCAAAAACCATACAGGAATCAAATATATTTATTTCAAACAGAACCTTTGAAAAAATAATAAATTTAAATAAAACATATTCAAAACTAAATATTTGTAAAAATAATATCGATGTAGTAAAAAATGCAAAGATATTATTTATTTGTGTAAAACCATTGGAAATTAAAAATGTCTTAACGGAGATAGTTGAATATCTTGGTTCCAATGTTCACATTATTTCATTAAACGGAAGTGTGTTATTTAATCAAATTGAAAAAATATGTATAAACCATAAAATATCAAAAATAATCCCGAGCATAATAGCAGAAGTAAATCAATCGGTAACGTTAGTATGTCATAATGCCAATGTAAATATCAAAGACAAGGAAGCAATAAATAATTTATTAAAATGTTTTGGAACCATTATGGAAATACCTGAACCGGAAATGGGTATGGGGTCTGAATTGACAAGCTGTATGCCTGGTTTTATTGGTGCAATATTTAAAGTTATAACAGAAGAAGCCGTAAAACATACATCAATATCTAAAGAAAAAATAATAGATATGGTTATAGCAACAATGTATGGGACAGGGAAATTATTATTGGAAAAAGAAATGACCTATGATACATTAATAAACAGGGTAGCGACCAAGAGAGGGATAACCGAAGAGGGGACAAAAATCATTGAAAATAAATTGCCGGAAATTATTGAAGAAATGTTTATAAAAACGTTAGAAAAAAGAAGAATAACAACAGAAAAAGCAAATAATGAATTCAATATATAAAAGTACGGGCAAACTTCGCCTAACAGGACTGTATATGCTTCGGGCGCAGTAGCGGCTTGGCCTACGAAAAAACGCAGTCGGCCTACGGCCTTTGTGCGTTTTTTCTCCGGTACATTTTTCACGTTAGGCGAAATAGAAATTGAATGATTGACAATTTTGAAAAAACTATATATAATAATCGAAAAGCTGGAGGAAATATGTTGAAATTTTCAGAATTGTGTATTGAAAGGCCATTAGGCACAAAAGGGAATCATGAAGTATTAAAATTATTGTATAATGAGTTCAATACATTAAAATATAATATTATTGAATTGCCATTAAACTGTATTGTATGGGAATCAAACAATTCATTTGTTGAGCAAAATAATAATAAAATAGAAATATTTCCAAGTCCTTTTTCAAGAAACCTTAAAGGTAATTTTCTGTTAAAATATGTATCTACATTTACTGAATTATCAAATATAAAAAATTATGATGGCATTTTGATTTTTGTTAATGAATTGTCAAAAAACAGTGTAATGGCAAAAAATTATCCGTTCTATTTTCCCGATGAAGATAAATTGTTATATGAAACTTTTGAAAAAATAAATCCCAAGGGAATAATAACAATTAGCGGGCAGGATCAGGCGTCGGGATTAAATCCTTTTCCGGTATTTGAAGATGTAAATTTAGAAATACCCACGGCTTATGTATCATCATTGGGCAATATCACGGAAAAGAATGAAATATCTATAGAGATTAATTCAAAAATATATAAGGAAAAATCAAAACAACTTATTTTCAGGAAAGAAGGTTTGTCGAAAGACATTATTTTAATTGCAGCACATATGGACAGTAAATATAATACTTGTGGCGCAAATGATAATGCCGCCGGTTTATATACATTGTATGAAACCACCAATTTAATAAAAGATAAAAAATACAATTATACAGTAGAAATCGTACCTTTTAACGGGGAAGAGAGTCCTGAAGCATCTGGAGAATTAGCGTATTTAAATTATTTGGAAGAAAATAGTTATAAAATAAAATCTGTTATTAATATTGACGGACCCGGACATATTGGTTCAAAGAATATGTTTTCATTTTTCAATTATGAACAAGATATTCAGAATGAAATTGTTACAATTAATAATTTATTGGAAGGGGAACAATGGTACTCTGGGGATCATGTGATATTTGCTTTTCAAAATATCTCATGTATTGCAATAACTTCAAGTGATATGTTTACGGATTCAATAAAATTAACCCATACAAAAATGGATAAAGAAGAAATTGTAGATATAAAATTATTAAGTGCATTAAGTAAATCAATAGTCAATATATTAGAGATAATAAATGGAAAATAGTGTAAAGCAATTTTTACTTCGCCTAACAGGACTGTATATGCTTCGGGCGCAGTAGCGTATGTTATGCGAAGTTTGGGCGTACTTTATACTATTCTTACTTCTAATTCTTTTCCCATTGCAATTGCAATTTTATTTAAAAATTCCAATGATGGATTATAATTCCCACTTTCTAGTCTTGAAATATTGGATTGCCGTGTTCCTACCAATACCGCCAAGTCCTTTTGTGTTAAATTTTTCTCTTTTCTAGCCATTATTATTTCTTCAATAATTTTATATTCGGCCTCATTGTTTTTGAGTTCCTGAAGAACTTCGTCGTTCTTTAAAATTACCTTTTTGGCTTCATCCCACTTCATTTTTCCTTCCTCGTTATATAATCTTTCATTCGGTTTAAGGCTATATCCAATTCTTTTGACGGTGTTTTCATCGTCTTTTTTTGGAAACCATGCAATAATACACTATGGTTTTGATAGTGCATAAAATAGAATATCCTAAAGGCATTAGAAGCAACTTCTATTCGTAATTCCCATAACACATTATATTTTTCTCTTTCCATTTACGAACATGGGGTAAATGTAATTCATTCCCAAACTTTTTCAATAATTCTATTTCCCTATATATTTTTGCCTGTTGCTTTGGGTTTAATGATAATATGAAATCAAGAACGGGTATTTTACCGTCTACTTTTTCATACAGTTCGACTTCATATTCCATAAATTCAATATATCATATGTGATATTATTTTGTCAAGTGTTTTTCTTGATTTTTTATATTATTTTCAACAAAATTTAGCCCAAATTTCGCCTAACGTGAAAGCTATACGACGTCTTTGCGGTTACGATAAGGGAAACCGCAGGTTTCTAGCAAAATAAAACTGTGGCGTAGCCCGAGCCGGCTCCTGCCGGCGCAGCATAAATGCCCTGTTAAGCGATCGTAAAATCTGCGACGCAAGCCGTCCGACACGGACGGCGGACGGTCAGCTATATTAAAACTGCCGGATAACTCGAACCAAGTAACTCTTATCCTTAGCGCCATAGGGGACGCTACCACTTTGGTTGCCATTGCCAAAATCCTGTCCCCACGCATGAGTGCTACCCGCCTCTGTGGAAGACCAGTACCAATCATTTTGAAAATTTCCCAAGTTGTTTTGTTTAAGGTTTATATACATGAGATTTAACTCACCCTGACTTGGTAGAAACCAGTCGGTATAACCACCATAAGGGCGTCCATCACATATATGCACAGCTTTACCCGTTTCACTAATCGTTTCTAGGTACGCTAAAATGAGTTGCGTATTCTTCTTACCGGTACCGATAGCATTACCTGTTCCACTCACATTTTTGATATAAGCTCCCCAGGGGGCGGGAAGCTCTATTGAGCTTGGTGCCGCTTCTAAATAGCGCCATCCGTTTGAAACAACACTTTTGTCGTAAAAAATGAGTCCGCCGGCGGAACCGGTATCGCCCACTTCATACACCGTACTAGTATTGTTATCAGTACCATTACTATCACCAGTACCGGTGCCGGTATTATTACCAGTGCCATTATGTCCGCCAGTGGGATCATCGCATCCGGTAAAAACCAGACTGAGTGCCAGCACCATTGCCGACATTCCCACGAGGAGCATTTTGCTCCAACTTTTTGTAGTTTGCATAACTACCCTCCTATGGTAAAAACCAATGGAGTTAAACGTTGTATTTCACAAAACCGGTTTTCGATTAAAGGCGGTACAGATGCCGCCATTCTTCATATTTTTCAGGTTTTATGTCGCTTAACGTTCCGGGCGTTTATGACGGTTTTATTTTGCGATAAAGAAAATACCATAGCATTTTCTAGCAAAATAAATTTGTTCTTTCTACAACTCCGTTAATTTTCAATTTTATAACTTCTATATTTTCTAGCCCGTCATTGTCTACAACTTTTACTGCAATAATATGTGAACCGGCTTTAAAGTTATATTCTTGCTTACCATTTTTGTCGAGTAGTATTTGTGGTTTAAATCTTTTTGTTTCATCATAGTTAAAATCCCAACTATAAAATTCTATCCCGACAGGACTTTCTCCTACGGCTATAAATTCTATTTGCCGTTCGCCTTTTTCGTTCTTTGATAATTCATTTACTTGAACACCAAGAGCAGGTTTAACCGCTATTGGTATTATTTCTTCGACACGGACTAATTTAATAATTGTATCTTCTTCTGTGTTAAGCCGTGAAACTTCCTCTATCGCTCCCCTGCCAAAAGAAAAGGCGATAATGTAACCGACAGGTTTTTTGCCATTTTTATTTCTTTCAAAAAGATTTTTGTCATATCGCTGAACTGCCGATAGAAAATTGTCTACAACATTACGCCCAATACTGTCTGAACGTTTTACTTGAATAGGTGTATTGTCTTGTGTTCGTCCGTCCAGTCCAAAATCACCGCGCTGTTTTACATTCCCAATCCCGCCGAATTGCCCCACAATCCATGTTTCAAATTCAAATGCGTCTTTGTAGCGCAGTGTATCATAATCGTATTTATGCAACTGCACCGTATACGAATTGCTAAGCAAATCTGATGCTGCTTGTAAACGTAATTCTGTAACTTTAACCGCTTGTACTGATTGATCGATTCCTAGCCAGTTTCGGTTAAGTTTTTCTGCGGCTGCAATAGTCGTACCACCACCAACAAACGGATCGAGTATAATATCATCAACGGAACTTGCCATTTTTATTATTCGTTCAAGTAAGGCAATAGGTTTTTGGGTCGGATAACCAATCCATTCCCGTGAATTACCTTTTAACATTGGAATATCCCACCAATCTTCAGACAATTTTCCGCCTTCTTTTAGTTCCACAACGCCACATCTGTCATTTTGCTTGCATTTGCCGCATATCCAGCTCTTGCCAAACTACTTGCCGCATACGGGATTTTTATATCATTTCCATTGAAAATCCATCTTTCCTTAGAGTACCAAAATATAGTATTGTGTAATCTCGATAATTGTTTTTGTTTCGGTGCAGATGGTCGTTTGTAGCACCAAATAATCTCATTTCTAAAATTATTCTCTCCGAATATCTTGTCTAATATGTAAACCCGTATATATGCATCTGTGTGCCAGTCGCAATGTAAAAATATACTGCCTGTATTTTTTAGTATGCGATGCATTTCAATTACACGTTCTTTTAACCATTCAATGTAGTGGCTAATGCCACCTGCCCATCTGTCCTGAAAATTTCTGATTTCGCCGGTATCGCCCCAAATGACTTCGTAGTTTTTGTTGCTAAAAAAGGGTGGATCTAGGTAAATCAGATCAACGCTTTCCGCATCAATGTTTTTTAGTATTTCGAGATTGTCTCCGAGAATAAGTTTGTTTATAGACACATTTTATTTTCATAAATTATCTGTAGATGTTCTCCGTTTTCGCGTCGCTAGGACGGCGGCGCAGCGTATACAGTCCTGTTATATGACGTACGGACGTACTCCATTCTTTTTATATATTTTATTAGGACTTTATTATTTACGGTTCAATTCCAATGATTACAAGAGGAACGGCAGGTATTCCCTTACCTTGTCTAACAACATTATATAATTCACCTTCATAATATGAAGGATCTGAACTCATTTGTGATTGTAATGTTTTCATAGGTAATATTTCAATTCCTACGTCAATATAATTACCAATATAAAATGCTAAATGTTTTACAAAAAGATCATATGCAATAAACGCATATTTACCAAACTGAACTTCAATAGCCACACGGCTTTTTACAAAATCAGTCTGATTATAGCTTCTTATTGCTATTTCTCCTTGAGCTTCAATTTCCTGCTTTTGCAAATCGGCTGGCATGGTTAGTGTTTTCCTAATTAAATTTTCGTCCTTTGTTACCCAATAGCTAACCCTGCTTTCTTGCCAGTGATATTTTGATAACTCTTGTTTAAACATTTCATTCATTTCAATAGGATTATACAATAATGTCCCCTTCATTGTTCTTTCTTTTGAGACTTTTGTTTTACATTTTTCTGCATCAACTGTCATTATAACATTTTCAATTTCATGCCATAATTCTGGATTATGAACCAATAAAAATTCGAGGCCGTTTAAGTGTGAATATTTTTCAACTATTTTCATTTTGCCATTCCTTCATATATTGGCGGTTTATTAAACAAAACTAATTGTTCCGTTGCTTCTTCCAAATCATATTCCAAATTAATTTTTGGATTTTTTGGATCATATATAGGTTTGTTCATAGGCCGGGTCTTTAATTTTCCATCCATTGCTAATTTTGTCTTTTCCACGGCAATGCTATAATATTCTTCCATAGTTTCACACCCCATTCCACGGCGTTTGTTTTTTACCGCCGCTGCCGATGTCGAGCCAACCCCTAAGATAAGGATCAAACGCCGGATCATATTCATTTGTTAATGAGAGAACCAATCTTTCAACTAATTCAATTGGAAATTGACATGGATGAATTGTTTTTTCCACATGATTGTTTTTCACATTGGGAATGTCCCATATATCACCTGGATTTTTTCCCAAAGGATTGCAAGAAAATTCGCCTATTCTTGGTCCTTTAAAATAACGTTTGTTTGGATATTTTTGAGGTATCCTTACGGGATCCAAATTAAAAATAAAATTATCCGTTTTTGTAAACCATAAAATGGTTTCATATCTTCCAGAAAACCTTTTTGATGCGTGTAAACCATGACCAAATTGCCATATAATTCTATTGCGTAATTTTAAATTATATTTTTGAAAAATGGGATATAATAAAATATCCAAAGGGATTATTTCAGAATTTGTAACAAAATTTCCAACCTGCCAACATATACTTCCATCATCAGCAAGAATTCGTACACACTCATCAATTATTTGTTCCTGTTTATTATAGTATTCACCCAGATTTGATTTTTTCTCATACTTTTTCCCTATATTGTAGGGCGGTGAGGTAACAACTAATTTAACCGATTGATCCGGTATGGTTTTTACAAAATCATAACAAGAGCCATTATTGATTATAGCATCGGCTTTATCTGAATATTTGTCTAAAATTTTATCCATAACTAACCTTTATAAACATAGTACCATATTTTTTAGTGAATGGCAAGTAGGGTTTTTCGAGAAAAGTGTCTACTGTTTTATAACAATTTGTCAAGGTTTTATATTTGCAATAATTCAAGGTACATTTCACATAACGTGAAAGCTATACGACGTTTTTGCGGTTACGATAAAGGAAACCATAGGTTTCCAGCAACCACAAAAATGTGCTGGAATAAACACCACAAAGGGCGTAAGCCCGACTGGTGTTTTATGGAAGCCAAGCCGCTACTGTGGCGCAGCGTAAACTGTTTGTTAAGCGATGTTTTTTTACCGTCACTACCACAATCGTTTTTTTTGCCGTCCTTGGCAAAAAAAACGTGTCAATAATGCTTTATACACGATTTATGCCTCCATTTATCTTTAATTTCACAACTTCTATATTATCCAAGCCGTCATTGTCTACAACTTTTACCGCTATGTTATAAGTTCCAGTCTGTAATGAAATTGTTTGTTTTACTTCTTTATCTATAATTACTGATGGCTTAAACTTTTCCTTTTCATCATAAGCAAAATCCCAACTATAAAATTCTATTCCTGCCGGACTGTCTCCCGTTGCGATACATTCTATTTTTCTGTTTCCGTTTTCGCCTTTTGACAATTCATCTATATGAACACCTATACTTGGTTTTACAGACAGCGGTATAATTTCTTCGACACTCACCAATTTAATAATTATCCCTTCACTGTTTTTTAACCGCGCTGCTTCTTCTATTGCCCCTCTTCCAAACGAAAATGCTATAATAAAACCAACAGGCTGTTTTTCGGTTTTGTTCTTTTCAAACACTATTTTGTTATACTGCTTTGCTGAAACAGAAAAGTTTTTTACCACGTTTACACCGATACTTTTTGATTGTTTTACCTGTATCGGAGTCCCGTTAGATGTTTTTCCGTCAACGCCTTGCTCGCCACCTTTTTTATTTTGCGGCACTCCTCCAAATTGTTGTATTATCCATGTTTCAAATTTGAACGGGTCTTCATTAAAGAGTATGTCATAATCGTATTTATGCAACTGCACAGTATAAGGAGCTATAAATAATTCCGTCTGCTTTTGTAACTGTAATTCAGTAACTTTTACTGCTTGTACCGATTGGTCTATGCCTATCCAGTGACGACCCAGTTTGTCCGCTACGACTATTGTAGTTCCGCCACCCATAAATGGATCGAGTACAACATCACTGATATTTGACGATGCCTTTATTATTCGTTCAAGTAATGCTTCGGGCTTTTGTGTGGGGTAGCCGATGCGTTCTAAGATTTACACATCAAAAACATCTTCTGGTAGTTTTAAAACATTCTCTTGACTAATTCTTGCACCTACTGGATTTTGAGCACGTTCTAAAGATTTCTCTGTTCTTGCAACTTTTATTTCATCTAGTTTGAATGTATAGGTTTTCCCTTTTGTATAAAAATATATATATCATGATTTCTCGAATAGAATTTTTTACTTGCACCACCACTTGAATAACGCCAAACAATTTCATTCTTAAAATTATTTCGCCAAATATTTTATCTAAAATATGCACACGTATATAAGCGTCAGCATGCCAATCACAATACAGGTATATATTTCCGGTTGTTTTCAGTATTCTGTGCATTTGATCAACTCGCTCAAACAGCCACCCGATATAGTGGTCAACACCGCCAGCCCACCGGTCTTGAAAACTGCGTATTTCACCATCATCTCCCCATATTACTTCATAATTCCGGTTCGAGAAAAACGGCGAGTCAAGATATATTAAGCCAACAGTTTCGTCTTTAATAGTTTTTAGTATTTCCAGATTATCACCGAGAATAAGGCGGTTTACTGTAAAGTTTAGCTCATCGTTTGTCGCAACATCATTAATCATTATTCCGTTTGCGACAAATTGCGCGG